>CALGII010000162.1 GCA_937915485.1 uncultured Ignavibacteriota bacterium | reverse complement strand
TTACCGCTGCAACACTGTCGGGTTTAATGAATGAGCGGATATTGAAGAAAACATCGAAATTACCCAACCGATTGTCGACGAATACCGTAATAATTTTATCATTAAATATTGAAATACCCCCCACGCCCTTTAAAGAATTCAGGTATTGATTACTTACCAGAAAGGGTGTCCCAATTAATCCTCCCGATGCATCCATTCTTTGCATATAAGGAACATTTGCTGAGCCCGGATTCCTCTCGAAACTTACTGCTAAATCTCCGTTGCTTCTTTTACTTATTTGCGGATATTGTTCAGTGCCATTGTTTGAGAATCGAATATTATTTCCGTATGGCGTGCCATCCGGATTAAACAATTGTAATAGATTATACGCAATGCCTGTTGCGTCCGGTATTTCCGTAAAAACAATCGCGAACCTTCCTGCATCGTCAGATGTTATTTTTGGAAAGTGCTGATAGTCAAGCACAACCGTATCATTATTCACCCTTGTGTTGTTTCCGATTTTATTCCCATTTTTATCAAACATCTGCATATAAATATCATCTCCATTGGGGACTGCCGGTGGACGCGGATCTTGCCAGCACACAATAAAGCTCCCGTCACGTCTCATTGTCACATCCGGAACAACATGCCGCCGCATTATAGTTGTATCATCATTTACTCTTACTCGACTTCCTAATTTATTTCCTAGAGAATCGAATCTCTGAAAATATATATTAATATCAGAGGGTGTAAAATTAATCTCGTGTACAACGACAAAATTTCCCGATGAATCTGACGATAATGCATATTTTCCTGAACCCCAGTCACGCATAATATCAAGTTCGGTTAATTGAGATATTTGTATACCGTATTTATTGAAAAGTTGAAATTTTGGGATTGTGTCTGACAAAACGATGCCAAAACTACCATCCCTTCTGACGGCGATTTTGGGGTAGTATGCGTTATAAAATAAAATTTGATTTATACCGATTTTCTGACCGACGGAATTAAACCTTTGGAAATATATACTGTACGGATTTATTCTAAGGTCGGACCAAATTATTGTGAAATTACCGTTAGCATCTGTTCCAATTACCCCTTGAGATTGTTCGGTGCTCGTTGAATCATCATTCACTCTGAAATCATTCACGAGTTGTGAAAATGAAAATGATGCTGTAAGAAATATAATTATCAATGCAGCAGGCAGAACGAAGATATTATTTACGCTTTTGGGCATAACATTAGATTTACAGGTTTATCAATAAAAGGAGTAGGGAACAAAGAAACATAATATTGAATATTGTTTTTCATTAATTATTATCCGAACAATACCCTGTTGTCTTTATATTGTTGTTTAACAATAAACATTATAAATATTAAAAGCAATATAGATTTAAAGAATCCGCGATCGCGATTTTAACTATAACTCAA
>CALGII010000161.1 GCA_937915485.1 uncultured Ignavibacteriota bacterium | reverse complement strand
ATTGTTGACGACCTTGAGGACATAGACGATGAAATGCTAATCTCGCTGAATCAGCGCGACCCTAAAGCGTTTGATGTTTACAGGTTAAACCTTGCGACGGGCGAAATGAAGATTGTAGCCGAAAACCCAGGCAACATAATGTCCTGGATTACGGACCACGACGGTAAACTCCGCGCCGCGGTCGCGAGCGACGGCGTAAACAACGTACTTCTTTACCGCGACAACGAATCGGAACAATTCCGCGAAGTTCTGAACACGAACTTCAGGAACGATGTGACTCCGCTGTTTTTCACTTTCGACAACAAGTTTATTTACGCGCTGTCGAATCTGAACAGGGATAAATCTGCAGTCGTAAAATTCGACATTGCAAACGGGCAGGAAATCGAAGTGCTTTACGAAAATCCGGACGTTGACGTTTCGGGTCTGAGTTATTCCAAGAAAAGGAAAGTCCTTACTTCGATCAGTTACGTGAAAGACAAGAGAGAACTAAAGTTCCTCGACGATAAAGCGGAAAACAGATACACGACACTTAAGAATAAACTCGGCATCTACGAAGTGGTGATAACTGGTATGAATAAAAACGAAGACAAGTTCTTAGTAAGAACATACAGCGACCGTTCGCTCGGCGCGTATTATTTTTACGACGAGGCGAAAAACGATTTTTACAAAATCACAGATGTAAGTCCGTGGATTAATGAAGACGAAATGTGCGATATGAAACCCGTTCAGTACACGTCGAGAGACGGACTCACGATAAACGGGTATCTTACACTGCCGAGAGACGTTGAAGCAAAGAATCTTCCCGTCGTTATAAATCCGCACGGTGGTCCGTGGCACAGGGACAGTTGGGGATATAATCCCGAAATACAATTCCTCGCAAACAGAGGATATGCGGTCCTGCAGATGAATTTCCGCGGCTCGACGGGTTACGGCAAGAAATTCTGGGAAGCGTCATTCAAGCAATGGGGTTTGAAAATGCAGGATGACATTTCCGACGGTGTCAAATGGCTCATAAACACGGGCATCGCGGACCCGAAAAGAGTGGCGATATACGGCGGCAGTTACGGCGGCTATGCGACTCTTGCGGGCGTTACTTTCACGCCCGACCTGTACGCCTGCGCGGTTGATTACGTCGGCGTATCGAACATGTTCACGTTCCTGAAAACAATACCGCCTTACTGGGAGCCGTTCAGAAAGATGATGTACGAAATGGTCGGCGATCCCGAGAAGGACAGCGCGCTTTTCACACAGGTATCTCCCGTATTTCACACGGATAAAATTAAGGCGCCTCTTTTCGTTGCGCAGGGAAAGAACGACCCGAGGGTTAACGTAAACGAATCCGACCAGATGGTCGAAGCTATGCGGAACCGCGGGCTCGAGGTCGAGTATATGGTGAAAGACAACGAAGGACACGGTTTCAGAAATCAGGAAAACCGTTTCGATTTTTATGAGGCGATGGAAAAGTTTTTAGAAAAGCACCTGAAGAAATAATTTTGAGGGGAGCATCGGCTCCCCTGTCTTTATCACGAATAATATTTTGAAATATACTTCTCTTGCGCTTGTCTTGCTGCTGGCGATGTTTCTTGCGTCGTGCGGGAAAAAGGACAGGCACTCATACGACAGGAAATCCGAAAACGCCGCCGACTCCGTTTCGGCAATCATAAAGTACGAACTTTCCGGAACGGGCAGGGGCAGCATCACGATATCAAAGTACAGGACCGACATAAGAACCGACCTCGAGAAATCGGGCGATGAAATAAGCCGCGAGTCGAGGTATATATCGGGCGAATACATTTATTTCTACGTGTTCAACGCGGGGCAGTTGATGCCCGTCAAGATGAAAATCATCAAGGACAACAATTATCCGAAAGGCTTTGCCGCGTTCATGGACGCGGGAGAGTTCATTCCGAGAATGAACAAAACGGGAACGGAGGTCGTTGCGGGACTGATGTGCGATGTTTATGCCGATAAAACGGACGGCTCTTCTTTCAGCGTGTTCGGCGGACAGTACGTACTCTCGGCAAGGTTCAGCGGAAACATAATCACCGCTGTATCGGCGGCAATCAACACCCCAATCGACTCAAACTACGTGAAAGTCCCCGCAAATATGGAGTTCCGGGACATATCGCAATAGCGTAAATACGTTTTAGTGCAAAATGCTTTTTAGTGTAAAATGTAAATTGCAAAATTCAAAAGTACAATTTAGAATT
>CALGII010000160.1 GCA_937915485.1 uncultured Ignavibacteriota bacterium | reverse complement strand
CTCCCGCTGAAAACGAAAGAAAAAATATTGACGAAGTTGAGATGCTGCAGTTCAGCAAGTCCGACCTGCCTTCTGACATAAAATACGCCGGTAATATTGTTTCGGGAAAAAGATGGAACGACAAGAACGGTGAGAACATTCTCATTCTCACAAAGACAGGAGTGAAGAAGAAAAAAGCTAAACACCCTGACTTTGAAGAATATATAAACGAAGCGGAACTGTTCGGATACCATTACGTCAGCACCGGAGGCTCGTTCAGCCTTTTATGGAAAATAAACGACTTCGTGAACGATTGCCCGCTTGACCTTACGCTCGATTTCATTCAGGGTTCTCTGTCGATTACGGACCTGAACGATAACGGTATCGCAGAGAGCACGTTCCTCTATAAACTCGCCTGCAGGGGCGATGTATCTCCGTCAACGCTGAAACTTATTATGCACGAAAACGACACCAAGTACGCGCTGCGGGGCGATATGCTCGTGAGAATCAACGGCTACAACGAGGGCGGTAACTACAAAGTTGATAAGTCATTCGACACGGCACCCGACGCTTTCCTTGATTTCGCAAAGTCGCAGTGGATGGAATTCAGGCTCGAAACTTTCAGGTGAGAACGTAATTTTGTAATTACGGGAGTCTCCGGTTCCAATGGAGACTCCTTTTTTATTACCCTTAAAATTATTTCAGCAGCCGCAAAGTAGTTTTTCTACGTTGTCGTTCGAATATTTAATTATTTTCTTTAGCACTTTCTCGTCCACGTCGGAAAGTTTCCTGATGTACAGGCATCCTTTCCCCGCCTTGTGTTTGCCGAGTTTGGAAAGCAGTTCCGTGTTGCCGGCGGCGCCCATAACATAAAGCGATATCTGCCCTTTTCTCGGCGCGAATCCTACTCTGAACCAGTCGCCTTCCCTTCCTGACGCGTATTTATAACGCAAATCGCCGAAGCCTACTATCGCAGGTCCCCACATCTTCGGCTCGCATTTCGCGACCGACTTCATTATCGCAATAATTTTATTGCAATCGGCAATGAGAATGTCGTCCTTCAGCGAATTAATATATTTTTCTACGCTTGCTTTTGTTCTCTTTGTCTTTAATTCAGCCATATTCAAATGATTTATTGTTTTTCCTCCGTAAGTCTCTTTCAAGGAATCAAAAATCAAAAATAAAATATCAAAAATACATATCAAATAGAAAAAATAATTTAATAATATAATATTCGACGGATTATTGTTCATGCGCACATTCTCAAAGAAAACGCGAAAAAGCGAGTCTTTGGCTTGGGAACGGAGGAGTATATAGTTCATTTGCATTTTAGTTGGCAATTAGACAGCGATTGATATTTCTGTCTTTTTGATTTTTGATTTGCATTTTTTATTTTTGATATTTGATTTTTAATATTTCCCCCTTACTCATACTCCAAGCCGGTATATTCGGAAATTCGGATTTTCATTTATTATGCGTTATAATAAGTGTAAATTAAAATATGGTTACTGACTTTTTAATTGTGGGAAGCGGCATAGCAGGGCTATCGCTTGCGTTGAAACTCAGCGCTCTCGGAAAGGTGCTCATCGTTACAAAAAAGCAAAAAGCCGAATCGAACACTAACTACGCACAGGGCGGAATCGCGTCCGTTCTCGCCGATGACGATAATTTCGACCTGCATATCGAAGACACGCTGTCCTGCGGATGCGGTATAAGCAGGCGTGACGCTGTTGAAAAAATTGTCCGCGAAGGACCCACACGGATTTACGAACTAATTGATATCGGAGTAAAGTTCTCCGAGAAGAACGGGAGACTCCTGCTCGGCCGTGAAGGCGGTCATTCGAAAAGCAGAATTGTACACTCCAAAGACCTGACGGGGAAGGAAATTGAAAGAGCGTTGCTTCACGAAATAGCCGAGAACAAAAACGTTCAGGTCCTCGAATATCATTTCGCTATTGACCTCCTGACAAACAGAAACCTTAAAGAGAAAAACGGAAATTATAAACTCACTGCGAAGAATCGAAAAGAGAACGCCTGCTACGGTGTTTACGCGTACGATATAAAGAAGAAAAAGGTTGAAAAAATAATTGCAAGAAATACGATTCTTGCCACGGGCGGACTCGGGCAGACTTACCTGCACACGACTAATCCCGCCATTGCGACGGGAGACGGTTTCGCGATGGGATACCGCGCGGGATGCCTTATCGAAAACATGGAGTTCGTTCAATTTCATCCGACGTCCCTGTATGAAAAGGAAATTGACGACGACACGCAGGTGTTTTTGATTTCCGAAGCCGTGCGCGGCGCGGGCGCTGTCCTTAAGACACGGAACGGCAGGGAGTTCATGCACAAATACGACAAGAGAAAATCTCTCGCTCCGCGCGACATAGTCGCGCGCGCCATTGACAGCGAGATGAAAAAAAGCGGCGACAAGTTCGTCTATCTCGACCCGTCACCAATCGGGAAGGAAAACATAAAAAAGAATTTTCCTCATATATACAAGACCTGCCTTTCGAAAGGAATTGACATCACAAAGGAAATGATTCCTGTCGTGCCTGCGGCTCATTACGCCTGCGGCGGCATCAAGACCGACCTCGACGGCAGGACGACGCTGAAAAATCTTTTTGCCTGCGGTGAGGTGACGATGACGGGCGTACACGGCGCTAACAGACTCGCGTCGAATTCGCTGCTCGAAGCGGTAGTATTTTCCGACAGCATATATAAATACATAAAAAAGAACATCGCGAACATTATTCCCAAGAACAGCAGGAAAGAAGAGTTCGGAAAGATCAAGCAGCGCGTTCTCGACTGGAACGACAAGGGTACAATCAATGCCGACGAATGGGTCCTGGTATCGCACGACAAGCGTGAGATAAAAGAAATTATGAACGATTACGTCGGTATCGTAAGGAACACTGTCAGACTTCAAAGAGCATTCAGAAGAATCAAGATGCTCAAAGCGGAAATCAAGGAATATTACAAGCGGACAAAGGTCACCGTTGAACTTCTTGAGTTAAGGAACCTCGTTACTGTCGCATATATTATTATAAAATCTGCGATGAAGAGGAAGGAATCGCGGGGACTTCATTACATGCTGGATTATCCGCGGATGAACGACAAACAATTTAAAAAAGACACCAGGCTGATAAAATATTAAATATGTCATCACTTACAATAGCACTCGTTACCTGGAACAGCGAAGATGAAATCGCCGAATGCCTTAATACGCTGTTTCACGAAACCGCGAATATATCGGGATTGAGTCTTGAAACCGTCATTGTCGATAATAACTCATCCGACAATACAGTAAAAGTTATTGAAAATTTTCTTCGGGTCACCGAACAGAAAATCGTTTTTATCAAGAATAAGGAAAATCTCGGATTTACAAAAGCCTGTAATCAAGCGGTTCACGCTTCGACGGGCGATTACATCTTCATTCTCAATCCCGATACCGAAATAATGGAGGGCTCAATAAGGAAACTTATGGATTACCTTGATGAGCACGATGAAGCGGGCGTAGCTGCTCCGCAGTTGCTTTCAAGACACGGCGAAATTCAGTATTCCTGCAGGACGTTTCCCACTTACAGGGATATGTTTTTTGAAATGACCTTGCTCTCGACACTGTTTCCAAAAAGCGAATTTTTCGCAAGATGGAAAATGAAATATTTTGACCACAACAGCACGAGAGAAGTCGATCAGCCGATGGGCGCAGCGCTCTTATTAAAACGAAAAGTCCTTGAATCGGTCGGAGGGCTCGACGAAAGATTCATAATGTTTTATAACGACGTTGACTTCTGCAAGAGAATCAAGGACGCGGGTTTCAAAATCGTGTTCCTCCACGACGCGCGTATAAAACACATACAGGGAATAAGCGTCTATAAAGACCGCTCGGGTATGATTAAAATCTGGAATGCCGACTGCCTCAAGTACTTCAGCAAGCACAACAAGAGTATTCTGTTGTATCCGCTGCTCTTCGTCGGACTTAAAGTCACAGGAATTATTAGAATTATCCGCGCAAAACTTCTTAAGGTCTGATTTTAGAAAACCGCCGATTCGGTTACGCATAATTCTCGAAATTTCTTGAGTAGTTCCTCATTGAATAATCCCTAAATGGTTTCCAATTATCATAGCCGGTCGCATCTTCGTAAAACAGCCGAAAATTGGATATTTCAACTATTTTCAGGAAACTTATAACCGCCGTTTTGAATTTAAAAATTGAATGGTTTATGTTAAATTTATTGTTACGGTATTTTAATGACGGAAAATTTATCAAATAGGGAAAAAGAAGTTCTAAGGTACATCGTTGAGAATTTTATCAGATACGGTCTGCCCGTCGGGTCGAGAATTATATCGAAACAGACGGGGCTTAATCTGTCATCCGCGACAATCCGAAACGTTATGAGCGACCTTGAGGACCTGGATCTTCTAGAGACTCCGCATACATCCGCGGGAAGAAAGCCGACTGACAGAGGCTACAGGTTTTACGTTGACGAACTGATGAACAAGGAGGACCTGAACAACACTGAAATCGAATTTATAAAGAATAAGATTGACGATTCGAAGAGCACGATTTTTAATTCCGACGACCTATTCACCGCGACGTCCCAAATACTAAGCAAGATATCGCATCAACTCGCCGTCGTTACACAGCCGTTTTTAAGTTCGGGAGTTTTTGAGAAACTCGAAGTGCTGAACATATCATCCACGCGCCTTTTGATTGTAATTACAATAAAATCAGGTTACGTCAAGACTCTTCTTATGGAAGTTGAAAAAGCGCTTCACATGCCGAGAATTGATAAAATCACACAGATACTTAATGAAAGGCTTTCAGGGCTTACGCTTCTTCAAATAAGAGATACTTTCAAAGAAAGAATAAGCGACCTCAAGAATGAGGAGCCGGAACTGATGCAGATGTTTTTCGATTCAATAGGCCAGATTCACGATGAAGATGAAAAAGGCAAGAAGGTGTATATATCCGGTACGGGCGAAATTATCGCTCATCCCGAATTCGAGGACGTGCAGAATTTCAAGAATATAATCTCGCTCACGGAAAATAAAAATCTCGTGATTCATATTTTTCAGGAGCCGTCAAAAAGCAGAGACGCCGTCAACATAAAAATCGGCGCTGAAAACGACGAAAAGGAACTTAAAGATTACAGCATTGTCTGTACGGATTACTCTCTCGGAGACGTTTCCGGAAAAATCGGAATCATCGGCTCGAAGAGACTGAATTACGCGAAAATGATTTCACTCGTTGAATATACATCAAAACTGATTTCAGAATTAATAAAATAAAGGAGTTATAACGCGTTGATTAAAAAGGACGATAAACATAAAGAACATCCTGAAGATTTGAACAGCAAAAAACATGAATCCAGGGAAGAGAAGAAAAAGGAAGATGGGGCTAAGAAAGAAATAGAAACTCTGAAAGCGAATGTTGACAATTTCAGGAATTCACTCCTGAGAAAAGCCGCCGAATTCGAGAACTACAAAAAGAGAACTGAAGCCGAGATAGCAGGGTATCTGAAATATGCCTCGGAAAATGTTGTAAAGCAATTGCTTCCCGTTTATGACGACCTCAGCCGCTCTATCGAATCTGTCGAAAAGGGCGAGACAAAGGATTTTGAAACTCTTAAACAGGGTGTTCTCCTGATATACGACAAGTTCAGGAACGTGCTCTTGCAGGAAGGTCTCGAGGAAATTGACATTCTCGGAAAAGAATTTGACGTAAATACCTGCGACGCTCTCCTGCAGATTCCGCGCGAAGACGTACCGCCTCACACCGTCGTGGATGTGGCGGAGAAAGGATACAAACTTAAGGATAAGGTAATCAGGTTCGCGAAGGTAATCGTATCGGCTGAACCGGAAGACAAGCAGGAAAATAAAAATGACTAAGAAAGATTATTATGAAATACTAGGAGTGAGCAGGAACGCTTCAGGCGACGAGATTAAATCCGCTTACAGGAAACTCGCGATGAAATACCATCCCGACAGGAATCCCGGCAACAAGGATGCGGAGGAATCATTCAAGGAATGCGCCGAAGCGTATGAAGTGCTTTCCGATTCGCAGAAGCGGCAGAGATACGACCAGTTCGGACATCAGGGAGTAAATCAGACGGGCTTCACGGGTTTTGATAATATCAACGACATATTCTCGCACTTCGGGGATATCTTCGGTGGATTCGGAGGCGGAAGCATCTTCGACGAATTTTTCGGCGGCTCGTCATCAAGACGCCGCGGACGTTCACAGGGTATTCCCGGTTCGGATTTGAAAATTTCTCTTAAACTGTCTTACGAAGAAATTGCGGACGGTGTCGAAAAAACCGTCAAGATAAAAAAACAAAAATCCTGCACTGCCTGCGGCGGAACGGGCGCAAAATCGGGAAGCGGATACGTTACCTGCAGCGTTTGCAACGGTCAGGGTGAGATTAAACAGGTATCGCGCTCGATTTTCGGACAGTTCGTAAACGTCTCCGAATGCCATAACTGCAACGGCGAAGGCAAAATCATAAGGGATAAATGCCCGAACTGCGGCGGCGAAGGAAGAGAAAGAAGCGAAGAGACGGTTAACTTCAAGGTGCCGCCGGGAGTCTCCGAAGGACAGTACATTCCGATGAAGGGAAAAGGCAATGCGGGGGTAAGAGGCGGTCACGCCGGCGACCTTTTAATTTTCATCGAAGAAGAAAAGCATAAATATTTCATACGCGATAATGACGATATTATTTTTAACCTGAACATCAGCATAATTGACGCTATTCTCGGCGCGGACGTTGTCGTTCCGACTCTTAGCGGCAAATCAAAACTGAAAATCGAACCCGGCACCCAGTCGGGAAGCATTCTCAGAATGCGTGATAAGGGCATAAGACATCTGAACAGCAGCGGAAGAGGAGACCAACTCGTTCGTATTCACGTTTTCATACCGAAGAAAATATCGGCTAAAGAAAAAAATCTGCTGAAGGAACTTAACAAGTCGGAGAATTTCAATCCCGATTCCAAAGACGCCAAAGGTTTCTTCAAATCGATGTTCGAATAAAGAGCGAGTAGTTAGTAGTTAGAAGTTAGTAGTTAGAAGTTAGTAGTTAGAAGATAGAAAATAGAAAACCGATATTTGATATTTCGTTATACAATTTTGAATTTTTAATTGTACTTTAACACCTTCATCTTTACAATTAAATCTATAACAACTTTTTTATTTGTATTTTTGATTTTTTATATTTGATATTTGATTTTGTGTTATGTGAGCGTGAATCGCAGAAGTTCTTCGGGATTGTGCTTCTCGGTCAACTCTAGAAACGAGTTCCTGTCACGGTTAAGAGCAAGCCAGTTTGATATTACCTTTATCTCGTCAAGTTCTTCCTGAGTGTATTTGTGTTTCGCGAATTTATTTAGTGAAAAATACAACGATTCGATAATATCCGTGATTTCCTCCTTCGCATCCCGCTGGTCAAACTCGTCGCCGCGTTTCAGCGTGATTGTTCTCATCAGTTTTCCGTTGTGAATGAAGAAAATTTCACGCTTGTCCTCGTTGTCGCATTTAATGATTATTCTCTTGTCGTTTATCGCCGAAGTTATAACCTTCTGGTAACTCATCACCTTTTGTATGTCCTGCAGCCTGTCCCTTAGCAGCGCCGCCCTTTCGTATTCCTCGTTTTCGGCGTGCCCGAGCATCAACGTCTTTATGACACCTACCGCGGATTTCCTGCCTGTCCCGATAATGTAGTTGTGAACCTTAGCGACTTCCTTCTGATAGTCTTCCTTCGAGGTTGTAAAAGTGCAGGGAGCCCCGCATTTACCTATATCGAAGTAAAGGCAGTTCGAATTTTTCTGCGACGCCTTTATTTTCTTGTCTTCGCATTTTCTCAGTCCGTATTCATCGTATATGTTTCTGTAAATCTGCCTTATCGTTCCCCTGCTCGTGAACGGTCCGTAATAATACGCGCCGTCGTTTTCGATTTCGTAAACCGTATCGACCTTCGGAAATTCGTTCTGTATGTCGAGTTTCAGGAACGGATGAAATCTGAAACGCTTAATCGCCGTGTTGAATCTCGGCTTGTGCTTCTTTATCATCTTCGATTCGAGTATAAGAGCCGAGAGTTCCGAGTCCGTTATTGTCCATTCAAGGCTCCGCACACTCGTTAGCATCTTCTTTATCTTGAATGAAAGATTCTCGTTGTGCCTGAAGTACGACGACAGGCGGTCCCGCAGACTCTTCGCCTTGCCGATGTATATGTTCTCGCCCGATGAACTTTTCATGAAATAAACGCCGGGGTCCTGTGGTATGTCCTTCAGTTCTATGTTAACGCGCTTCAGGGCGGCGGGCTTGTTTTCCGCGGTGAATATTTTCGTGTTCTGAAACCTGATTACCTCTTCGATTGTCTCGAACTCATACTCGTCCTCAAGAATTTCGAGAAACTCGATTAGTATTTTCGCGGTCGTGAGAGTATCGTCGTATGCCCTGTGCTTTCTTTTCTGAGAAATTCCGAAATGCGCCGCGACGTTCGCGAGCGACTTGCTCCTGAGTTTCCGGAGAATCCGCCTCGCGAGTTTGCAGGTGCAGAGTGACTTGAACTCGAAGTTGATTGGCTCGTCAAGACGCGCGAATGACTCTCGTATGAAAGAATAATCAAAGCCCGCGTTGTGCCCCGTAAATATTACTTCATCGGAACCGCCGTCGCGGATGAAGTTCATTATCTCCCCCGACGCTTCCGCGAAAGACGGCTTGTCGAAAACATCCTCGTTGGTTATGCCCGTGAGATGCGTTATGCCTGCTGGTATGTGCTGTCCGGGATTTAAAAGAGTCGTGTATGTATCGATGATTTCGTCGTACTTCATTTTTATCAGGGCGATTTCCGTGATGCGGTTGTGCACGGGCGAAAGCCCCGTAGTCTCAACGTCACAGACTATGAATGTCGTGTCGGATAAATTCGTTTTCTTCTTTTGACCTGTACTTCCCATTTATGCTTTAAAATAAAACAATGCGCTTCATTATTCAATTTAATTGAAAATGACGGGAATGCTTTATCACGGAATGATAATTTTTTCCATCCAAGATGGAAGTGGTGAATATTGATTCTTCACTTTATGGAATAGCCGAAAAATAAAAACGGCGGGATGCCCGCCGTTTTCTTATGGATTCCCGTTTTCGCGGGAATGATAAAATTATTTTACTCCATCATCAGGAATTCGATGTCCTCGATTTCTTTTGGAAGCGCGTCCGAAAGAACCTCGCGTCCGCCCTTCGTTACGAGCACGTCGTCCTCTATGCGCACACCAATACGCCTGTACTTCGCAGGAATTTCCTTCGCGCTTTCCGGGAAATATATTCCGGGTTCAACAGTGATTATGTTTCCGACAAGCAGAGTATCGAAATCCGCTCTGCCGATTTTCTTATTCGCCACCGCATCGTGTGTGTCAAGTCCTATGTGATGCCCGACTCCGTGAAGCGTGTACTTCGTAGCGTCGTATCCTTTCTTAAGGAGTCCGAGTTTCATCATCCCCTTCTTCAATTGCTCAACGCTGTACTTCTTTAAATCAGTGAGTTTAACACCGGGTTTTATTTTCTTAATCACGGCATACTGAGCGTCAAGGACTATTTGGTAAACTTCTTTTTGCTCCTTCGTGAACTTCCCGCTTACGGGAATCGTTCTCGTAAGGTCGCCGTTGTAATAATTGTATTCAGCGCCCGAGTCGATAAGCACGAGGTCCCCGTTCTTCAGTTTTTCGCGGTTCGTGTTGTAATGCAATATGCAAGTGTTGTTTCCGCCCGCTACTATCGTCTCGAAAGCCGTGTCCTGACTGCCGAGTTCCCTGTAGTAATACTCAAGCATTGCCTGTACCTGATATTCGTACATTCCCGGTTTTACCTGCTGAATCGTGTTGTAAAAACCGGACGCGGTAATCGTGGAGGCGTATCTTATCTGATCAATTTCGAACTGATTCTTTACCATTCTCATCTTCGAGACAAGATAATTCAAATCGAGTAACTGCACGTTCGTGGACAGCGTAATCCACGACCTCATGAAATCCTTCAACTGGTCCTTGATTTCACCGCTGAGTTTGTTCAAATCGTACATGCTGACGTATATCTTGTTTATCTTGTCCTTCGAAAGTATGTCCGCGATTATGTCTCCGAGTCTTGAATTCTCGAGTCCTATTGTAATACCAAGTTCCTTGCCGACTTTTTCGTAACCGAGCCGCCTTCCGAACCAGGTTTCTTTCAGCGGGTCCGCTTTCTGAACGAAAAGCGCTTCCTTTGTTTTCACGATTTTGTTCTTCGCGCCGTCGTGCACTTCAAATCCTCCGGGAGCCAGTATCAGCGCGGCATTCGGCTGATTGAATCCCGTGAAATAATAAAAATTCTTGTTCTGCTTAAATTTGTATGCGTCGTCGTATGAGCGCGCGACATTCGTCGAGCCGAGAACTATTACGAGGGAATTTTCGTCAAGTATGTTGAGAAGTTTCCCGCGCCTCGATTTATGAAACTGTTTTTGTTCGTTTTCCATATTAAAATGATTTATTTAGTCTTCGTCAAATTTTGCCTTTTCCTCTTCATCCTTCTCGATTGGAAGAGGATAATTGCAAGTGAAACAGGCCGTGCAGTAATCAGTTTTTTCTGTAGTCCGCGGAACGGATTCGAGAAGTTTCTCTACGGACAGGTATTCGAGAGAATCCACGCCCAGCATCTTCCTTATTTCTTCCACATTGCCGTGGTACTGGTTCGCGATAAGTTCATCCTTTGAAGGAAAGTCCATTCCGTAATAGCAAGGAGATATTATCGGCGGAGAAGTTATCCGAAGGTGAATTTCCCTCGGTCCCGCTTTCTTTATCAGTTCAACGAGAAGTTTCAAAGTCGTGCCGCGCACAATTGAATCGTCGACTATCACTACTTTCCGGTTGTTGAGCACGCCTTTCACTACGTTGAATTTTGTCTTCACCTTCATCTGCCTGTGGTCCTGACCCGGCTCGATGAACGTCCTGCCTACGTAGTGGCTTCTTATGAGCCCGTACTCGTGCTTCAGATTCTTAGTCTTCTTCACGCATTCGTTGAAATAGCCGAGCGTCGCCGTGTTCGACGAGTCGGGTACGTTAATGATTATAACTTTCTTTTCGTCATCGTCAACGGGATTGTCCTTGTCGGGCGGCGGCTTTTCGATTGCCAGACTCGCGCCGATTTTCCTTCTTACCTTGTCAACCTTCTCCTGAAAAATCTGGCTGTCGGGACGGCTGAAATATATGTATTCGAATATGCAGTGCTTGTACTTTTCCGCTTCCTCGATTTTGTAAGACTTTACTTCGCCGGTTTCAATAAAATCCTTATCAACCACTATTATCTCGCCGGGCTCCACCTCCCTCACGTATTCGGCATTCAGTATGTCAAGCGACGTCGTCTCCGAGGCGAATATGACGCTGTCCCCGAGTTTTCCCATAACGAAAGGCCTTATTCCAAGCGGGTCGCGCGCTGCTATCAGTTTATCGTCCGTGAGTATGCAAACGGAATACGAACCCTTTATCTGCCTGAAAACCTCGAGCACCTTGTCAGTGAAATCCGTTTTCTTGCTTCTCGCGAGAAGGTGAAGTATTATTTCAGTGTCTGTCGTTGTCTGAAATATCGTGCCTTCATCCTGAAGTTTTTTCCTGAGATAATTTGAGTTTGTAAGGTTGCCGTTATGCGCGAGAGCGAGATTGCCGTCCTTATACGTTACCTTGAACGGCTGTATGTTGTTCTTGTTGTTCGATGAACCTGTAGTCGAATACCTGTTGTGCCCTATTGCCGCGCTGCCTTTAAGAGTTTGAGTGAGTATTTCCTCGTCGCCGAAAACGCTCAGCACGAGTCCGACTCCCTTATGAACGTTGAAATGATACTTGTTCTTTTCGGGAATGAACTCCGATGTGACTATGCCTGCCGCTTCCTGCCCCCTGTGCTGGAGCGCGTGCAGCCCGTAATAAGCCATTATAGCCGCTTTCGGGTTGTTGTAAATTCCGAAGACTCCGCAGTTTGCACGTATGGATTTTTCATCCACTAATACGGATTCTTCATTGATATCCAGTTCTTTCATTTGTGATTTACTTTATTACTCTGATATGATTGGAAAATATCCACGCCCTGTCGCCTACCCAGCATTCTATTCTGTAACAGCCTTCTTCAAGACCGTCCCACGTTCCGCCGAGCCCTTTTTGCTCGTGTATACAGTTGCCGTTCTTAATAAGTTTCACGAGGCAGTCCTTTGGAGTGAAAAAATTGAAAACTATCTTCTTCCCGTCGTTTTTCAGGTGAATTTCATCACCCATCTGATACTTCTCTCCGCCGTACTCAGCGAAGAACCTGAATCCCTTCGAATCGCCGTAGTAACTATTCGTTATGTAGGACCTTCCTTTTTTTAATGCTGCGATAATCTCGCTCTTGTAGTCCTGAAATTTATCGCTGTTTCCGTTCTCAATCTGATTTTCGAGAAGAACGTGCGTTCTTACCGATTTGAAAAGGACTTTATACGGAAATACTTCGACGTTATAAAATCCCATTAAATTCATTTTGTGCGCGTGCGCGTCAACGCTTCCTATTGCGGCTACGCGCCTGCGGAGATTGAGTTCGTCCCACTTCTTCACCGCGTCCTCGCAAGGTCTTACAATCGATTTCAAAGGATGTATGAACCGCTGAATCTTATTGTTTTCATTCAGTCCTTCGACCCATTCGCTCATGTGATTCCATATCTCGATTCCGTCGAAATCATCCGTTTCCCAGTCTGTCCACGGATACGGCGGATGTTCGGGAAAACTGCTTCTCTTTTCGTACGGATGAGCGATGAAACCCGTACCGCCTTTTTCCTTTATGAGTTTCACGTACTCCCCCGCGCTCAGGTTGCAGCCGAGTTCGCCGTTGTGAAGAACACGGTAAGTGCCGATTAGTTTGTCCAGACCGAAAACGAGATAATGATTCTTATTATGAATGTCGTTGACTTCATATCCGGCAATCATCATTAAATTGCCGTACCATTTCTCCTGACCGTTATCCTTCGCGAGAAGCGTGTTGTGGTCAGTCAGGATTATGAAATCAAGACCCGCCTCGTTCGCGCAGCCCGCGATGTGCTCCACCGTTCCCGTTCCGTCGGAATAGGTTGAATGTATGTGTATGGCTCCTGCGTATTCGTACATAATAATTAAAAATAACCCTTATTATATTGACATTCAAATCAATACAAAAATGAAATTGTCATTTCGGATTTCCGCTTTCTCCTGTATTGCTGATTTTTCTGTCAATCAACGCGGTTGCGATTATAGCGCCTATCGCTCCGAACAGCGGATATATTATAATATTCGATATGAAAGTAAATATCGCAAGTGTAGGAGAAAACCCGTATTTGTTGAATTCGTCGGCAAGTTTGTTCATCTGTTGGTTGACTTCGGGCGGAAGATTCTTGCCGAATTCACCGAGCATGCTTAAACCTTCCGTTACGGGATTCGCATTCGAATACATCAGCATTACTACATTTATTACCGATACCGTCACGGCGGCTAAAAATCCGCTCAAGACGCCGACCAGCACCCCGTCCTTATACGTCAGCCTGACGGGTGTTCCCATTATCTGTCTGTAATAACTTATCACTCCGAAATAACCCCCGATAATTATTCCCGCACAGAAAAAAAGATTTATCAGATTTAAGAACGGCAGAACCGATATCGCCGTCATTATTGTGCTGCCCCAGATTACAGGCGCCAGCCTGTTTATTTTCTTATCCATTTATTATTTGTGTTCTTTCTTTCTGACGAAAATTTCATTAAAAAAGTTTATGGTGCCCGGTATTAGATAGAACGGAAGAACAAATCCGATAATTCCTCCTGTAATTGTCCTTGTGATGAATGTGTTGCTCAATACTCCTGTCATATCCAACAATACATCCCCGCCAAGCAGAATCAACGCCCCCGCCAGAAGATAAAGCGAAGGCAGATTTTTATTGCCGAGTCCTTTGATAAACGGGTATAGTATCACGGATAACAGAAAAGCGGCGTACGCGGAGGAACATCTCGAACAAACCGCTACTTTCCCGCCAAAAATCCCAAAAGAACGTTCATCCAGTTGATGGCAGGTAGTGGAATAAAAAACATACCCGAAATCCGCGATTTTTGACCAGAATCCGCCAAAACTGTCGAAAACCGGAATTAAAAATATGAACAGTGTCCACGCTATGGACACCGACAAAAAGATAATGTATATTCTTCTATTCAATTATTTTCTCCCAAAACAAAAAATGCATACCTGCCGTAAAGATAAGAAATAAGAAGGATTTACAATTTTAATGAATTTTAAGATTATTTGCAACTTTATATTTTATTTATTGAAATAATTTAGTTAGTTTTGCATATTCAGATTAAGTTTAGTTCTTTTACATTTCATAAACCTTAAACTTATTTGTCATGAAAATTAATATCACTGCCAGACATTTTAAAGCAAAGGAATCTACTCAAACATTGATTAAAGAAAGGATTAACGCGCTCGAAAAATATAACGAAAACATTATACATGCAAATGTAGTATTGTCTTACGACAAGCCTCCATCCGACACAAAGTACTGTGAAGTCATAATAAAACTAAAAGAAAAAGTTCTGACCGCCAAGGAATCGGCGGGTGATTTTGAAAAAGCAATAGACTTCGCTCTTGCGAAGATTGAAACCAGACTATATAAAGTCAAAGACAAACAAAAATCTAAAATCCATTCAAAAACAAAATAACAATTATTGATAGACAGCCTAAAAGACATCAAAGAAATCAAGAAAGACAGGATTTCCGTTGAGTTCTTCTACGAGGAATGCAGGAACAGATTCCAGTTGAAGAAAGTAACGCACGGCAAGATTTTGCCCGGCAGGATTATAAACGAGAAAGACCTTCACAGACCGGGGCTGGCGCTGGCGGGATACGTCGAACTGTTTTCTTATAACCGTATACAGATTTTCGGCAACACGGAAAACAAATACCTGAACAAACTTTCCAAGAAGGATAGGAAGGAAACGCTCGAAAGATATTTTTCTTTCGACATGCCGTGCATAATATTCACTCACGGAAACAAACCCTCCTCGGAAATACTCCGCCTCGCGGAGAAGCGGCATATTCCGGTTTTCATGACGTCATTAAATACTGTCAGGTTCTATTCGGTAATAACCGATTTCCTCGATGACCAGTTTTCGGCTCAGGCGGCAATACACGCCTCGTTCGTGGACGTTTACGGCGTCGGACTGCTCTTCTGCGGAAAGTCGGGAATCGGAAAGAGCGAAATCGCTCTCGACCTCATCGAACGCGGACACAGGCTCGTTGCTGACGACATAGTAGTAGTGTCAAAGAAACTTGAAAGCGTGCTGCTCGGCTCGGGTACGTCTCTCGCTAAACACTTCATGGAAATAAGAGGGCTCGGCATTATCGACATCAGGAGGATTTTCGGCATAAGAGCCATTAGATATCAGAAAAGAGTGGAGGTTATCGTCGAACTTGAGACCTGGGACAGCAGGAAAACTTACGACAGAACAGGGCTCGACACTAACATCGTAAACATACTCGGCGTAGATATCGAGAAAATCAACCTGCCGATTTTTCCGGGTAAGAATATAACTGTCATTGCGGAAGTTATTGCTCTTAATTATCTTTGCAAGCATTACGGTTACAACGCTGCGAAAATCTTTGAAAAGCAGCTTGCGGACCGTATAAAACTCAACTCCAAGGCGGACAAGTTCGCGAACGAACTCAGGTTCCGCAGAAGCACGGAGTATTTTGAACACGATTTTGAATAACAATTTTTAAATTTTTAAACGGAGGTATCTTAATGGTCTGGACGTTAGAGTTGGCATCTTATCTCGATGATGCACCTTGGCCGGCGAATAAAGCTGAGTTAATTGATTACGCAACCAGGACAGGCGCACCGAAAGAAGTTGTCGAGAACTTGATGGAGCTCGAAGATTCAGATGAGCCGTACGAAAGCATCGAGGAGATCTGGCTCGATTATCCTACGGACGAAGACTTCTTTTACGATGAAGAAAATAAAGATTTCTAATCTTCTATTAATTTTATGATAAAACCCAATATATTTTGATATTGGGTTTTTTAATAATGAATGAGATTATTTAAAGCAGTTTTTTTATCAATCCTTTTTGTCTCTCTTACCGCTTCCCTGATACTCGCGCAGGATGAAGATGAGCCCGCTGTACGAAAAATCAGGCTCGGCGGAGTCGAGATTGATTTCGCTAAGACTAAAAGTTTTGACGAGGAACAAATTGAAGCAATCATAAAAACAGGAAACTCGGATTACTTCAGTTACGATGATTTTATTCTCGACATAAAAAGAATTGAGAAATTCTATTTTGATAACGGATACTTCGATTCCTTCGTCGATACATCCACCGCGGCAAACGGAGACTCCGAAATCGATGCGCGTTTCACTATCACGGAAAACGAGCCTTACCTGATTCGGGAAATACACTATTTCGGTTTCGAAAATCTTCCTCCCGATATTAGAAAAGAAATATTCACGGAAAATACCGCCGAAATTAATGTCAATGATGTTTACAATAAAATCTCGATAAGCACCGAAGCCGCGCGTGTTACAAAGTATCTGCAGAATAACGGATACGCTTTCGCGTATATCAACAATCCGGAAATCGTACGTTACCAGTCAAAAAATCCTGAACTCGCGCATAAGGTAATCGTTAACTTCAACTGCTTCACGGGCAAAAGTTACAGGATAGGTAAAACTAAAATCAAGATAACGAGCAACAAGTACAGGCTCGACCTCAACGACATTCTCGACGAACTCGAATATACGGAAAACGATATTTACAGCAAGGAAAAAATCATTGCGAGTGAAAACCGTCTGAACAGGATGAACATTCTCGAGAATCCGAGAATAGTTATCACTGAAATTGACACTGTCAGTAATATTATTAATCTCAGCATAAATACTTCCCTTACCAACAAGTACGAACTTCAGCCGGAAATTCTCGGGTACGATATTGACAATTCGTTCTTCGCGGGTATCGGTCTTTCGTTCACAGACAGGTACTTTCTTCATAATGCAAGAACGTTCACTTCAAAACTCCGCGGGCTTGCTAACTCTGTCGATACATACAGGATGGAATACCTGCTCGAACTTCAGCAGCCGCATATATTCAGAAACAATAAGATTACGGGCAACTGGAATCTCAGTTACGTCCTGTATTCCTTTGACGAATTCAGGGTCGGCATCGCGAAGAACAAGTTTACGATTAATTACGAACTTCCGAAACACACTTTTATAAACAACCTTTCTTTCGATTGGAAACTGACCAACGAAAGATTCGCGCTTAAAACCGATATCCTTGATACGGGCGGCGCCGTTTTGCTCGGGTCCGATTTCGTTTCCAACTTCCTGAATTCGGCTCTTGGACTTAATGTGGTTCATTCCAGCATCGATAACTACCAGTTCCCTACTAGCGGATTCTTTCAGTCATATTACATCGAGGAATGCGGACTTTTAAGCAGCCTTATTAAAGAAATTTTTTCGGTCTCGACAATTAACTATCTGAAATTCTCGTTCATAAATAAGTTCTACGTACCTGTCAGTTCAAACGCGCAGAAATCCGCTTTGGCTTCCAAGTTTATGATAGGCAACATATATCAATATAATCAGGATGAAAACAGCAAAACGCTTACTGTCAATTTCCTTCCTCTTGACTATAAGTTCATAGCGGGCGGCAGCACGAGCGTCAGAGGCTGGGGTTCGAGAAAACTCGGAGCGTTTCCGGAAAAAGACGTCGGCGGCAACTTTATAATTGAAGGCAGTTTCGAGCACAGGACCCGTCCGTTCCTCGACAAAAAAGGATTGATAAAGGATCTCGGTTTCGTGGCGTTCTTTGATTACGGCAACCTCTGGGACGATATTAAAAAATTCCGCATCAGCGACATCGCCCTCGCCGTGGGTGTCGGGCTCCGTTATTATACAATCGTAGGTCCTGTCAGGTTCGACCTCGGCTTTAAACTTTACGATTATGACCCCGCCGCAGGCACCAGCAAGTGGCTTTTTAAGAATAATGCTTCAACAATATTTTCAAACAAACTGACGCTGCAGTTCGGCATTGGTAATACTTTCTGATTTATGTGGAAAAATATAATAGGACAAAAAAGAGTAATTTCGATTCTAAGAAACATCCATAAAAGCGGAAGAATTCCTCATTCTTTCATTTTCCACGGCATTGAAGGTGTCGGGAAAGACGCCGCAGCAATTGAATTCGCGAAACTAATAAACTGTGATTCTCCCGACAATGTAAACGGCGCTTGCGATGAATGCAAATACTGCAGGCAAACCAACTCTCTAAATTCATCAATCTTTAAATTCATTACCGCCCTGCCAGCCTCAAGGAAGGAAACCGATGACGGCGAGAATCCCGCTTCGGGACTTAGTGAAACGGATGCGGAAATCCTGAACGGAGAAATGAAGCGAAAATCCGAAGATTATTATCACAAGATAAACATACCCAAAGCAAACACTATAAGAATCGACAGCATAAGACAGGTTAGAAGAGAAATTTACCTGACCCCCGACAGGGGAAAGAAAAAAATATTCCTGATTTCAAACGCCGACCTGATGAACCAGAACAGCGAGAACGCTTTTCTTAAAATTCTCGAAGAACCTCCGGGCGAATCGGTTATTATACTTACGACGGCGAGAATTAATTCGCTTCTTCCGACTGTAATAGGAAGATGCCAGAAAATTAAATTCGATTCGATTGTAAACGATGACCTTCTCGCTTTCCTGAAATCCTATGCTGAAAATATACCTCAGGAGGAAATGAATCTTCTCGTTAACGTTTCGAACGGAAGCCTGCAGAAACTGAAAAGCATAGTGAACGATAATTTTCTGACTCTGAGGGACAGTGTGATAGATTATCTCAGATCCGTTATCACGAACAATCAACCGAAAATTTCATCGATAATCTCTTCCGTAACTTCATCGAAAGACAAGGAACTTGTAAGGCAGTTCCTTTATTTGATGATTTTATGGTTCAGGGACATTATTGTTTCGAAAAGTTCAAACGACGGCATCGTTATAAACAGGGACAGGATAGACAGCGTATCAAAATTCTCGGCGAGGTATATAAGCGACGAATTTGAGATAATTAACAATCTTGAAACGTGCATAAGCGACATCGACAGGAATGTGAACATGGAAATAATGCTGTACAGCCTTACGTACAATCTGAGAGGCTTAATCAGAATTCAATGATAAGGTTCTCGGCTTTCCATCCGCCTTTTACTCCGATTTTCTTGTTGAAGAAAAAGAACCGTTCCGAAGGCCTGAACGGAAAAGCCTCGCCGAAATCGTAATCCGTGTTCGAATCTGAATCGGCGTAAGCGAAAAGATAATAATCCCCTTCGACGACACCTCTGAATGAAAAGACAGAATCAGAGGTGAGTATTGTTGTAAAGTTCTGCTCGGGTTTGTTATCCGTCAATAAATTTACGACTATGTTTCCGCCCGCCTTTTCCCTGTTCCTCACATGACCAGATATCTCAACGCATTTTATTTCTTCCGCAACAGTGAACCTCAGGTTGTAAACCAAACCGGATTTAATCTTCGATAAATCAAACGACAGGACGCAGGAAGTCCCGAAATCGTATTTCCCCGTTGGTATTATTTCGAGCAGGGAATCGTTATACCAGTTGCTTACATACCTGATTTTATTTCCGAGCGTATCTTTCAGCGCGGTGTTTTCCGAAACATAATCCTTGCTCAGCAGACTGCTCTTGAAATGAATGTAAATCCTTGAAAGGAGTCCGGTGTTTTTCTGTCCGTTGAGTACATTTGAATAAATCAAATTAGTCGAATCGGATTTCAGAAGATTAAAAAAGTCCTTGCCCGAATAATATTCCTTAGCCGTAATCATATTCGGGAGTATGAAATTGCAAGGCGCGGATTCACCTTCCTCGCTTACGGCAAAATCTCCGGCGGCGCAGGAAATCGATTCAAACTCTTTGTCATATAATCCGTTGCGGTCGTTGTCGAAAACGGCAAACACCCTGTAATTACCCGGCGCGAGATTTTCCGATGCGTAAGCGCCTTCGTTATTCACGGGAATTATGTAATCAGGCTTGTCTTTCGAGGGATTTGGAGCGGAATTCCCCGCGAGATTGTAGAAGAAAACATAAACCCTTTCGTAATTTTTCGAATAAATCCTTCCCGCGAGTCGGCCTTTGTCTATTTTCGGTCCGGTAGATACCGCGAACTGTATCGGCTCCGCCAGCGAGTTGTTACGTATGTCTTTTAAAAGTTTTCCGACTATAAAAAGATACGTCGTGTTGCTTTTAAGTTTTTTCGAAAAATTAATTTCAACTTCCTTCCCGCTCCAGTCGTATGTGATTTCTCCTTCAGGCGCGGGAGTAACAAAGAAAGATTCCGTGAAACTCCGCCTGTCCACGTATTCATTAAATTCTATTCTGATACTTTTGTCTGAGAAATTCACCGTGCCTGTTTTGGGCTGTATGTTTACCGCTTTCGGCGGTTCCTTGTCGTCCTCACCGCCCGAAGGCGGTAACTGGTTGGCGCAGCCCGATATCATAGAGTAAAGAGCTATAACGGGTAATATGAAAAAGTATTTAATTATTCTCATGCTTCAGGAATTCAATTCTAACTGTAGTTCCGGCGTTCACCGTGCTTTCTATCGTTATGCCTGCTTTCATGTCCTCAAGCGATTTCTTTGTTATCGCGAGACCGAGTCCCATCCCCTGTGATTTTGTCGAGAAATTCGGCTCGAATAATTTTGAAAGAACTTCCTGATCCATACCGCATCCGTTGTCTCTGATTTCAACAATCACCTTGCTGCCGGAGTTATAAGAGATTACCGTAACTTTTCCGGAGCCGGATAACGACTGAACGGCGTTTTTTATCAGGTTTTGAAATACCCTGTTCATTTCCTGCTTGTCCGCCAGCACGGGATAAATGTTGTCCTGCAATTCTTTAACGAACTCTACATTTTTGTCGGGTGAGTACAGCGACACGACGTCAATTAGAATGTTGTTCACGTTAAGCGGCTCGTAGTTTCTGCTCGGTAGTTTCGCGAAGTCCGAAAACGCCGTTGCAATCCTGTTCAGTTTGTCAATTTCATTTATTATAAGTTCCTTCGTCTTCTTCAGAACTGAATCGAAATTCTCAAGTTCCTTTTCCTGATACAGGGAATAAAGGTGCTGAATAGAAAGTTTTATCGGCGTAAGCGGATTCTTTATTTCGTGCGCGACCCTTCTTGCGATGTCTCGCCAGGCGGCTTCCCTTTCGGCTTTCTTCAGCCTTGCCTTCGATTTCGCGAGGTCCTTCGTCATCTTGTTGAATGAATCCACCAGACTGCCGAGTTCATCGCTTCTTTCGATGTCTATTACAAAGTCCTCATCGCCCTTTGCGAGCCTCTCCGTCGCTTTCTGAAGCAGCAATATCGGCTTTGATATTTTTGCCGTCACGAATGATACGACTATAAGCAAAATCATTATAACTACGAAATAAGATCCGAAAATAAACGTGAGAGTTTCCGTGAGTTCCTCTTTAATCTCCTTTTGCCTGTAAACCGACAGCGACGATATTATTCCGTTTATGTTCCCGTTTCTGTCCTTCAGGGGCTTATAACCTACAAGATAATTTTGACCGCGGATGTTAGTATTATGTATGTAAACGTCCTTTTTCAGAACCGAAATATTGAAATAACCTTCGTCTTCAACACGGGTATCTAGAAAATCAGATTTGTACAATTCTTCGTTTGTCGATGCTATAAGATTATTCTTGATGAAAATGTTGTAGTTCTTGTCCGTGCTCCCGAAATTTTTCCTGAGAATGTCCTTCCCCGCCTGCCTGATAGTATCCGTCGGCTTGTACTTGTTAAAAAGAACTTTTTCATCTTTCAGAGTCTCGTTTAGAATATTAAGATCTGACAGCAGTTGGTTCCTGTAACTTATATCGTTCTTGTTGTTGATGTACGTTCGCGTATATACCGCCAGAAATACTATCGGGATAACTGAAACAATAATGAATGCCAGAAAAAGTTTCTCCCTGAAATTGAAAGATATGTGTTTCAGCCTGAACAGAAATGAAACAAGATAAATCGCGGTGATGCATACGAAAACCGTCAGAGAGAAAAGCAGAAACTTCAGGTAATAAAAAGCAAGAAGTTCGAAATCGTCCCTTTGTATGCTTATCGCGTATATCTTCTCATCGTTTATTCCGAGTCCGTTAACGTCATTTTCCGTGACGGGGCATTTCACGTAATACGTCCTGTATCTTTCGTTCATTAGCGGGTCGTACCGCCACGAAGCCTTTTTATCGGAGTTCTTTATGCTTTCCTCGAAAAGCGGAATGTGCCTGAGTAACGCTCGTGATATGTCGATGTCAGTCGAATTTACAACATCACCGTTTAGTATTTCCGACAGGACGGGCTTCGAAAGAAGACGCTCGGGCACTGTCTCATTCTCACCGTCGAATCTTGTATTGAATTCGTTTTCGGAATAAAAATTAATCGTCTCCGAATTAAGCGCGATAACTATGTAACCGATTACTTCTTCGAACTCCGTATTCCGCAGCCCTACTTTTTCAAGAGGTATGATTCCTGCGAAATACTTATCCTTCCTGTTTTCAAATATCGTTATATTGTCGAACGTTATCGGCTCGGGCCCTGCTCCCCCTTCGTCCTCAAGTTCAATGTCGTCCTCGAATTCCGCGGATGCTACCGTGTCGCTTTCATCGGCTGCAAGATCCGGCATATTGCCGAAATAATTCCTTTTAACGAATGAAACAATGCTGTCTGACTTCAGCAGATTGTTGCTTGTATTGAAATCGCTTAATATCTTTTTCGACGTATCGAGCACTATAAGGTCCGACTTGTATTTTGCAAAACTGAACTTGCTCCCGCTCCAGAGATAAAATGAAAGTTTCGGTATCTTATTCGCGTCCTTTATGTACAATTCAAGATCCCTGTTCTCGCTGAATTTCCCGAGTTCGTCCGATATCAGAAAAACGATTTTATCGTTCTGGTTTTCAACGAGTTCCGAGCCGATTCCTTCTATGTGATTCGTTTCCTGCGACTTTGATATCTCCAGTACAATTAACGGCGTAACGAGCATGCATAATAAAAATATCACGGATACACTTCTCAGTGAGAAGAAATTAAACGATCTGTTTTTTATTATGAAATTGGTCAGATAGAACGCGTATATGAATATGAGAATAATTATGAATACTCTGTGCAAATTTATGAGTTCAAGATTAAAATCCGTCGCGGTGAGCAGGAAATTCAGAGCGAGGAACGTACCGAAGAGTATTAAAAGCGCGTACTTCCTCAGGTATCGGAACCGGAACAACGTAACAAACCGTTGCTGTGCAGCGAATACAAGAATTACTTCGAGTACGAAGAACGAAAAAGAAATTAGAAGTATGGCAAGTTGCAAAATGAATAGGGGCGCGTCGGGAATTATGTTCACCTTGTCAAGAAACTTGATGTTGGAATCGTAAATCAGGCTTTGAAGTGACGCGCCGTACAGTATGAACAGTCCGAAAAAAAGCATGACGGCTAACAGCAGAGTAGCCGATAACGCGGCTCTCTTCGGACGCCTGTCGGGAGTTTCATAACGCAGCAAGTAGTCAATTGACACGTACGCCGCATAAAGTGAGAACACTACAATGAACAGCACCGTCACCAGCAAATCGCCGAGCGACTTGAACAACCCCGCGCCGAGTTTGACTGCGAAATAATGCGCCTGAAAAATTTCATTGCTGATGAATCCTGACGGACATCCCGTAAAAATCCAGAGATACCTTATCGCTATCAGCAAGATCAAGAACAGCACGACTCTTATAGTAACAGGCTTGAACAGATTTATGAATCGTATGAAAACCGGTAAGACTGTAAGCGTGAATATAAGCGATAACAGGGCAATAGATTTTCCCGACATTGTGTTAATGCTTTCAACATGCTCTTCTATGTTATATTTCGGAAATATAACCGCGCCGATAACTTTGTTCTCCTTTGAGAAAATATTGATTTCTCCTTTGCCGGCTGAATCCGGCCGGTCGATGCCTGTCTGTCCTGCGCGCGGAATAAACTTTACCCCGTCTCCGATTTCCGCGGACAACTCGCTTGAAAGCATGTTGTCAGGTAAATCGAACTGTGAATCTGAATACTTCGAATCTATTATTACGGCTGTCACCAGAACTCCCGATATATTCACCTCGTTTATAAGTGAATTTACAGGGTAATACGAAATCAGGTAAACGAAGAATCCCGCTTCCCTTATTACTGTTGAAACAGAACCGTTCAGTGCCTTCTGCATAAGTATTATTTCGGGAGAAACCTGATGACCTGAATAAAATACCGACTCAAGCCTCTTGTCGAAAATCTCTACGCTCGTTATATCGTCTAATTCATAACTCTTTACCGCATCAAATAGACGCCTTACATCTCCTTTGTCCAGATTCTTACGTATGTCAAGATTGCCCGATATTGTCCCGGAAAGTTCTTCCAGATCCGATTTCACCTTATCTGTCCGCTTTGAACAGTAATCAACCCGCTCTCTGTTCTTCTCTTCTATTATGATTTTCTCATCATCGTATGACCTTGATATTACGTACATCGAACCGAATTTTATTACCAGTATCCACAGCAGTACTGCCGCTGAAACTAAAAATAAAATTTTATAAGTTCTGGGGAATATGTACGTGAAATACAAAGCGGTATATTTTAATTCAAATTAATCTGGTCAACGTACCAGGATTCATTCCTGAATTTAAGCGATATTGAGGCTTTCAGTTCCCTCTTTCCGCTTCCTATATTGTAATAATACTTGCCGAGTACAAAGGCGTAAGAATTCTTGTGGTAAGAACTTGTATATTTGAAAGAAACAACCTTAAAGTAATCCATGAAGTCGGATATTATGAACTCCGCCTGGTTCGAATTGTAATTGCCCTTTTCGTTTCCTAAAACGTCTAAAAACACCTCTCCGCCGAAATGCTGCGATATCAGGCTTACGGAAGCCGACGAGAATCCCGAGGCGATGTCCTTGAATGTTCTTTTGCATAACTCGTATTTTTTTCTTGTCTCCTCGGACTTATATTTCTTGTTCTTCCACCAGTCATCCTGTGAATATGCGCTGACTGTATAAACCGTTATGAGGATGATTACGAATAATATCTTGTTTATCTGCATAATTTTGTCTTATACGTTAATTTAATTAAAATATCGTCTTTATTCAATTTAAAGAATAAACCAATTTAATGCGCCGTTAGGAATTGACTTCAGCCGTATCCGCTTGATGCTTTTTCAATGTTTCATTTCTAATACATTTGTATTATTTTAAACAATAATATTAATACAAAACAATAAAATGAAAAGAAGCGATTTCGCGAGACGGTTTGCCGATTTTTGTTCGGCGGTTTCAATCAAAAAGACCGAAATAGCGGGCAGTCTCGGAATAACTCCGCAGGCTCTGCAAAAATACCTCTGCGGAGAACGGATGCCTCTTCCGGATATGCTCGAAAAAATATCGTCTATGGGCTGCAGCATGAACTGGCTCATAAACGGCGAAGGCGAAATGCTCAAGAACCGGATTCCGGTTTCATCCAAGTCAAAACTCGTTCCCTTGCTGGCTGAGGTAGATTGCGGCACTCCTGTTTACTCTCAGATTAACTCTGACACGGTAAAATACATTGAATTAACTGATATAAATTACTATGTTAACCCTTTCGCAGTAACAGCCCGCGGTGATTCGATGAGACCTTACATCAATCCGGGCGATTTGCTCGTATGTTCGGACGAACCGCATAAGATTAAAGATGGAAGAGCGGTTATCGTCAACCTTAAAACGATTCCCGAACACTATTCGAGCAACGCGAAATTGATTAAATTCATCGATGATGAAAATGTTATGCTGTACTCGGTGAATACGAAATATCCGCCGATGATAGTGAGAAAAAACGATATTTTCAGGATTTATAAGGTCGTTAGAATTATAAGAGAGGTAAAATAATCCGCCGGAGTAGCTCAGCTGGTTAGAGCGTCGGAATCATAATCCGCAGGTCGGGGGTTCAAGTCCCTCCTCCGGTACAAAAAACCCGTGCATTACACGGGTTTTTCTCTTTTATGACCTGAAACTTTAATATTCGCTTTGCGTATCAGAAATATTCCCCTTTTATTTTTTAATGCAATTGATTTTGAAATACAATAATATTATTTTGGAAACTTAAAATACTAAAATAGTTTCCATAGACACATGAAAAAAAACAACGAAGAGAAATACCGCATAATGAGACAGGCTACAGAACTGTTTTATACAAACGGTCTGTATAAGACTTCTATGGACGAAATTGCCGCAGAACTTAACATTAGCAAAAAGACAATCTATAAATATTTCGAATCGAAATACGACCTTATACATGAAACAACCGATTATATGCTCGAAAGTTCGATTAAGTGGGTGGACGATATACTTGCTCAGAAGATTAATGTTGCTTCCAAACTCGCGCTCCTTTTGGAAAAATACTCTAAGGAGGTATGCCATGTCAGCGAGAAATGGATAAAGGATATGCGAACGCATTATCCCGAAATCTGGAAGCGGATTGAAACTTTCAGGACGGAAAAAATTTACGACATCGCGAGGAAACTAATTAAACTTGGGTGCAAGGAAAAAATAATTACGAGTTATCCTCCCGAACTTATTGTTGAATCTTACGCGGCAACGTTAAGAGCAATCGTTAACCCGGTATTCCTTCAGAGTTGTAACTGCACGATGAAAGACGCGATAAATTTCGTATTCGACATACATCTGAACGGCATTTTAACCGCCAAGGGAAGAGTAAAATACAAAGAAGAAAAGAAAAAACTTATCAATAACTAACTATATGAAAATCAGATTAACAGCCCTGATATTGTTTGTATCCGCTTTCATTCCGATTTTATCAGCGCAGGATATCGGAAATACGAAAGAGTATTCCCTTCAGGAAGCGATATCAACGGCTCAGAATAACAATTCGTCTCTCGTCAACGCGAAACTTGACAGGCTGAAAGCCGAGAGGAAAGTATCTCAGGTTTATAACGAAAATTTGCTGCCTACTCTCGACCTCAAATCCCAGTACATCAGGGCGTTTAAAAAGCAGTATTTCGATATTTTCGGACAAAGATACTCTATAGGTACGGATAATCAGGTGATTAATTCTCTCGAGGTCTCCGAACCAATACCGGTTCTTGGTACTCCCGTATTTCAGGGCATCAGAATTGCCGAGTATTATTCGAATCTGCAGAACGAAAATGTCGCTTCAGAAGAGTCGAAAGTTGTAGCGGAAGTAAAGAAAGCGTATTACAACGTCCTCTTCCTTAAGGAAATTTACAATGTCAGAAAACAGGCTCTTCAGAACTCGCTTGACAATTACGACGTGGTAGAAAAAAAGTACAGGAACGGAGCTGCGACTGAATTCGATTTTCTGAGGGCAAAGGTAACTGCGGAAAATAACAGACCTCCATTGCTTGAAGCGGAGAATAACCTGACAATCGGCAGAAAATCGCTGAAGAACGCGATGGGTCTAAAGGATAACAAAGATATTGACGTAAAAGGCTCGCTTGAATATGACAGCCTCGAAATTTTTGGAAATGATGATGTTCTCATAAGCAAGATTGCAAACAATCATGTCTCGATTAGACAGTTGCAAATCAGCAGGAACATCAATAACGAACTGCTTGGTGTTGATAAAGCGAACTATCTTCCGAAATTTTACGTTTTCGGACAGTTCAACATTCAGTCCGCCGAAGATGACGGCAGAACCCTCGACAAGTACAGGTACTTTCCTGTCATTAACGCCGGTATCGGCATGACCTGGAACCTTAACTTCTTCAGAAACACATTTAAGAAACAGCAGACCGAAATAGATATTAAAAAAACCGACGAGACGATATCCGACGTAAAGGAAAAACTGAAAATTTCTGCGCAGACCGTGCTTCTTAAAATCGATGAAGCAAAGAAGAAAATAATTGCGTCACTTGAGACCGTCAGACTCGCTGAAAGAGGATATGAACTCGCCTCTCTGAGCTTCAAGAACGGCGTTTTAAATCAGATTGACGTAATTGACGCTCAATTAATGCTGAGCAATTCTAAACTCGGGTACTATCAGGCAATACTCGAATATCAGATGGCAAAAACAGGCCTGGAAGAATTACTGGAAAAGAATAAATAAAATTTATCAATAATATGAAAAAATATATAATATTACTATCAGTCGCAATTCTCACAGTTTCCTTATCTGCATGCGGCGGAAAGAAAAACGACAAGACAAGCGAAAAGAAATTACCGCTTGTCAAGACAATGATTGTTCAGGGCGAGCACTTCGAAGAAAATTACAAGATTGTCGGTACCGTGAAGCCTTTCGAAACAGCGAAATTATCCTCCGAAGAAGGCGGACTCATAACCTATCTGTCTAAAGACAAGGGAAGCAGGGTAAGCAGAGGCGAAGTCGTGGTGAAACTGAAAAAGGACGTTGATATCGCTTCGTACAATCAGGCGCTTTCACAGTTCGAACTCGCGAAAGAGAATTTCGTGAGAACCGAGAAACTTTACGCAGACGGCGTCGCTACCGAGCAGCAGTATACGAACGCTAAACTGCAGATGGAAATCGCTTTGAAATCCGTGGATCTCTTCAAAACCAGACTGAGCAAGGGTTATGTAGTATCCCCGATATCCGGTATAGTTGACGCCAAGTATATGAACAAAGGCGAGATGTCATCACCGGGCGTTCCGATTTTCAATATCGTAAACGTTTCGAAAGTAAAAATCAGTTGCGGCGTTCCCGAAAGATATATCGCTCAGGTATCCAGAGGCGAAGACGTGAAGGTAACTTTTGCCGTTTTTCCTGATGAGGAATTCAGCGCGAGAATCAATTATGTTTCTCCAACTATTAATCCGCAAAACAGAACGTTCGAAGTCGAACTCGTGATTGACAATAAGAACGGCAAACTCAAACCAGAGATGTCCGCTAACATTGAGTTCACTAATCTCAACGTTGACAACGCGGTCGTATTGCCGCAGGAATACATTGTCGATAACGGAGACGAAAGGTTTGTGTTCGTCCTGGACGGCGATATCGCGAAAAAGAGAATCCTGAAACTCTCGGGAAGGTCGGACAATAAAGTTCTCGTTGAAGAAGGTCTGAATATTGGTGAAACACTTATCAACGTAGGTTTCTATGGTCTCACCGACGGCGATAAAGTCAAGATAATAAATTAAAAAGTTTAAATCGTATGAAATTTTTCAAATTAATAGTCAGTAACAGGGTCTCTATTTATGTGCTGGTCACGATTATCGTGCTTATGGGCACAGTCTCTTACATTTCGCTGCCGAGAGAATCAAGCCCGTCCATCAAGATACCGTATGTGTTCATAGCAACAGTGTATCCGGGTGTCTCTCCTCAGGACGTCGAGAATTTGGTAACCCAGGAAATCGAAAAGGAAGTTAAAGGAATAAGCGGCGTCAAGGAAGTTAAATCTGTATCGCGCGAGAGTTTCAGTTCAATATCCGTTGAATTCAATACTGACGTGATTATTGACGACGCCTTGCAGAAAGTAAGGGACAAGGTCGCGACCGCAAAGACAAAGATGCCGACGGATATTAAAGAACCGGTGATTATGGAAATCAATTTCTCCGAACTTCCGATGATGTACGTCAACATAAGCGGTAACCTGAATCCTGCGGAAATGAAAAAAATCGGAACGTCGGTGCAGGACAAGATTGAAGAGATTCCGGGCGTACTCTCTGCCGAAGTGGTGGGCGGTCTGGACAGGGAAGTAAAAATTGACGCGGACGCGAACAGGCTGAATTACTATAATCTTAGTTTCAATGACCTGATAAATGCCGTCTCCGCGGAAAACCTTAACATCCCCGGAGGCAATATTGATATCGGAAAATCAAGTTTCCTTATCCGTGTTCCGGGTGAATACAAGAATCCTGAACTGATGAGCAACATCGTTGTCAAGAAGGAAGGAGATTTCCCGGTCTATATAAAAGATGTGGCGCAGGTGACTTACGGATACAAGGAAAGACAGACTTACGCGCGCCAGAACGGCATAGAAAGCATCTCCCTGCCTGTTAAGAAAAGAAGCGGCGCTAACGTTATCGAAATCTCCGACAGGGTCAAAGAACTCTTGAAAGATAATAAAGAACTCATTCCCGACGGCGTTACCTATAACATCACGGGCGATAATTCCGATTACATCAAGAACACCGTTCACGAACTCGAAAACGGAATCATCACGGGTGTTCTGCTCGTGTTCCTTATTCTCTTTTTCTTCATGGGAATTAAGAACTCGATACTTGTGGCAACGTCAATACCGCTTTCATTCCTGATTTCATTCATCGTGCTTAGTATGATGGGCATTACACTTAATATGATTGTGCTTTTCACGCTGATACTTGTTCTCGGAATTATCGTTGACGACGCTATCGTCGTTGTCGAGAACATCTACAGGCTTCAGGAAAAAGAAAATTATAATCCTCACGACGCCTCAATAGAGGGCCCGAGAGAAGTCGTGTTTCCCGTCACGATTGCTACGCTTACTATAATTGCCTCATTCTTCCCGCTGCTTTTCTTCCCGGGAATTGTAGGCGACTTCATGAAATATATGCCGATTACATTAATCGTTTGCCTGCTCTCGTCTCTTTTCGTCGCTATGGTTATCAGCCCGGTGCAGGCATCAATATTTATTCATTTTAAAAAAGATAAGGAACGGTCGCAGAGAAAGAAATTCAGACCTATCGGCAGATTCCTTGAGCATTTCGATGAAGTGCTATTCGGCGGGGCCCTCAAGATTTACGAGAAAGCCGTCAGAAACGCAATGAAGCACAGGAAAAGAACATTAATAATTACCGCGGCGATGTTTGTTCTTGTCTTTGTTGTTTACAGTCAGTTTAATTACGGAGTGGAATTCTTTCCGGATACCGACCCGAGAGAAGCCGTCGTTACGGTTACTATGCCTGTTGGCACGAACATAGAACAAACCGACAGGACTACAAGGGAAATCGAAAAGAAGATTCCCGCTCTCAGCGACATTAAATACATCGTTACGAACGTCGGTTCTTCGAACAATCCTCTCGATTTCAGCGGAGACGGTATCCCTACGAAGAGCGTTGTGACGATTAATTTCATCGACAAAGTCGACAGAGAGCAAAGTTCATTCATTACTCTCGAACAGATTCGTAAGGCTATAGAAGATATTCCGGGCGGAGAAATCGAAATCGAAAAGCAGCAGAACGGTCCGCCGACAGGACCCCCGGTGAATATTGAAATCGCCGGTGATGAAATAGAAAAACTGGGTGAATTGTCCGAGCAGATTAAAAGAGAAATTAAGGACATCCCCGGGCTCAAGGACCTGAAATCGAATTATGACGCTGCGCGACCCGAAATAAAAATTATTGTCGACAGGGAAAAAGCCGCACTGTACGGTCTGAATACGGCGATGATAGGCGCCTCTTTAAGAACTGCAGTTAACGGCACTACCGCCAGTAAAATCAGGGAAGGAAAAGATGAATACGATGTGACGGTAAGACTCTTAAAAGAACAAAGAAACGATATCAACACGATTGACAATATGTATATCTCCAATACTAAAGGTCAGAAGATTCCTATCTCTTCGGTCGGTAAAGTCGAGTTTTCGGGCGGCATAGGAACGATTAACAGAAAGGACCTCAAACGCGTGATTACCGTTTCCGCAAACGCCGAAGGCAGATTAGGAAATGATGTCCTGAAGGACGTGCAGTCGAAACTTGCGAATTTCAAACTTCCGCAGGGCTATACAATTTCATACACGGGCGAACAGGAAGACCAGCAGGAGTCATCTGCATTTCTCGGCAAAGCGCTCATAATTGCTTTGCTTCTGATTTTCTTCCTTATGGTTTTGGAATTTAATTCTATAAGGGTTCCGATGATTATAATGATATCTGTTCTGCTTTCACTAATAGGAGTATTGACGGGGCTCCTGATTACCGGCACCCCGTTCGGCATAATTATGACGGGTATCGGAGTAATCGCCCTTGCGGGTATCGTCGTCAGAAACGCAATCGTTCTTCTTGACTTCCAAAAGGAACTCGAAAAACGAGGACTCGAAAGGGATGAAGCCCTCGTTCAGGCAGGTCTAATAAGGATGAGACCGATATTCCTTACTGCTGCTGCTACGATACTTGGAATCGTGCCTTTAGCTTCAGGAATCGATTTCGACTGGAGATCCCTTAGTCTTGTCATCGGAGGTGAAAATTCAGCGTTCTGGAGGCCGATGGGCGTCGCGATTATCTTCGGGCTTATGGTTTCAACGTTCCTTACTCTGGTAATCATACCGACAATCTATTCGAGTACGGATGATTTAATTAAAAAAATCACGGGTCGGAAGAAGAAAAAACCTGACACAAAACCGGCAAATTGATGATTTCTAAATAATAAAGGCGGGTAACACCGCCTTTTTTATTACATCCTACCGTATCATTTAATAAATTCAATGTATGGAAATGTTTAAGCATCGTTGTTGCGATTAAAACCGAATAATACAATATGTCTCAATTTGCAATTGAATAATTATATAAAAATTGATATATTAATGGTTTGTAAAAATTAGATTTTGTGTCATGTCAGAAATAAATTTAAAAGCTGAAAAGAGAAGCGATTTTAAGAGATCCACATCTAGACAATTGAGAAAATCCGGATTCGTTCCGGGAGTATATTACATTCACGGCGGAGATAACATCGCTATTAAAGCGCCTGAACTGTCCTTGAGACCCGTTATATCCACAACAGAGTCGCGCGTAATCAACCTCGATATCGACGGTGAGATTAGACAATGCATTCTTAAAGACGTGCAGTTTGACCCTGTTACAAGCAAACTAATACATTTTGACTTGCTCGGACTTAAAGCGGGCGAAAAAATCAGAGTTGAAGTACCTGTTAAACTTTCTGGAAACCCGATTGGAATCAAAGAAGGCGGTTTGCTTCAGTTCATTATGCATAAACTCGAAATTAACTGTCTGCCGCAAAATCTTCCTTCGCACATTGACCTTGAAGTTTCCGGACTCGGCATCGGCGATTCGATTAAGGTCAGCGACGTGAAACTCGAGAACATCGAATTCCTTGATGACGAACACGCGGTTATCGTTTCAGTTGTTCCTCCGACATTAGTTGCCGAAGAAACGCCTGCAGCCGAAACAGAAGCCCCGGCTGAACCTGAAGTTATTACCAAGGGAAAGAAAGAAGAAGAATCCGAATAGAATTTCATTTAGTTATAAAGCCCTTTAATTTCGAACGAGATTAAAGGGTTTTTTATTTATTAGATGTCATGAAACTTATAACAGGTCTCGGAAATCCGGGAAACATATACGCATCTACACGCCACAACGCTGGATTTATCGCGCTCGATAACCTTGCATTAAAACTCGGCATTGTCTTCCGGCCCGGGCGGGGCGACTTTTATCTTGCATCCGGAAAGTATGAGGGTGAAGATTTCTTCCTCCTGAAACCGACGACCTATATGAACAACAGCGGCATAGCCGTCGTGCAATTTTTCGAAAATTATTCTACGCTTGAAGCCGATAAGGATTTACTGGTCGTGCACGATGATTTTAACATTCCATTCGGAACAGTGCGCCTTCGTCAAAAAGGAAGCGACGGCGGTCATAACGGCATTGCCAGCATTATGTACCATCTCAACTCAGACGAATTCACCCGAATGCGAATCGGAATAGGAAGCAATGATATTCTGAGGAAAGATGAATTCGTGGATTTTGTTCTTTCAGATTTTCTTCCGAAGGAAATCGATTCTCTAAATAAACTCGTACCCGTTTTTAATGACTGCATTCTCAGTTTCCTCTCAGAAGACATAAAAATTACGATGAATAAATTCAACAGAAATTTCTTACCTGACGACGAAGACAACAAACCTGAGAATAACGAATCACCCGCTAAATTGTGAATGTAGCCTTTTTTTCCTTTTCATTATAATATATATTTGTTTTCTTACGTAAATTTAATGAAACCATATAATTAATTTTACAGTTTTCATATATTGATTACAGACAACCGATATTTACTAAATTAATTCTATATATATGTCGTTGACACTTGTACTTATTTTTGCGATTAGTATTTTTGCACTCGCATTCGCGGTCTTCCTCATAAAGAACGTTATGAAGCGCGATACGGGAACCCCGAAAATGCAGGAAATATCTAACGCAATCAAAGAAGGTGCGGAAGCATTCCTCAGAAGGCAAAACAAAACAATTTTGTATCTCGCGGTTGCTACAACCGCGCTGGTTTATTTACTCTACACATTCCAGAAACCCGAACTGGCATTCTGGGCATCTTTATCTTTCATACTCGGAGCGCTGAGTTCAGTCGCGTCCGGATACATTGGTATGTGGATTTCAATCAGAGCAAACATCCGTACGGCTTCGGAAGCTATGAAATCTCTTAACGGAGCTCTGCAGACTGCCTTGAGGGCGGGAGCCGTGTCAGGTCTGTTCATCGTGTCAATGTCATTGCTTGGCGTTGTTCTGCTGTTTTATATAGTTATGACCTTCAGCGACCACGCTGTCGAAAAGATTCCGTTCTTCATTGCAGGATATGGTTTCGGAGCGAGTTTTGTAGCGCTCTTTGCCCAACTCGGAGGCGGTATTTATACAAAAGCCGCCGACGTAGGCGCCGACCTCGTGGGCAAGGTTGAAGCGGGCATTCCGGAAGACGACCCGAGAAATCCTGCCGTCATCGCTGATCTCGTTGGCGATAATGTTGGTGACTGCGCGGGCCGCGGCGCCGACCTGTTTGAATCTACAGCAGCCGAAAATATAGGAGCGATGATTCTTGCCGCGATGCTTTTTAAATCAAATCCCGGAGCATTCGGAAACGAACCGGCGACTCTTCTGCTCGTGATTCTTTTCCCGCTTCTGGCAAGGGCTTTCGGATTGATTGCATCAATTGTCGGCATTATGTCCGTTAAAGCGAAAGAAGACGAGGACCCGATGAACGCTCTTAACAGAGGTTATTACGTTACATCTATACTCGCTATGATTGGCTTCGGTATCGCCTCTTACTGGATTTTTGGCACTGGTAATGTTGCTGTAGCCGCGCCGACTGCCTGGTGGCATTTCTTCATATGCGGCATTATTGGCGTCGTTACATCGGTAATTTTTCTCTGGCTTACGCAATATTACACCGAATATAAATACGCTCCGGTTAAATCAATTGCCGAAGCCGCAAAAACCGGTCCGGCAACAACGATAATTTCCGGCGTTGCCGTCGGATTTGAATGCGTTGCTATTCCGTCAATAGTTATCGCGATTGCTATCTTTACTTCTTACACTTTAGGAAATACGGTTGCAGGTCTCGAAGACGGCGGTTTCTTCGCTACCGCTGTCGCTACAATGGGAATGCTCGGACCCGCTGCGTTCGTGCTTGCTATGGATACTTTCGGCCCCATTACCGATAATGCAGGCGGCATCGTAGAAATGTCACAGCAGCCTGAAGAAATCAGAGTTAAAACCGACAGGCTGGATGCAGTCGGAAACACTACTAAGGCGCTTACAAAAGGATATGCGGTTGGTTCTGCCGCGCTTGCGGCGTTCCTGCTCTATCAGGCTTTTATAGTAGAGATAAAAGAATACGGCGGTTCATTGAATCAGGTTGATATAACAAAACCTGCCGTCTTCATCGGCGCTCTTATGGGCGCTATGCTTGTCTTTCTGTTCTCCGCATGGGCTATTAAAGCCGTGGGACGTTCCGCCCAGAGCATCATTCAAAATGTCAGAGACCAGTTTAAAGCAAAACCTGGAATCCTTCTCGGCACGGAAAAACCCGATTACGCTCAGGCAGTTGATATAGTAACTAAATCGGCGTTGAGAGAAATGGTTAAACCCGGGATTCTCGTTGTGGCCGCACCTGTCGTCATCGGGGTTATTTTCAAATACCTATACAAGGCCGATATATCAAATGCTTCAGGCGCTGAAGTCGTTGCCGCTATGCTTCTTGTCGGAACAATAGTCGGAGTCATTACGGCGCTATTCCTGAATAACTCGGGAGGCGCCTGGGATAACGCTAAGAAATTCATCGAACTTGAACCGAGAGACGCCGTACACAATATGGGAAAGGGTTCGGAAAAACATAAGGCGGGCGTGGTCGGCGATACTGTCGGAGACCCTTTCAAGGACACGGCAGGTCCTTCACTGCACGTTCTTATTAAACTGCTTTCTACCGTTACTCTGGTGCTCGCTCCGTTGTTCATCTAACGTAATTTTTATCGTAATTATAGATATTAAAAAACCCGGGTGACTCCCGGGTTTTTTAATTGCATTTCGATATAACATATTTCAATTTTTTACTCTCCAAATCGTTATCATTCCGTAATTCTCAGTTCTGAATGTTTGTATCACCTTGCCGCGTTCCGAAATATATCTCTCAATCGCCTGCAGATTTTCCTGAGTTTGTAATGTTTTGACGCCGTCTGCCGCGATAATATATTCGAGATTCCCTGATTCAAGAAGCGTTCTAAGATCTTTGTACTTGGCGAAACTCCACATAGTGTTCGTATTGTAAAATTCGCACTCCCGGCAAGGGAACCACATTTCCATCGGTCCGATTACTATCGAAGATTTTTGTAACTGCGCTTCTATTTTTTTTTGATATTGTCCCGAATGAATCTCCGTGCTCCTTTACTTCAATTGAAACTATTCCTGCGGCATTGTTTATGAAAAAAATAATTCCCAGAATATATCCTGCCGCTTTCATCTTTTTTCCCGTGTTTTTATCGTTTAAAATCAATGCGAAATTTATGAACGTGAAAATAAAAATGAAATGAAGCATGAATTCCATTCCCCCGCCGCTAAAAACCAGTACGGATACTAAAAGCAGCAAAATTTGCAGTGCGGATAACGTGAACACGTTCTTGTTCTTCCTGAAAAACGAAAGACCGTAAACGGATATTAATGCGTGGAAGATAATGATGAAAGTCCTTCCGCCTTTTAATCCGTACCTTTCGAATATGCTCTCCAAATTCCCGATTATTTTGCCAATAAATCCCGCGTTGTTTTCAGATGCAATAGTCCTGTCGGAAAAAATTAATATTAGCGATTCCAGGTTCAATTTGTTCAATGCCATCGTGATACCAAGCAGTATTATGAAAACAGGAACGGCTCCGGCAGCGTATCCAGCAAGTATTCGGTAATCCTTTCGCGTAACGCTCAGATATAAACTGTATATTCCAAAAAGAATAATAAAAGCCGTGCCCCAAGGATGTATAAAGAATGATGATCCGGCTAAAAGTCCCTGAAAAAATATGTATGATATTCTGCTTTCCATTTTATACCTCACATGAAAATACACCATCAGAACAAAGAATGCACAAACCCAACCCTCGGGTCTCGCGAAGCGAAATACAAGAAAATAATTATATGAGAACATCAGCAGAAGCACCGCAAAGCATTTAATCTTCGTGTCAATCCTGTACGACCCGAGAATTTTAAGAATACCCATGACTGACAGAATACCGGAAATTAACGAGACGAAACGGGCAGTAAAAAGCGACGTTCCGAATAAGTAAAAGAAAAATCCCTCTATTATCGGATATAGAAAGCTAATCGTGCCTCCACCTGATCCGACATTTGTATTTATAAATCCTTTACCTTCGGAAAAATTATACGCCACATTTGAATACCAGTTTTCGTCAATTATTATCCTTCTTACACTGTCTAGAAACGGTAGGTGAAGCAGAAAAAAAATGGCGAGTATAAAAATATAATTCCAAAGAATAGATATATTGCTTTTAGATTTTTCCATTAACTTGAGTTTGTTTTAAATCGCCGCCGTTGCTCCTGTTTCTTCCTTAACCGTAAAAAATATGTATTGCCACTTCTTTATACAATCTATTTAACCGTGTAAAAGATATCGGTCCTTTTTTTCATTTATCTACGGAAATCGGAATCTCTTTTATATTGTAATTTTATCAATATAAACTGATTTTATTTCATGAAACTTCTTGAAAAATTTTTAGAGGAAGAACTCGGTATCACGGATAGCGGCATCAGAAATAAATTCGAAGAGTATAACAGTCTTGTTCTCGACTGGAATTCGAAAATTAATCTCATATCAAGGAAAAATGAATCCATCGAAGAAATCGTCCTCAATTCCGTTTTCTTCCTGAAAAGCTATGACATAAAAATTGATTCTGAAATTCTCGATATAGGCACCGGAGGCGGATTTCCGGGCGTTCCTCTGAAAATATTATTTCCGGGATTAAGAGTAACTCTGGTGGATTCTATACGTAAGAAAATTATAGCACTCTCGGATATTATCGGACATTTGAAGTTATCGGATACAAAAGCCGTTTGCTCCAGAGTTGAAGAACTGTCCGGAATTCACAGGGGAAAATACGATTATATTGTTTCCAAATCAGTCGCCCCATTGATAAATCTTGCTGTGTGGAGCAAAGAACTTTTAAAAGATAACGGCGAGATGCTTTGTATTAAAGGAGGGAATCTCGAAGCGGAAATATCTGATCTGAAGCGGGCGTATGCGGACATTTCGGTTAACATTCTGAAATACGATTTTGATAAAACTTATAAAATAGACGATAAGAAACTCGTCATTCTTAAAATGCAATAAAATGAGGACTATTAAACCGGTAAGTTTATTATTTTACGTGCTCGCTTTTACATTATGCTTCGAAACTGTGATCGGACAATCGTATAGAATAACGGGAAAAATTTGCGACGCTAAAACGAATAAACCTTTGCCTTATGCTTCCGTAAAAGTCGAAGGAAGTAATTCCGGCGCGACTTCGGACGGCAGCGGAAACTTCATCCTTAAGACAAAACCCGGATCAGTTAATCTCATTATTTCTTACATAGGTTATTTTTCCGATACTTCGAGTTTTTATGTCACGGATTCCGACCTTAGCAGGGACATTTTCCTCAAACCTTCGGAAATATTCACCGAAACTATTGAAGTTGCCGGCGAAGACCCCGCATACGGCATAATCCGAAAAGCGATAATGTACAAAAGGTATTTCAAAAAGGATTTAAAAGAATATAATTACGACGCCTACACTAAGTTCGTTATTCGTTCGTCGATAAATCCGTTTTCCGACGAAAAATCGGTAACCGACTCAACAGGTATGAGCATTCTTGGAATACTCGAGTCAGAAACAACGGGATACATAAAAGAACCCGGACTTGAAAAACAAATCGTGAGGTCAAAGAGGGAAACAGCCAATATCAGCAGGGGCTTTGCCATTCCGTACGTAGTTAATTTTTACGATGAAGCCATCGACCTCGGTGAATCAAAAATCCCGGGACCGCTCAGCGACGACGCGTTCGATTATTACGAATATAAACTTACCGGAACCACATCACTCGACTCTTTCGTTGTATATAAAATAAAAGTAATAAATACATCTTCGGTCAGACCGCAATTTAAGGGATTAGTGTATATCATCGACAGCATTTACGCGCTGACCAAGGTTGAACTTGAAACAAACGGCGAAGTAATGCAGAATGTCACTTCGCTGAAATTCCTCCAGAAATTTTCTTCCTATAAAGACCGGACAAACAAGTCGTTCAGAATGCCTAATGACGTTCAGATATTCGCCGAAGGCTCTTTTGCCGGACTTATCAGGTTCAAAGCAGAGGTTTTCTCTATCATATCGGATTACGCGCTCAACGTAAAAGCCCCCGCGGGACTCTTCGACGATATTATTGTCAAAGTAAATACGGACGCTGATAAGGACTCCGTGTACTGGCAGAAAAATAAACTTATTGAAAATTCCGATGAGGAAAAATCCGCCTACAAAAACATCGAAAGAACAACTTCCGAACGCGCGAATAAACTGAGGTTCGGAGGACTCTCGTTGAATGTCGGCAGAAACTTTTCAATGAGCCTTATGGACTTATACGCATTCAACAGCGTTGAAGGAAGCAGAATCGGAACATCGATCAGATTCAATAAAGACTTTGGAAGAATTAATTCAAACCTTTTCTACGGATACGGCTTTGCCGACAAAAAAGCAAAGTACAAATTCGATTTTGAAGCCCGGCTGCTTGAAGACAGAAGTCTAAGAATCAGCGCCGAATCCTTCAAACGCCTAAACTCGCCTTTTATGAAACGAGGATGGGAACAGGAATTTGTAAACACATATTATACGCTGTTTGATAAGAATGAAAGATACTTTTATTTCTACGAGTCCGGGTATTCCTTTGGTATTTACAAATCGGTGATTCCGCAGGTCGGTCTGAAAACAGGATATTTCGAGAGCAAGCAAACATCCGCTAATGTCAACACAGATTTCAGTTTCTTCAGGAGAGACGCGAAGTACAGCGGGAATCCTTTAATAAACGACGCTTTCAAACGCTCACTCAGCCTTGAACTTCATCTTGATTTTAATGAATATCGCGGCATCGATTGGGGAACCGGCGAGATAACCAGATTTCCTGTTACCGAATTACCTTCCCTGACATTAACTCTTGAAAATTCTTCGAAGCATCTCGGAAGCACATTCGATTTCAGAAAGTACAAAGTAGAACTGAGCGGAGAAAACAGACTTTCTTACAGAATTAAGCCGAAATACATTATTGGTTTTCAATACCTGAACGGAAATCCCGCCTTTCAGGATCTTGCTTATTTCAATGTTTTCTACGGCTCGGGAAAAATGCTGTTCGGTACGATGAACTATGGCGAATTCACCGGAGATAAACTTTTTTACTTTAACCTGGAAAATGATTTCGGGAAAATATTTCCGCAAACTGTCCCTGTCCTCAAAAGCATAAAACTCATCGGCTTATTCAACGCCGGTAGAAGTTATATGAATGATAAACTCCAGTATTTGATTTCAGATAAAAATATGAAGACGACTGATGGCGTATTCTTAGAATCAGGCTTTGCTCTCGGCAACATTCTTGACGCATTTCGTCTGGATTTCTGCTGGAGACTTAATAATTACAAAACCGGCAGCAACTTTAATTTTTACCTGAATTATGCATTTTAAGTAGTTTTATTATTCTTTCTTTTTTTGCACTTCATGTTTTACCTCTCTTAACTTATGTTTTATCAATATTTATTAAAAACATAATTTTTTTCTCGACTGTTTATTTTTTATACAGTGTTTATTATTTTGTCGATAACTTCAAAACAAAAGTATATGAAAAAAGGTAAAATCTCTATTAGAATGACGGCATTCGTTCTTCTTGCCATTTTATTCTCCGCCGTCGAATTATCCGCTTACCCGGGTGGTATAGCGGGTCGTACAAAAAAAACAACAACTACAGGTTGCAACAGTTGTCATTCGTATAACACCGCCATCACTGGAACTATAACCGGACCTGATTCCGTGCTTGCCGGTCAGACAGTGACTTTTACTCTAACTATCAACATGGCATCGGGTTCGGGAAAATACGGCGTTGATATCGCTGCTAGGAACGGTTCGTTATCCGCGATTAGCGGTTCAGGTCTGACGCTTATGTCAGGTGAACTCGTACATAGCGCGGGTATTACTTATGTAAATCCAAAAATAATTCAGTTTTCGTACACTGCCCCTGCCGTACCCGGTAGCGACACGCTGTACGCGACTATAGATAGAGGACACTCGGGAGCCTGGAACTGGACACCGAACAAAGGATTCAAGGTATATACCGTAACAGGAATAACGAATAATGAAATTCCGTCCGTTTATTACCTCGGTCAGAATTTTCCAAATCCGTTCAATCCCGTTACAAAAATAAGTTACGGAATAATGAAAGCGTCCGGCGTTAAAATTACGGTTTTCGATTTGCTCGGAAGAGTAATTTCCGAACCCGTTAACGAATATCAGATACCCGGTAACTATGTCATTAACTTTGATGCTTCAAAATTCTCTTCGGGTATTTATTACTATAAAATTGATGCGGGCGATTTTCACGAAATAAGAAAAATGTCTCTGATAAAATAGTTGTTTTTCGCAAATTGAAAGTCCGGCAGGAATGCCGGACTTTTTTCCACTTCGCGATAATTAATATTTAATTCCCGTCAATAGATGAGTAAAATCATTTACTTGTTTTTTTAAAAATATTTTTGATAACTTCCTCTGATTTTCCCCAATTAACATACATAAAAATGAAAACGACAAGAGATTCAATTTTTATTGTATTCTTTCCTGCTTTAATATTGATTTTACTCGCCTCGTCATTTGTAGTTTCAAATCCAAACGGAATAAGCGGAAGGACAAAAAAAACAATGAGCGCCGGATGCAGCAGTTGCCATAATTTCGGCACCGGAATCAACGGGATTATCGAAGGACCGGATTCCGTTGAGGCAGGCCAGACTGCCATTTTCACAATTACGATTAATTTCCCCGGCTCCGCGAACGGAGGTGTTGATATTGCCGCAAAGCGCGGTACGCTTTCTCCTGGAGCGAGTTCAACTTTTCTGAAACTGCTTAACGGCGAACTTACTCATAAAAATCCCATTCAGTTTACCACGACGATTTCTCTGGATTTCAATTATACAGCGCCTGTTATCGCGGGAACGGACACGCTTTATGCCAATATCGACAGAAACTATCCGGGTGTTTGGAATTATGTCGATAACCGCGGTATTAAAGTTTACAGTTCAATAGGCATTGTCGGAGGTGAAACTCCTGCAGGGTATTTTCTGTCACAGAATTTTCCGAATCCTTTTAACCCCAGTACCGACATATCGTTCGGATTAAAAAATCCGGGGATTGTCAGAATCTCTGTTTATGACATAACGGGTAAGGAAATTGCTGTTCCCCTGAATTCAAAAATGCTCTCCGGGGTTCATTCCGTCGTGTTCCGCGGAGATGATTTGAACTCGGGCTTGTATTTTTACTCGATGGATGTCATAAGCGGCGGCGTTACCGTATACAGGGAGACGAGAAAAATGATAATGATTAAGTAGGATAATGCTGAAAAGCGTTTAGAAATGATTTAAATATATAATACATCTTCGAGTTTTATGATTTTCAATAAAGCGGACATCATGAAATCCGATGGCGAATGAGGACGCAGCATGTCGCTTAGAATCAGATATTCAGCCGACTGATACGCGTCTTCAATGATTTCCTGTATATGCGCGTTGAAAGGTCTCCAGTTTGATTTCATGCTGTATCCTTTCACGCCCCACAGCAGATTTTTATTGATATTCCTGATTCTCGCGTCAATTGATAATGCGCCCTTGCCGTGGGCGTTATCCGAAAGGTCAACACCTTTTATCTCATATATCCTGTGGTCATTTTTTCTTGAAGATTCTGCGGCGATTCCTTCAAGGTACAGTTTCTTGTAACATTCCCATCTGAGTAACCCAATCAAACTGCCCTCTACCTCGATGTCACGGAATAATTCTATCATCTTTTCCGCCGCCGCGGATAGTTCCCTTTTTCTCACAGCCGTTATTTTTTCAATCTCGCCCGTAATGTTCTTAAGCGAAAAAGCCTTATCCGTTTCTTCGAGAATTCCCAGTACGTAGGTAAGGATTAGATTATAATAATTTGTGAGAATTTTAATTTGAGGTCTTAATTCAGCAGGTAAGTTCTCGTCAAGGAAACGGTCGTAATCATCAGCGTCTACATACCCGTCAGGCCTGCTTCTAAGATTAACAAGATCCTCGATCGAATCGTGAAGCGCCGCGGTGGCACTGTAATCATAAGTTCCCTCGTCGTTCATTTTTAGTTGATATACCAACGCGCCTACACGGTTAAGATGCGTAGCAGCCCCAATCTCGCATTTCCGCTTCAGATTAAGTTTAACATACTTCCAGAATATTCTCAGAACGTACGGAGAATATTTTCCGTAAAACTTTTCAAGGAGTTTAATATCCGGACTTGCGTTTAGGAGTATCGCAGAATGCATTTTCTGATATTCCGAATCGGATTCCAGCGCGTTTCTTGCAAGAGTAATGTCCATCGGTGTATCGGGATTGTGCGGTCTTACCTTCCTGCCTCCGTTCGGATTGCTTGTTATGAAATCACATATCAAATTCTGCACCGTGCGCGCTTTCTGCAATCCGCATAACCTTTCAATTTTCCTCAAATCCGGTACTTTTTGCTCCAAAATATCTTTCAGAATTGAGTATGCAATATCATAATTTTTGTTTAATTTTAGGTGTAATATGTCGGGATTAAAAAACATATTTAAGTTTATGGAATTTTGAAAGAAATTTCAATTTTATAATTAATGTTCATTTTTCAAAAATATAATTAATTTTAATGAGAAAGTTATTTTATCTTTTACTGTTCATCTCATCACCGCTGTTTCTGACCGCGCAGGAATTCAGAAGCCCTTACGATAATGCGGATGAGATCACGAAATCATCCGTACCTTTCAACAGGGAAAAATGGTTTTATGAGCAGAGAATGTATCCTGAGAGTTTCATTCCTGAAGGCGCTTACGAAAAAGCGTACAGACAAAGGGAAGAACTCAGAAAACAGAACGGTTACTACATGGCTCCGACCGCTTCTTACTGGACTAACATCGGTCCGACACCGGGTTATTATTTCGATTACGGGAATATTTCAGGCAGAGTGGTCACTATAAAAATTGATCCGATAAATACTAATACGATTTATATCGGCGCCGCATACGGTGGTGTTTGGAAATCCACGAACGGAGGTCTCAATTGGACTCCTAAGACGGATTTTGAAGTAACGCTTTCATCTGGCGCGCTGGCTATCGATCCGGTTAACACGAATATTATTTATTACGGCACCGGTGAAGCAACTTATAGCGGCGCTTCATACTCAGGTAAAGGACTCCTCAAATCCACGAACGGAGGAAACAACTGGACTAATTACAAGACGGGACTGCCGGTAAGTTCTTATTTTTCACGAATTGTGATAAAACCGGGTAATTCAAATTACCTTCTGGCAGCTATTGGTACATCCGGACTCGTCAAATCTACTGACGCCGGCGTTACCTGGACAACAGCCGTTAGCGGACGCTGCGATGATGTTGTTTTCTCTCCCGACGGAACCAAGGTTTATATTATTGGATCAGGAAGCGGTTACAAAATATCGACTGACGGTGGCACCACTTTCACAGCGGGTACGTTTCCCGTTGCTATGGGTACAAGAAACCATATTGCAATCTGCAAAGCGCAGCCGACAGTGCTTTATGCCTCTGTTTATACCGGCGGCACTATTAAGGTTTACAAATCGACAAACTCCGGAACCAGTTTTACGCAAATTTCCGCGGCAACTAACTTTGAAGGAGGACAAGCATGGTATGACTTCTATATGCATGTGAGCCCTATTAATCCAAACGTCGCGTTTGTCGGCTCCATAGATGTTTGGAGAACAACCGACGGAAATACATTCCTAAACGTTACGAACGGGTATTCAGGAGGAAATGTCCACGTTGATAACCACAATATGGATTTCCATCCTACTAACGCTAACATTCTCTACTGCGTTAACGACGGCGGCGTATGGTATTCTTCAAATCAGGGCACTACATGGCTTAATAGAAACGCGGGTCTTTCGATAACTCAGTTTTACAGAATGACTTCCGACCCGAATAACGCGTCTCACCTTGCGGGCGGTACTCAGGATAACGGTACGCAGCGCACTAAGGGAACGATAAACTGGACTGCTGCGTTCGGAGGTGACGGCGGCGAAGTATGCTTCCATCCGAAAAATTCTAATTACGTTCTGGGGGAAACGCAAAATAACGGCGTAAGGAGGTCTGTCAATAACGGCGAATCATGGAACGGCGCGACGTCAGGACTTTCAGGAACAGGCGCCTGGGTTGCTCCTCTCATTGCACATCCTGATTCCGTCGAAATATTTTATACCGCAAGACAAAACATATTTAAAACTACGGATATGGGTGCGTCCTGGTTCTCGATTTCCGGCGCCGTATTCGGAGGCTCTGTGTCGCAAATGGCTATCAGCAGAACTAAACCCAAATATATCTATGCAGCGTACGGTTCCGTATTCTTCAGGTCAACCGACGGCGGTTATACATTTACAAACGCTAATACAGGTCTTCCCAGCAAAACTATTACAAGCATCAGCGTTCACCCTGATTCCAATCTTGTTTGCCTTGTAACAATGTCAAGCACTACCGGCAATAGAGTGCACAAGACTACGAACGGAGGAGTCAGTTGGGTCAGCCTGACCGGCAATCTTCCTGAAACGGCTGTGGATGACGGAATGTTCTATTATCCGGGTCATTCCACAAACCTGATTGTTGTCGGCACGGATGTCGGCGTCTTCACGACGACCAATAACGGAACAAACTGGATTGAAATTGCCACAGGTCTTCCGAATACAATCGCGATGCATCTTGATTACAATCAGGCTTCCGGTAAACTTAGAGTCGGCACTCACGGAAGGGGCACCTGGGAACTCAACGGTCCCATCGGAATTACTAACTATTCGGAAAAAATTCCCGATAACTTCTACTTGAGCCAGAATTATCCGAATCCGTTCAACCCTGCTACAAGAATCAGTTTCGGAGTAAAAGAAACAGGTTTCGTTTCACTAAAAGTATTTGACATGCTCGGGCGCGAGGTCTCAAACCTTGTGAACAAGGAACTTAAACCGGGTACATACGAAGTAACGTTCAGAGGAGATAATCTGACAAGCGGAATTTATTTCTATAAACTTACCGCGAAGAACTTCACGCAAACGAAACGTCTGTCATTGATTAAATAACAATAGGGGGCTTCGCCCCCTTTTTTTTCTTATGAAAATTCTCTTGTATAACGGAAAAATATGGCTCGGTAAAAAGTATTTCGCCGAATCCGTCGGATTCGATGACGAATCGGGAAAAATTATTTTTGTAGGGAAATCGGTTTCGCAAGGTAAAATAAAGTACGATACATCTATTGACCTTAAGGGAAAATTTGTAATGCCGGCTTTCTCCGACGGACACGTCCATTTGTTCAAGGGAGCGATGGTGAATAACGAAGTTGACCTCCGTTATGCCGCAACCGGAGAGGATTTCAGGAAGAATATACTCGGTTATAAAGCAATAATCGGAAAAGGCGGCTGGATAGTAGGCGGTTACTTCTCCGAAACGAATTTCACCGAGAACTTTGAGGTGAACAAATATCTGCTCGACGACATCTGCCCTGATATTCCGGCTGTTATATTCAGAACGGATCTTCATTCAGTAATATGCAACACATTGGCGTTGAAAGTGATTGGAATTGAAAGCAGAAAAGGAGATTTTCTTCCCGAAGAACTTATTACCGATTCAAAGGATGTAATCACGGGCGAATTGAAAGAACGCGCGATGTATTTCGCGCTGAAATTCATTCCTGAAAAGTCTCCCGTTGAAAAACAAAAAATCCTGCTGGACGAAATCCTCAGGCTTCACTCTTTCGGAATTACTTCCGTAACGGACATTTCCTGGCGTGAAGACCTCGATGTTTACTTGCCCTTATACTCGGAAAACAGACTCGCATTGAGAATAAACTCGGTAGTGCCGTTCAGCGAGTTCGGAAAAATCAGTGCCTACAAGCAGGAATTTGCCGCTTATAAAGACTATATCCGCTTCGGCGGATTCAAGGCTTTCTACGACGGCTCGCTTTCGAGTTGCGCTGCATTGTTTTACAATACTTATAAAGGCACATCGGATAACGGTATGAGAACCGAAATGGTAACGAACGGACAATTCAATGAAATCGGCAGCCTGATTGATAAAGCGGGCTTTCAGATTGTCGTTCACGCCATCGGAGACCTCGCGGTTTCGGAAGTGCTTGATTTCGTGGAATACCTCGGAGAAAGGAACGGCAGCAAGAACCGGAGATTCAGAATTGAACACGCACAGCACATCGCCGATAAGGACGTAGACAGATTTTCTAAACTCGGCATAATCGCGTCGGTACAGCCCGCCCATATATTTTTCGACGCCAAAGTCGCCGTTGCGAAACTCGCCCGCCCCGAAACCACACACGTCTTTAAAAAACTTTCGGACAAAAACGTCAGGCTCTGCTTCGGTACTGACTTTCCCGTAGTGCCTGTTAATCCGTTCGACAACATTTACTACGCGATGACGAGAAAAGCGAACGGTTTTCCGGATGGTTTCAATACTCAATACTCGCTCGACCTGATTACCTGCCTTGAGGCCTATACAATTAATAACGCGTATGCTTCATACTCTGAAAGAAAGACGGGTTCCATAGCCGAAGGCAAGAACGCGGATGTTATTATTCTCGACAGAAATCCTTTCGAATGTTCACCCGCGGAAATAAAAAATACCGTCGTGGAAAAAACTTTCCTCGACGGTAAAATCGTTTATGAAAAATAGTTCTATTTCTTTAGTACCGCTTCAAGCATCAGAAGCGATGAATCTTCGCTAAGTTCCTTCATCCCTATTACCCAGTGACCTGTATTGCCCGAGTAATCCGCGGCATTGCAGGACTTTATTTCGTACGGAAATTCGACATTAATTTTCATTTTCTTGCCTTCAAACATATAAGCCATATCTTTGCCTGTGTTATTTTGACCGTTTTCGTCCTTTGGTATGTACTTGATGCGGAAGTATATTTCTTTGCCTTTATCTTCCCAAATAACTTCCGTCTTCGATGCGTCTTCGCCAAGACCTTCCGGATTCGTACTTGTCATCTTGCCCAACATTTTTATCGTATTGAAGTTGTAATCGATGAAGTATGATGTCGACGAATCGGAATTTGTCACGCCTTCGACATTATTGAGAGTAACTCCGGGAGTGTTTTCAAAGTCCGTGCGTATCTTTTTAACGAAATCATCGTGATTGTACAATGAATCCCGTATCCCTTTCGTCTTTCCGGAATCCAGCGAACTGACAAGCATTATCATCATATCGTAAAATGACCTGTCAATGTTAATCCTCTGCTTCTCCGAACCGCTGCCGTCGGGATTTATCTTTATGTTCCGTTCAAATTCAAGACAGGAGGTAAGTTGCAGGATCAACACGGCGCAAATAAAAAGTAGTAAGATATTTTTAATTCTCATTTTTTAGTAGTTTAAATTTTCTTCTCCTGCAAATTAACAAATATTAGCAGTTTACGAAACACAATTCCATAAATTTTGGCTGGATTTCACTACAGTATATCAGCGGTTGTCCCCGCCCCTCAAGAAACTCTCAAAAAGCACTTCTTCACATCGTCCCCGAGAGTCTCCCGCTTTTCAGGGGACTCTCGGCCGAGTTATGGTGAAAAACAATTTGTGTTTCTGTGCTTCGCAAATACATCCGACCTGTGAAATTTATTACTTTTTGACTTTCATTATCTCCGCATTCAAACTAATTTCTGTGTTAGCCGAAAATTGATTTGAAAGAGAAGAAAAAGACATATAAAAAGAAAAAAAGCACAGAATCGCCTGACTCAAAAAAATTTATTGTAATCAAAGGAGCGCGCGTTCACAATCTTAAGAACATCAGCATCAATATCCCGAAGTATAAACTCGTCGTTTTTACGGGAGTCAGCGGCTCGGGTAAATCGTCGCTTGTATTCGATACCATTTACGCCGAAGGTCAGAGAAGATATGTCGAAAGTCTCTCGTCTTACGCAAGGCAGTTTCTCGAAAAAATGAACAAGCCCGAAGTCGATTACATTTCAGGACTTGCTCCGTCGATGGCGATTGAACAGAAATCAACATCGCGAAACTCACGATCGACAGTCGGAACGGTAACGGAAATTTATGATTACCTCAGACTTCTTTTTGCCCGCGCGGGTGAGACATTCTCTCCTGTAAGCGGGAAACAGGTCAGAAAAGACTCCCCTGCCTCCATAATTGAAGAACTTTCCGCTTCGGGAAAAACAAAATTGTTCGTGCTTGCAGGTATCCTTAAAGAAAGTATTACAAATCCGGACGACCTTTTTTCGAATTTAAGGGCGAAGGGTTTCTACAAAATAATCGTAAATTCAAACACGTACGATATTAACGATATTTCGGAAAAGACACCTGCTGATATTCTTAAGCCTTTAAAAGATTCTCCTCTTTACATAATTATTGATAGATTGAATTTCAATCCCGGCGATACCGAAAATGTAAGCAGGCTTACCGATTCTCTTGAATCGGCATTCATCGAAGGGAACGGTTACCTGACCGTGCGGATTTTTTCGGGCGAGAGTTTTTCAGACAGACAATTCAGTAAATTTTTTGAATGCGACGGAATTACTTTCGAGGAGCCTGAACCAAGACTATTTTCGTTCAACAATCCTTTTGGCGCGTGTAAGAAGTGCCAGGGATTCGGACGTACAATGGACATAGATATGGACCTCGTTATACCGGACAAGAACAAATCAATAGTAAATAATGCCATTGTTCCCTTCTCGACTCCGAAGCACTCGAAACACCTTACTGATTTGTTGCTCGAATCTGATAATTACAGCGTCGACGTTAATATCCCCTTCAGAAAGTTAAATCAATCGTCTCTCGATTTCGTCTTTAAGGGCGGCAATAAATACGGCGGAATTTACAGGTTTTTCAAGATGGTCGAAAGGGAGGCTATGTACAAACTGCATTACAGAGTGCTGCTGAACAGGTATCGGGCTTACACGACCTGCGGCGAATGCGGAGGCGCCCGTCTCAGAAAAGAAGCCCTCTTCGTGAAGATCGGAGAGAAAAACATCGCCGATGTAGTGAGTATGAAAATCAACGAAGCCTATGGATTTTTTACAGGACTTAAATTCGATTCGTACAAAGCAAAAGTCTCGGAAAGAGTCCTCGATGAAATCATTTCGAGGCTTAAATTTCTCGTTGATGTCGGTCTAACGTACCTTACGCTTGACAGGCTTTCTTCAACATTATCCGGCGGCGAAGCTCAAAGAATAAATCTGGCAACATCGCTCGGCTCATCCCTCGTTGGCTCCATTTATGTTCTCGACGAGCCTTCAGTAGGATTGCATCCGCGCGATAACGAGAAACTGATTAATATTATGAAATCTCTGCGCGATATCGGTAATTCCGTGCTTGTCGTTGAACACGATAAAGATATGATGAAAGATGCGGATGAAATAGTCGATATCGGTCCGCTCGCGGGCGAAAACGGCGGAGAGATAGTGTTTCAGGGTTCATACGGCGAGTTGCTCGCAGACACTAAATCCCTTACGGCTAAGTATATTAACGGAAGAAACGGCGTTGAACTAAACAGAGATGCAAAACAAATCGATTCGGACTATAAATTCATTATTATAAAGGGCGCTCGGGAAAACAACCTGAAGAACATCGATGTCCGGATTCCTCTCAATACATTGACCTGCATTACCGGCGTGAGCGGTTCCGGGAAATCGACTCTCGTGAATAATATCCTTTACGCGGGTCTGAAGAAAAAACTCGAAGGCTATTACGAAGACAGAATCGGCGAACATGACAAAATCGAAGGCGCCGAACATCTCGAGACTGTTGAACTTATTGACCAATCGCAAATAGGCAAGAGCATTCGAAGCAACCCGGTAACGTACATAAAAGCGTTTGACGACATTCGCGAGGCATTTGCCTCGACGCCATACTCTAAAAGAAAAAATTTCGACAGCGGAACCTTTTCTTTCAACGTTCCCGGCGGTAGGTGCGAAACCTGCGAGGGCGCAGGCGTTATTAAAATTGAAATGCAGTTCATGGCCGACATCTTTCTTGAATGCGAATCCTGCTCCGGAAAAAGATACAAAGCCGATACGCTTGAAGTGAAAATTCAGGGCAACAACGGTCACGGGAAAAATATTTACGAGGTCCTCGAAATGACCGTGGCGTCGGCAATTAAATTCTTTAAGCCTTATCCGAAAATTATTAAGAAACTGAAACTCCTCGATGACGTAGGGCTCGGCTACATCAAACTCGGACAATCCGGTACTTCGCTTTCCGGAGGCGAATCACAACGCGTTAAACTCGCCTATCATCTCGCGAATCAGATTAAGTCGTCAAATACACTCTTTATATTTGACGAACCGACGACGGGACTTCATTATTACGATATTTCCAAACTGTTAAAATGCTTCGAAGCCCTTATCAGACGCGGAAATTCCGTTCTTGTTATCGAACATAACCTCGAGGTTATAAAGAACGCGGATTTCATAATTGACCTCGGTCCCGAATCCGGAGACGAAGGAGGTTACACCGTTGCCGAAGGAACACCCGAAGATATTTCAAAATGCGGGAAATCACACACAGGAAAATTTTTGAAAAATATTTTGGATTTGAGTTGAAAAGTTCAAAGAAAAGGAATATTTTTAGAAGATTCAGAAAAGTACAGGGGGAAAGCAGGAGATACTTTTGGAAATCGAATTAGGGGAAACAATTCATTCCCGGATTTATCATAATTGCCGGTTAAGGTGAACACCGTGTCCGGTAGGATTTTACTGACACTTCAGTTTTAACAGAAAGAATAGGGTAATTCTGTATCTGTTAAATCAAAAAATTATTATGGTCGATAGGGAAATGGATCTCAGGAAAGTGTCCGTAAACACGTCTTTTTCAGCGCAGCATTACGACAAATCACAGGACGCTATTGTCGTGCTAAACAGGAAGAATGAGGTAATTCACGTCAACGAGTCGTTCGTTAATCTTTTCAACTATTCCTTCGAGGAAATCAAATCCAAGGATATTAACCGTTTCATAGTTCCTGATGAACACATCGAGGAGGCGATGGAACTGTCCAGAAACGCTCTCAGCAGAATGGTTGTTAGAAAGGACACCAAAAGAAAAAGCAAGAACGGAAAAATTATATGGGTCTCCGCCCTCGGTCTCCCCGTCAAAATAGAAAACAAGGAAGACGGCGTACTCGTCATTTATAACGACATTTCGAAAACAATCGAAGCAAGGGAAAAAAGCGAAGAGGCTAACAGAATGAAAACCGCTCTTATCGCGAATATGAGCCACGAATTCAGAACACCTATGAGCGCAATTCTCGGATTCTCGGATATTCTTAAGGAGGAACTTTCTAACGAAGAACACCTGTCTATGATATCCGATATTCATTCCTCAGCAAGGAGACTTCTGAACACGCTTAACTCGATTCTCGAACTCGCGCATCTCGAATC
>CALGII010000159.1 GCA_937915485.1 uncultured Ignavibacteriota bacterium | reverse complement strand
TTTTTTCATCGAAGAATAAGCGCCAGCCGTGAACTTGCAGAAATACACGCCTGATGGCAGAGCCGACGCGTCGTACATAACGCTGTATTTACCCGGCTCGCGAACATCATTCACGAGTGTCGAGACTTCCCTGCCGGCAATGTCAAATATCTTCATCGAAACAAATCCCTTTTTCGAAACGCTGTAAACAATATTCGTCGAGGGATTGAACGGATTCGGATAATTCTGTTCGAGTTCGGAACTCACGGGTGTTACAGAACCTCCAACACTTGTCGGCTCGCCGAGAGTGAACGTGATTATCGAATCAAGATAAGAGCCAACGTTTGTAATGTTAAGTCCGCCCTGAATTCCAGTTGAGAGAAACGGGGTCGGGTTCGTTGACAGATTAAACTGCGTCCTTCCGACTTCGGTGCAGAAGTTCGCCTGAGTAGGATAACCGTTCGCGGTCAGCGTTCCGTTCGGTCTGTAAACATAGACTTCGTCGGGCGGGCCGTTAGCGTTACCGGTTGCAGCGGTATTTATCCTTAGAACTATCAGCCCGTCTCCCGGCACCATACCGTCGAAGAGAGAGACTCTCCTTCTGAATTCGACGATAAAAAATTCCGTCGATGAATACGGCGAAAGAATTTTATAAGCATTGTTTGTCGGCGAAATAAGATATTTCATAGTATAGGTTCCGGGCGCCGAAATAACCGGAATCGAAGGAATCCAGGTCAGGTATTTCATTTTCATATACGAGCAGGAATATTGCGGCGGATTCGTGTTAGAGCACATCACGTCCCATTTTTGCATCGGGTCAATGCCGTTGCTCGTGTAATGATAAAGGTCGGGGGCACCGAGCGAGTGCGACATTTCGTGGCACAGGACTCCGACGCCGCTCGACTGCAGGCTCACCTGCAATTGGAAATTATAAGTATATACTCTTTTCCCGCGGATGTAGGCATTCATCGAATACAGCGACCACATATGAGGCCAGAGCAAATCGGCCCAGGCTGTCGTGTTTCCGTAAACGATGAAGCAGACGTTATCTACTCTTCCGTCATTGTCGCCGTCAAGGTTCAGGGTATCGGGGACCATATTCGCGACGTACTCGGACGCTCTTTTGAGAAGAGAGTGTTCCCGTTGAGTCGAGTTGGAACTAGTATAACCGAGCGGATTCGTCGAGGCGTTATAGGGCTTATAGTACGCTCTCACGCCCGTATCCTGAAACGAGGTGACGATGTAGTTATTCAGGTTCGGGAACATCTTCGTTTTAACCGACAGTTGATTGTAGGAAGATTCCTTAAAGTAACGGTACATCGAATTTGTATTCGCCGCTTCATTATTGAACAAGCGGTTGTAATACGCTAGCGAATCGGTAAATTCGTTCTCGTCGGCGAACCTGATAAACACGACGAGATTATTTATCGCGCCGGTTTTCGGCGCGGCGTATTTTTCACTGTTGAGGGTGCTGTAAAAATTTTTCCGTTTGGCATAGATTTCCGATTCTGGAATCATAAGCCACGGCTTAAAGCCGAGAAGGAATGGCGAAGAGACGCCCGCGACATAAACGGAAGCAGTTAGTTTATTGCCGTCCTGAACGGCATAGCAATAGTAACCTGTTGTTACGTTCTGAATGATAGTGTAGCCGTCCTTATCGTGCAGCCAGTTGTAGAACTCGTCGCCGGAAGCATAGATATTCAGTACGGCGCCGTTAGGCTGAGTGACTGTAACAGGCTCGAAATTAAGATAGGCGGAATACGAGACACCGGCTATCAGGAGAAATAAAGCGAGTAAAAATTTCTTCATAAAGTAAATGAGTTTTGTAAAAATAGGGATATGCAAATTGAAATGAAACGATAATTGAGCAGACACGGAAACGTCAGCAGATGTAGAGACTATAGCGACCTGATTTAATATTTCCGCTCTGAGTAATCGAACCTTTGAAATTAATTTCGCCTATGCGCGCTTTTTTTATTATGCAGAGCACGACGGTGGCGGATTTGCTGCATCCGCCGAAACTGTTCGCGAATTTATAGAAGAGCGAACCGCCCGAATACCGCGGCACGCCTTCGGGGAGCAAATCGCCGAATCCCCTTTTGACTGGCGTGTCGGCTTTGCCGGGAAGAATGAGCGCGGCATCAACCGTAACGCCGAAGCAGGTTTCGTCGTCCGAGGACAGGTTCGTGTCGAATTCATATTCAATGTTGTAGCGAAAGAAAATCCTGTACGTACGCGACGTGTGAATGAAGAATCTGAAATCGAAATTGCCGCCGTTAGCGACAATAACTTCGTGAAGTTTCTTTTTCGGCATATTGCCTGAAATATACAGCCCGAAGAAAATTACAATTGCCGTGAGCAGGAAAGAGCCTATTACGATGAGTGCTTCAGTCATAGAAAAATATTTTAAGTTTTTCCGCGGCGGAAACAGGAGAGGAAATCGCAAACAGAAAATGCCGAGCGCGTAGATGCTTTTTCAATTAAATAAATTTCTTTTGGAAATTCAATGCTGAATTAATTGAAAATGGAAAATAGTTGAAAGTGCAAAATTGAAATTTCAAAAGTACAGTGAAAAATAGTTGAAAGTGTAAATTTAAAATTTCAAAATTACAGTTAAAAATTTAAAATTGTTTTTTCTCTCCTCGGTGTAACTCTGTGACTCCTCGGTGTAACTCTGTGACTCCTCGGTGAAACTCTGTGAAACTCTGTGTAACTCTGTGTAACTCTGTGTAACTCTGTGCGACTCTGTGACTACTCTGTGAAACTCAGTGTCACCTTTCTTTACGGTTCAGAGATTCTGGACGGACGCGACGATATTCTTTTTATCCTTTTCGAGGTATTTCACGTCTATGATTTTGCCTTCCTGAAGTTTATAAACGTTTTCGTTCTTTATCATAATGTTTGTTTCGGCTTTGAACGAGAGTCCGTTCGGCTCCTTCACGTCGAGCAGGACTTTGTAGAAACTGAGATTTTTCTTCGTGTTAATCAGCACGAATTTCAGCACCGTGGCTTTCGTCCATTTCACGCCGGCGAATTTTATTGTGGTGATTATCGCGCGGAATATGGAAGCGATATTAATCAGCATGAAAATCAGCACCATCCAGCAGAGCACCTGAACAGGTTTCGTATCGGCAGTATGCGAGGCGAGCAGCCAGAACGTCACCCCGGCGACAGCGAAGAAAAACACAGCGAAGAAAATTCCTTTCGCGCTGAGCGGGCGGTTCAGAATGATTCTGTTCGTAATGCTCGCGACGATTGCATTGACGAGTTTTTCGGCAGCGTCTTTTTCTATGCCGGCGGATTTCATATAGAGTTCGACAGCTTCGGCTTTCGAGCCGTTGAGTATGAGTTTTTTCACTTCGGCGATGACCTCGGGCGGAACGTCCATATGCGAAGCGGTGTCCTCGCCTGTATCTTCGTGTTTGGTGATTCTTATGCTCGAGTGGCAGTATTCGCAGAAAGTAAATTCGATGCCTTTAGCGAGGTTGAGCGGCGCGCCGCAGTTGGGGCAATCGAGCGATTCGGCTTTGAAATCCATAATGATTTTATTTTGTGTTTGGAAACACGGTATAATTGGGATAATTGATTCTTTATTCAAGGCAATACTTTCTAGTGTAAAGTGGAAAGTTGAAAATGCAAAATTACAATTTAAAATGAAAAATTGTTTTTGCTTTTCTCTGTGGTGCTCTGTGCCTGTGTAACCACTTTAAAAAGGAACATAAAGCGAGAAACGGGGTTTAAGAGATAAAACCAATAGATGCGAATCACAAGAATAATACTCACGATAATGCTCTTCTTCCCCGCGCTCGGATTCGGACAGAACATAATCACATACATCACATTCGAAAAAATACCGAATTTCATTGAGACGCCGGGATACGAATCATACAAAATCGAAGTCACTCTGGGATACGAAGATCACGCGTTCAAATTCGAACTCGTGAGGACGGACACTTCCGGAACGGAAACGTCTCGCAGCACGCCCGAAATAAAAGTGGAAATGAAAATTTACAGGAATAACCACAGAATGCCGGACGGCAAGGAAGAATGGGACTACGAAACGGAAATCATATCGAACGACACATACAGCGACGAAAATTTCGACATCGGCAAATGCACGGACTCGAAGCATCTCGTCTGCCTTGTGAGCGTGAAGGAAGGCGCGAAGTACAAGGTGCGTGTTTGGAACGCCTACGAAGTGCTGGAGGAATGTGAACTGAACTTCAGATAATTTTTATTCGGCGCACGGAATACCGAGATAACTCTCCACTTTTGATAATTCAAAGTGGGAAGTTGAAAGTGCAAAAACACAGTTTGCGCAACGCGTCACGAAGCAGGGCTTCGTGACGAGCTTTGTGAAGCAATTAATTACCCACTCGTTACGAAGCCCCAGCTTCGTAACGGGACTATATATAACGGGATATTAGTAACTATAAGGCAGTTCAAATTCAATCGCCAAATCATCGTGGCAATAATAGTTTCTGTAACTTGAATATTTCCATTCCTCAGGCTGATTGACCAATCCCTTCTTCACCGGATTATTATGTATGTAATTAATTTTCTGACCGAATTCATCATCAGTAAGAATCATTTTCGGATGATATCCTTCCTGCCAAATCTGATACTTCGAGGCACTCTTGGAAGATAATTTGTTCATAGCAAATTTCCCGAGAATAATCCTACTGTCTTCGAGTGTAAGACTTCGTGTACCGGGAAAATCTTTGCCGGTTGTTGAGATGTTAATATTCGCATCTTCAGAAATTCCCGCGCTCAATTCCAACTCCCGAATAATTTTCTTTGCTGTGTAACTTTTAATCCGGCGCATTACACCGGGAATGTTATCAGATGATAATATAAGATGAAAATGGTTTGGCATAATGACGTAGGCGAATAATTGCAGTTCGTGTTTTTTAATTCTGAAATTGAGTTCTTCGACAATAATGTTAGCGAACTTTTTATCGTAGAATAGATTAGTCCAATTTAATATTGTGGAAGTGACAAAATACGTCCCCTCCTCATTTATTTTGTATCTCGAACGCATTTGCTTTATTTGTATTCGTTACGAACTCTGGTATTGAGTAATCGCAATAAACTTTTACAATGTAGGGAAAGATCACGAACTCAAGATAACTTCTTATTTACATAAAATATAAAATAATGATTCACCATTAGACTCAGGAGCTATTTTCTCTAAATTATTAGTAGTAACTTTTTCATAACCGCCAGACGAATAGAAAAGAAGAACTATATTGCTAGAAATTTCTTTTGATTTGCAGTACAATATTAAATGATGTAATTCATAGATCCAATTACCTGTGAAAGATTCAGGATTTCTGACTACCTTAATCCATACTTCAACACTACTACCAGACTTACTATATTCTATAGATTCTACATCATAATACCATATTCCGTCAAATGATTCAGAAAAATACACCCATCGTTTATCTTGAGCAATCAAAGCGGTTGACGATGTCAGTAAAGTAACGAATACTAATAAAAGTAATAATTTATACAAATAAGCAACATTTAATTATTCAAAATAGTCACTATCGATTTTCTTTACCTCATATGTATTCGATAATGTAACTCCTAAATTAAAATCTATCATATGCTGTGCAAGTTCTTCACCGTCTATTAATACAATTTTTGTTTCATTTTTCGGTTGATATTCGCGTGCTTCTCTTGTGAATGATGATGTAGTGATAAATATTCCTTTTTTCGCTCCTTGTCCGGCCAAAGCACCAACAAATTTCTGAATTTCTGGTCTTCCGACAACTGAACCGCTTCCCCACTTCTTCGCTTGGATATATATTATATCCAGCCCTAATTTATCTTCTTTAATTATTCCGTCAATTCCCTCATCTCCTGTTTTTCCGATTGCTTTCCCTGCATCTTTTATAGAACCTCCATATCCCATTTTAACTAATAAATCGACTACAAGTTTTTCAAAAAATGAAGGAGATAATTGCATAACAGTATTCAACAAATCACTTGCAAGTGATTTTCTTAGACTCTGATAGGCATTTTCTAAAGATTCTTCGGGTGTTTGTTCAACATTTACATCTATAGTTTCAGGTTCTTTATCATTTTCTTTTCTAATAGTCTGGAATTCAACAAACTCAGGGAATTGTTGCAGGTATTTTACATTTATTTCGGATGGTTTCTTAGATAATACATCCAATCCACGATCCGTGATTAAAATTGCAGCTCGTTTAGGCGATTCCAAAAGACCCGCTTTTTTCAGGTAGGTGCGAGCCCATCCAACTCTATTATTGAATATTTGTTGTTGCCCGCTTGGCAGTAATTCTTTTCTCTCCTCATCAGTAACATTAAATTGTTCCGCCAGTTCATCAACAATGAATCTGAATGAATATTCTTTTTTATCACTTACGAGTTTTAATAAAGGCAGCATTATAGATTGGTAATCAGGTATTGGCATAACTTATAAGTTCCCCCAATTTATTTATTATTAATTAACTATTTCGGAGAATAATTACAATTTATTTATTTCGGGATAATTTGATAGATTGCATCACGAAGCAGGGCTTCGTGACGAGGAGGGGTATATTTGCGTTACGAAGCCAGGGCTTCGTAACGAGGAGGAGTATGTTCTTGATACGAAGTCCCGACTAGTCGGGACGCAAAGAGCGCGCTGGGGCCCTGTTTGCGTTACGAAGTCCCGACTAGTCGGGACGCAAAGAGCGCGCTGGGGCTTCGTTTGCGTTACGAAGCTAGGGCTTCGTAACGAGGAGAGTTGAATTGAACTCTACTAAATGGAAAAGCCTGATAATTGCTTATCAGGCTTTTATATTCGTTGCAATGGAATAATTCTTACGCTAATTCTTATTCATAAATCGATTTTCTTATCACAATATTCTACAAACCATTTTCGTTTTTTATTCACTGTTTTCAATTCTCTATTCTCTATTCTCTATTCTCTATTCTCTATTTTCGATTTTCCATACACACTTACTTTTTTAGTCTTGCTTCGATTTTGTCGAGTTCGGCGGTGAGTTCAGCCGGGAGGCGGTCGCCGAATTTTTTATAGTATTCGCGCATTTCGGATACTTCCTTGAGTCCCTGTTCTTTGTCAACGGTGAAGAGTTTTTTCAGGTCTTCGGCGGAGATTTCGAGTCCGTCGGTGTCGAGCGCGCCTTCGGCGGGCAGGCGTCCGATTGGTGTTTCGACGAATTTGCCTGTGCCGTTTACTCTTTCGATTGCCCATTTCAGAGCGCGTATGTTGTCGCCGTAGCCGGGCCAGATGAATTTGCCTTTTTCGTTTTTACGGAACCAGTTGACGAAGAATATTTTCGGGAGTTTATCGGGCGATGATTTTTTTCCGATTTCAATCCAGTGTTTGAAATAGTCGCCCATATGGTATCCGCAGAACGGAAGCATTGCGAACGGGTCGTGGCGGAGTGTTCCGACCGCTCCAGCCGCGGCAGCGGTGGTTTCGGACGCGCAGGCGGAGCCCATATAAACGCCGTGGTTCCAGTCGTATGATTCATTGATGAGCGGCGTGAAACTTTCTCTTCTGCCGCCGAAGAAGAACGCACTGATAGGCACGCCTTTCGGGTCTTCCCACGCGGGGTCGATTACCGGGCACTGCTTCGCGGGCGCGGTGAATCTTGAATTCGGATGCGAAGATTTTCTTCCGCTGTCGGGCGTCCAGTCGTTTCCATTCCAGTCAGTAAGGTGCGCGGGCGGTTCGTCCGTCATTCCTTCCCACCAGATGTCGCCGTCGTCGGTGAATGCGACGTTGGTGAAGATCGAGTTCTCTTCGCAGGAGAGCATCGCGTTCGCGTTCGTTTTCATAGACGTTCCGGGGGCGACGCCGAAGAATCCGTATTCGGGATTGATTGCATAGAGGCGTCCGTCCTGACCGAATTTCATCCAGGCTATGTCGTCGCCGACTGTTTCGATTTTCCATCCGGGAATGGAGGGCGTGAGCATTGCGAGATTAGTTTTTCCGCAGGCAGACGGGAAAGCCGCGGTGATGTATTTCTTTTCGCCGTTCGGCGGGGTGATTCCGAGAATGAGCATATGTTCCGCGAGCCATCCTTCGTCGTGAGCGAGCACGGACGCAATGCGGAGCGCGAAGCATTTCTTGCCGAGAAGGGCGTTTCCGCCGTAACCCGAGCCGTACGACCAAATCATTCTTTCTTCGGGGAAGTGGCAGATATACTTTGTTTCGCTGCAGGGCCAGGCGACGTCTTTCTTTCCGTCTGTCAAAGGCATTCCGACGGAATGGAGGCAGGGCACGAAATGCCCGTTGTCACCGAGGACGTCGAGGACTGCTTTTCCCATACGGGTCATAATGCGCATATTCACGACGACGTAAATCGAGTCGGTGAGTTCGACGCCGATGTGAGCGATATTCGAGCCGAGCGGACCCATCGAGAAAGGAATGACGTACATCGTGCGTCCTTTCATACAGCCGTCGTAGAGGCCTGTCATAATTTTTTTCATTTCGGCGGGCGCCATCCAGTGATTTGTCGGACCCGCGTCTATTTTTTTTTCGGAGCATATGAATGTTCTATCTTCGACGCGCGCGACGTCTTTCGGGTCAGAGATTACCCAGTAAGAGTTCGGGCGTTTTGGAATCGGTTTGAATGAGCCGTTATCCACGCATTGTTTTATGAGGCGGTCGTTTTCTTCCTGAGAGCCGTCGCACCAGTAAACATTGTCAGGTTTGCAGAGTTTCGCCATTTCATCAACCCAGGCGATAAGTTTTTTGTTGTTGGTCATTGTGTGCCTTTCTT
>CALGII010000158.1 GCA_937915485.1 uncultured Ignavibacteriota bacterium | reverse complement strand
AGAAGCACCACGTCGGATTCGAGCGTATCGTTAAGTTTTCCGCTCACTTTCGTGAACACTTTCCCGTCCTTAATTTCCACGCTTTCAGTTTTTGTATCGGTATAAACCTTGATACCGTACTTCTTGAATTCCCTCGCGACGACGTCGGATATTTCCTTATCTTCGACGGGCAGAATCTGTGGAAGCATTTCGATTACAGTTACTTCCGTTCCGAACGCGCTGTAGAAATACGCGAACTCCATACCGATGGCGCCGCTGCCGACTATCGTCATTTTCGCGGGCGCTTCCTGAAGAAGCATCGCTCCAGTGGCTGACAGGATTTTCTTTTCATCGAATTTGATTCCGGGAATTATTTTCGCCCTCGCCCCTGTCGCGACAATAGTGTGTTTCGATTTCACGGTTTCGATTACATTTCCGTCCTTATCCTTAACGGCAATTGTTTTATCCGCATTGAATTCGCCCTTTCCGTTTATTACAGTAATTTTATTTTTTTTCATAAGGAACTGCACGCCTTTTTCCGATGCTTCGGCGACCTTCCTTGACCTTTGAATTATTTTCGGGAAATCAAATCCCTTGCCTTCGACGTTGATTCCGTATTCGCTCATGTGCTTAGTCTTGTACATCATTTCCGCGCTTTTTATGAGCGCCTTCGTGGGTATGCAACCCCAGTTAAGGCATACGCCGCCCAGCCTGTCACGTTCAATAATCGCCGTTTTAAATCCGAGTTGCGCCGCCCTTATAGCAGCGGTATAACCGCCCGGACCGCTTCCGATTACAGTTAAATCAAATTCCTGCATTATATTATTTATTTAATTTTTATGAATTTTAATTGATCGTACACACAAGATTAAATAATTATCCGTTCAATGAAGTTCCCCGGTAATTATTTATTGAATTAATACTATATTAATGCTAATTTAAACAGATTCTTTTACTATGACAATATAATTCATTTACCTTGAACCTTATACAATACTATAAGTCAGGTTTCCCTCAATTCAAAAAGGTTTTAAGCATAATCTTTCTGCTCATCACGTCAATATTCATAGGTATTGCGGGTTACATGATAATCGAAGGATATACATTTGTCGAGGCTTTTTACATGACGATGATAACGATTTCCACGGCGGGATTCATGGAGGTTCATCCATTGACAGAGGGCGGAAGAATATTCACATCGTTCCTTTTGATAACCGCCATCGGAATTTTCTTTTACGGAGCAACGACGATAACGGCATTCATAATCGAAGGCGAATTTAGAAACTTCTTTAAAAATTATAACGTGAACAAGAAAATCGGAGAACTTAAGGGACACGTAATCGTCTGCGGTTACGGGAGAAACGGCAAGCAGGTTTGTCTGGAACTCGAAGACGACAAACAACCGTTTGTCGTTATAGAGAAAAGAGAGCACATTATTGAGGATATGAAGACGAATCCCGCGCTGTTGTTCATCGAGGGCGATGCGACCGAAGAGGAAACGCTTGTTGAAGCGGGAATAAAGAAGGCAAAGGCAATTATAACGACGCTCCCCGAAGACCCGGAGAATTTATACGTCGTGCTCTCGTCAAGAGAATTAAACCCCGAAATCACGATAATAAGCCGTTCTTCAAACGAGAGTTCAGTCAACAAACTGAAACGCGCAGGAGCCAACAACATAATCATGCCCGAGAAACTTGGCGGGGCGCACATGGCGGCGCTTGTAATGAAACCCGATATAATGGAATTCATCGCGCAGTTGACGGGACAGGATTCCGATATCAGCCTCACTTTCGAAGAACTCGCTCTCAACGAACTATCCGACGACTATGTTGGCAAAACAATTAAAGATCTTGACATCAGGTATAAAACGGGCGCGAATATTATCGGTCTGAAGCACCCTGACGGGAAATACACTATAAATCCGCTTCCCGATATGGTTATCGGGGCGAACACAAAACTAATCGTTCTCGGCAACAGACAGCAGATTTTGGATATGAGAAAACTGCTGGAAGAGTTGTAAATTCAAATCTGATTCTTAGTACGCAGCCATTTCTTCGCAAGCCGAAAGTATCCATCCGTCCTGAGGCAGCGCCGCCTTTTCGAGATTCGGATGGAATGGCACGTGAACGTTAAGCGCAGCGATTCTTTTCACCGGAGCATCGAGAAACTCAAACGCGTTTTCCGAAATCTGCGCCGCTATTTCCGCTCCGAATCCCATGAACTT
>CALGII010000157.1 GCA_937915485.1 uncultured Ignavibacteriota bacterium | reverse complement strand
GTCGAAAAAACGCTTTCAGGTTTCAGCGGCGGCGCAGCGGCAAGTTTTTCTGAACGCGTCGGGCTTCTCATAAATAAGAATTTTCTTCCCGCGTACTTTGCGGATATTCCCGAAAGACTGAAGAACATACAGCGCGAGCATAAGATTTTCGAGGGCGCCGAAAACGCGGTTTTTGTTTCCGGCGGAACCGACCTCTTCGTGCAGCAGGGTGATTCGCTTACGGAAAAAAATGTGGTTTTTCTTTCGGGAGTTTTGAAAGGCGAAAAAATATGGATTGAAGGTGATGAACTTTTTCTAAGCGCAGCCGCAACAGTCAGCGATCTGGAGAATTCCGAAATCATAAACAGGATATTTCCGACTTTCAAAGACCTATCGAAACTTTTCGGCTCCCTGCAGATACGCAACCGCGCGACTCTCGGCGGAAACATCAACAACGCTTCGCCTATCGGCGACATGTCCGTGTTCCTTCTCTCTCTGAACGCGAAGGTGTTTCTTTCAAACGGAAAGACAATACGCAGTCTTTATCTGAAAGACTATTTCAAGGATTACAAAACGCTTGACAGAAACGAGGATGAGTTCACGCAAAAATTCAGCGTGCCTCTTCCGCGCGGCGGATATAAACTCAGTTTTGAAAAAGTCAGCAAGCGGACATACCTTGACATCGCAAGCGTGAACACTTCTCTGTATATCGAATATGATTCGGTGATTACAAAAGCGGGATTATCGGCGGGAGGCGTTTCGCCCGTTCCACTGTTCCTGAAAGAATCATCCGGATTTCTCATAGGAAAGGAAATATCTTCAATCACGCTTGGAGGTCTCGTTGAAGTTGCGCTCGGAGAAATTAAACCTATAAGCGACGTGAGGGGTTCCGCGGAATACAAGACTCTGCTGCTCGGACGATTGCTGCGCGCGCATTTTCTCAAACTGTTTCCCGAAGTGATAAAGGCGGAGGACACGTTATGCTGAATTATGATTCAATACGACACGTTAAGGGCGAATCAATTTTTCTCGATGACTTCGGAGCGCCCGCAGGAACGCTTCACGGCGCCGTTTTCTATTCGCCCGAAGCACACGGCAAAATCATTTCGCTCGATACTTCGGAAGCGGAAAAACATCCCGGCGTAAAAGCAGTTATTACAGCGAAAGACATTCCGGGCGAAAACCAGATTGGCGGAATAATACAGGACGAAAAACTTTTTGCCGATACGGAAGTTGAATTCATCGGCGAGCCCGTCGCGCTCGTGATAGCCGATAATCCTCTTACGGCAAGAAAAGCCGCGAAGAAAATAAAAATCGAAATTGAGCCTCTTGAAGTAATTACCGACCCAAAGACCGCTTTCGAAAAGGGAAGCCTCATAATCAAGCAGCCGAGAATTTATTCGTGCGGAAGCACGGACGAAGCGTGGAAAAACTGCGATTTTATTTTCGAGGGAACGGCTGAGACAGGCGGACAGGAGCACCTTTACCTTGAAACACAGTCGGCGCTTGCTATGCCTCTTGAAGGCGGAAGCATCAAGATAATTTCGTCAACTCAAAATCCAACAGCGATACAGCGGACAGCGGCGAGGGTTCTCGCGGTGTCTGATAACGCGATTGAAAGCGAAGCGACGCGGCTTGGCGGCGGGTTCGGCGGAAAAGAGGACCAGGCAACCGCCTGGGCGGTTATGGCCGCGCTCGGATGCAGGATTACGGGAAAGTCCGTAAAAATTGTGCTGAACAGACAGGAAGATATGAGGTTGACAGGGAAGCGGCATCCGTACGTTTCGGATTATAAAATCGGTTTTTCAAAAGAAGGAAAAATAATTTCTTACGAGGTCGTTTTTTACCAGAACGCGGGAGCGGCTGCAGACTTATCGCCCGCTATACTTGACAGGACTCTCGCGCACTGCACGGGAAGTTATTTCATTCCAAACGTTAAAGCCGGGGGATATTCCTGCAAGACAAACCTTCCTCCAAACACCGCGTTTCGCGGTTTCGGAGGACCGCAGGGAATGTTCGTTCTCGAAGCGGCGATTTTCAACGCGGCGGAAAAGATGAAAATTGAACCGCGCGTGATTCAGGAAATTAACCTGCTTAACGAAGGGGACGCGTTTCCTTACGGACAGAAGACTGAATACTGCAAGGCGAGAGAATGCTGGAATGAGGCGAAATTGAAATTCGACTTTGATTCCGTGAAGAGGGAGACAGACGAGTTCAACGAAGCGAATAAACTTTTCAAAAAGGGATTCGCCGTTATGCCCGTATGTTTCGGAATATCGTTTACGAACACAATGCTGAATCAGGCAAGTTCGCTCGTTCACGTTTACGCGGACGGAAGCGTCAGCGTCAGCACGGGCGCCGTTGAAATGGGTCAGGGGGTGAACATGAAACTCCGTCAGGTTGCAGCGGCAACATTCGGCATAAGCGTTGACAAAGTCAAAAGCGAATTCACAAACACTACGCGCAACGCTAACACTTCAGCCACCGCGGCAAGCAGCGGAGCGGACATGAACGGGAACGCGACAAAACTTGCCTGCGGAGAAATACTTTCACGGCTGAAGAATCACTACAGAAGAGCGGCGAAACTGAGCGAAAGCGACCCGGTGGAAATTGAAAACGGATACGTAATTTCCTGCGGGAAAAAAACGGACGTTACCTGGGAGCGTCTCACGACGAGCGCGTACAGAAACAGAATCGATTTATCCGCGCACGGATTTTACGCGACGCCGAAAATATACTTCGATCCGCGGACGAACAAAGGAAGCCCTTTCGCTTACCACGTTTACGGAACGGCTGTCATAACAGTCACGCTTGACTGCCTGAGGGGAACTTACGAGATTGATAGCGTGAAAGCGGTGCACGATTTCGGAAAAAGCATAAACACCGTCATTGACAGGAGTCAGGCGGAAGGCGCGGTAATGCAGGGAATCGGCTGGTTAACGCTCGAGGAAGTCGTCCATAATGAAAAGGGGCGGCTTATATCGGACACGCTTTCAGCGTACAAGGTACCAGACATCGGTTTCACTCCGAAGAAAATTGAATTCTTATTTCTCGAGAACAACGACAGGAACGCGGGCGTTTTCAATTCAAAGGCAATCGGCGAGCCGCCTTTCATGTACGGAATCGCGGCTTACTTCGCGCTCGTTAACGCGGTAAAAGCAGCGAACAAAAACAGCGATGTGAAAATCTCCGCCCCGATGACTCCGGAAAAAGCATTCATGAACATATACGGAGAAAAAAAATGACCGAATTATCGTTCTGGAAAAGCGTTAAGAATCTTGCCGAAGCGGGAAAGCGGGCGGTGCTGACCGTCGTTTTCGACGCAAAAGAATCGACTCCCGGAAAGCAGGGCTTCAAGATGATTGTCGATGAGGACGGAAACATTCAGGGAAGCGTCGGCGGAGGAATAATGGAACACGAAGTAATTAAAGAGTGCATTGAAATTCTCAAACGCCCCGCGCCGGAAAATTACTTCAAGCGTTACAACCATTACGGAGACGCGCCGGGCAGCACGGGTATGATTTGCTGCGGCTCCCAGATCATCGGATTCGCGGTAGCCGGGAAAAAAGATTTAAGCGTCTTAACGGAGGTTGAAGAATCGGCGGAAAAAAATTCCGGCGGAGTCGTGACAATCAGCAGAGCAACTATTACTTTTTCAAACAGGGAAAAGCAGGCGAAGAAATACAACTTCGACGAAAATGAATGGAAATATTCCGAGGTTGTCGGACTGAAAGAAAGAATATACATATTCGGCGGCGGGCACGTCGGTTTGTCGATTTCGAGAATAATGGCAATGCTTGATTTTCGCGTCATTGTAATCGAGAAGCGAAAAGACATATTCACTCTCATCGGCAACGATTTCGCCGACGAGATAATAAACGAGGATTATGTGAAATACACGGACAGAATCATCGAAGACGATTTCAGTTACGTCGTAATCGTAACGCCCAGCCACTCGCACGACAAGGAAGTGCTCCGCGCCGTAATCGGTAAGAGAGTAAGATACATCGGAATGATGGGAAGCAAAGCAAAAGTAAAAACCATTTTTGAGGAACTGGGCGGGGAAGGAATACCGGAAGAACTATTAAACAAGGTCCATTCTCCGATAGGACTGCCGATAAACAGCAGGACGCCCGACGAGATAGCGGTCAGCATAGCGGCGGAAATAATCAATGTAAAGAATTCTATGTTTTTTTAATCCATAAAAAACTATATTACTAAACGTATTAAACTTTTGTGCTATGATAAAACATATCTTTATTAATTTAATTTTGATACTCGTTATGACGGTAAATCTACAGGCGCAGATGAGAAAGATTCCCTTAAGAGATTTTTTCAAGAATCCGGAAAAGACGGGATTTCAGGTTTCACC
>CALGII010000156.1 GCA_937915485.1 uncultured Ignavibacteriota bacterium | reverse complement strand
AATGCTTTTTAGTGTAAAATGTAAATTGCAAAATTCAAAAGTACAATTTAGAATTAAAAGTTGTAGTAATCATATACTAAGTTTTCGTGTTTGAACTTTAATTTTGTATTTCCCCTCTTCTTCCCAAACTCAATTTTGGGGGGTGAAATACGGTGTTAACGCGCCGGGGATTGCCACGGCGAATCTTTGACCCAGTAACGAGAGAATAATACCTCTATTAAAATGATAATTAAATTATGAAAACAAAAATCTGGTCAGAATTTATGATAAGCAATTTTCCTATGAAACAGGAAGAACTTACAAAATTCTTAGGAATACAACCGACAGAAGCAGAAAATGTAGGAGATATAACTCAAACTCCAAAAGGAAAGAGATTTGAAATAAAAATAAGTTTATGGAGAATCGATTCTGGATGTGATAAGTATTTACCTTTTGAATCTCAAATCGTGGCTTTATTAAATAAGATACGGCCTTGTAAAGAGAAATTTATTGAGATTGGTTCAAAATATGGTTTATTTTTAAATATAATCATCCATACTTCAGAGAACGAGGTTAGTCCATACATCGGTTGGGAAAGCAATGTAATGAAAGAATTAGCAGAATATAATGCTTCATGGGGAATAGATCTTTCTATCTACAAGGCAGGGGAAGATGATGAGTAATAATCTCACTGTTTAATATGTTTTCCAGAACCCGAAATGAATAGTTACCGGATTCATGATTAAATCAAGGAAAACCTTTTTTCCCCTCCTTCACAAGTTCCAGCTTGAGAAGGAGAAATGCTGTGTTCTGGCTTCCCAAGCAGGAGCTTGGGAAGCAGAAAAAATTTCTGTAACTAGTTGAAAATTATCTTAAACCGTTAAAACGGTTTTTCATTCTTTGAATTCGTACCCACGGCTAAAGCCGTGGGCTAAGTCGGAGAGCCGGATTGGTTTTCTTCCGGCAGGCATGCGAACAAGTTAACAAGGCTTTGACGCTTTAAAAATTACGGGGAATTCTAAACACGAATTGTTTTTAAACTAATATTTGATTTAGTACGCTGTTTGATTTAGTACGCTGCCAGTTCCTGCCCGTACAATGAATAGGTTTGGTCGTCGAAGCAAACGAATTCTACGGTGTCTATTTCTGAATTTGTCTTGAGAAAACTAAGAACGGCTGCAACTGCTGTCTTCACGGCTTTTTCCGGCGGGTAACCGTAAACGCCGGTGCTTATGGCGGGAAACGAAATTGATTTCAAGCCGTTCTCCGCGGCAAGCGTCAGCGAATTAAAATAGCAGGAAGTAAGAAGTTTTTCTTCACCGCGGCCGCCTCCGCTCCATACGGGACCGACAGTGTGTATAACATATTTTGCCTTGAGGTTGTAGCTCTTTGTGATTTTCGCGCCGCCCGTTTCGCATCCGTTAAGCGTTCTGCATTCGAGAAGCAGTTCTTTCCCCGCCGCTCTGTGAATCGCTCCGTCAACGCCTCCGCCTCCGAGCAGCGTTCTGTTGGCGGCATTCACTATCGCGTCGGTATCCCTTTTAGTGATGTCGCATTTTATGATTTTGATTTTATCTTTCATAAAATCTTAAGCGGGTTTAAGAACTTATATTCGTAACTTCTCTTTGCTGAACGGGAAATTTGATTCCTTCTTTTTTGAACTCCTGAAGTATTCTGTAATTTATCTGCGAGCGTACGGAAGCGTACTTATCCTGGTCTGTTATCCAGACCCACAACTTCATAATTATTCCGAGTTCGTTAATTTCGGAGAATGAAACCGAAGGCGGGCAGTCTTTGAGCACGAGTTCGTTTTCCGCGGCGAGTCTCAAAAGAACATCTTTAACCTTGTCGAAGTCCTCGTTGTGCGATATAGTAACGGGGATGTCAATCTGTGTTTTTTCAACGTAACTCCTGTTGACAACTTCCTTTTCTATGAAGAACGAATTCGGAACGATAATCATAATGCCCGCGGGTGTTTTAATTCGCGTGCTTCTCCAGGAAATCGAAGTTACTGTACCCATCTTTCCCGCGACTTCGATGAAGTCCCCTTCCTTTATCGGTCTTTCGAAAAGTATTATAAGCCCGCTTATGAAATTATTCGCTATGTTCTGAAGCCCGAAACCGATGCCTACCATTATCGCGGCGCCGCCCGCGAACAGGAGCGAAACGTTGATGCCGGCGGAGTTGAGGGCGACGAGCAGGCCGATTACGAGTATCAGATAATTTACGATGCGGGCAATCGAGCGGGCGATTCCCGCGTTGATTTCGTGTTTCGGAAACACTCTTTTGATGAGTATGCGGCGTGTCACGCGCGCGACAATAATCACGAGAATGAAAACGAGCGCGAACACTATCAGAGAGAGAAACGTAACTCCCTGATCTCCGATTTTAAACAATGTTTTTTGAAGCAGGTCCATGCGTTAATAACTTTCGTCCTCGGTCGGGAATTTATTTTCTTTTACGTCGCTTATATATCTCCTGAACGCGTCCTTCATATCCTGCGCGAGGTTCATATATTTTCTCACGAAGCGCGGCTTGAATTCCTCGTTCATTCCGAGCATGTCTGGAGTAACGAGAACCTGGCCGTCGCAGTATGGTCCGGCGCCGATGCCGATAGTGGGAATCTTCAGCGCCTGCGAAATTTTCTTTCCGAGTTTCGCGGGAATTTTTTCGAGCACTATCGCGAAACATCCCGCCTGTTCGAGTATGAGCGCGTCCTTGTATATCTGGTCGGCTTCGCCCTTTTCAATACCTCTTGTCTTGTAACTGCCAAATTTATTAATCGACTGCGGGGTAAGCCCGAGATGCCCCATCACGGGAATTCCGATTTCAACAAGCCTTCTCACCGTTTCGGCGATGTAGTGCCCGCCTTCCATTTTAATCGCGTCGCAGCCCGTTAGTTTCATCACCTTGCCGCAGTTTTGTATCGCCTCGTCTATTCCCGCCTGATAACTCATAAAAATCATATCGGCGATAACCATCGCTCTTTCAACGCCTTTTCTGACGATTGAGGTGTGATAAATCATCTCGTCGAGCGTAACGGGAAGAGTCGTTTCGTTTCCCTGAATTACGTTGCTAAGAGAATCGCCTACGAGTATGAGTTCGATTTTGGCGGCGTCGAGAAATTTTGCCGTAAGATAGTCGTAGCAGGTTAGCATCGTAATCTTTTCGTAGTTGTCCTTCATAAGTTGCAGCACTTTTGTCGTAACGTGCTGAACGTCCCTTGATATTAATTTCTTTGTCGGCATTTTATTGTTCCTTTTTAATTTTTAAATCCGAATAAGAGCCTCTGATAAACGCTGATTCGTCGAGTTTGAAATGCCCGATTAATTTATCGAGCGTTTTACGCGCCGTATTAATTGAATTAAAAATTACCTCAAATTCAAGATATTTTCCCAAGCCTTTAACGTTATCGAGGTGAATTCTCACGTTTCGCGACGTAAAAATTTCACGTTTCTTTTCGACTATGACCTTTTTTCCGTAAAGAGCGGTAAGAATCGAATCAAGTTCTTTGGGCGTGGAAGTCTCCGAAAGGAAATAATTCGATACCCGTTTACCCTGTGTGTTCGCCCTTCTGTAAAATATTAGCCTGCCGTTCTTTCCGTCAATTATTCTGAGTTTAAGCCGTCCTGTCTTTATGTTATAATAAATATCGGTCTGTTTTTCTATAAAATGCTTTGCGTATTTGTCAGACTTGACGTAGTCAAGAGCGAGCCTCCGGTATTTCGGAATGCCGGTTACGGGAGTTTTTATTTCAAGGTTCTTCCTGTAATTCACGGCGGGCATTTTAACCTTTGTCGGTAAGAATTCCCCGCGTGCTTCTTGAGATGAAATCAAGGATTGTGTTTACTTCCGCGGTCTTCTCCATTTCGGCGTTTATTTTTTTCACCGCGTCCGAAATGTTCAGACCCGATTTGTAGAGAATGCGGTACGCTTCTTTGATTGACTCCATTTGTTTCGGCGTGAAATTTTTTCGTTTAAGTCCGAGAACATTAAGTCCTTCGTACTTCATCGGGTTTCCGCCTGCGGTTATGTACGGAGGAATGTCTTTCACGGCTTTTCCGAATGCGGCGATTATGCTGTGCGCGCCGATTTTTATGAACTGGTGCACAGCCACGAGTCCGCCGACAAATCCGAAGTCGTCAATTTCAACGTGACCGCCGAGAGTGGCGCAGTTAGCCATAATAATATTATTCTTCAAAATGCAGTCGTGCGCGACGTGCACGTACGCCATCAGCAGGCAGTTATCGCCGACGACAGTTTTCCCGCTTGCTTTTGTTCCGCGGTTGAGCGTGGCGTATTCGCGGATAACCGTATTCTTTCCGATTTCGAGCGTGGAGTATTCTCCCGCGAATTTCAAATCCTGCGGAATGGTTGAAATAACCGCGCCGTGATGAATTTTCACGTTATCCGAAATTCTCGCGCCGTTGTCTATGATAACGTTCGAGCCGATTTCAACGTTATTCCCGATTTCGACATCGTCCTTTACAACCGTGAAGTCGCCGATTGTAACGTTCATTCCGATTTTAGCCTTATTGCTGACTGAATTAAGCGGCATTACAATGTTTTTTCAATTAAGAAATCCTCTTCGTGCGCGTTTGTTTTTGTTATCATTTCGGCTATAAGACCGAGAGAGAAAAATTGTATTCCAACTATTATGAACAATATGCCGATAAGAAACAGCGGTCTGTTGCTGATTGATTCTCCTTCGAGAAATTTCAGCAGAGTCAGGTACAAAGTAATTATGAAACCGCCGAGGAACGAAAGCATTCCAAGCGTTCCGAAAAGATGAAGCGGTTTTTTTATATACTTGTTCGTGAACACGACGGTCAGCACGTCAAGAAAGCCGTTTACAAACCTGCTGGCGCCGAACTTTGTTTTTCCAAATTTTCTCGGATGATGCTTTACTATTTTTTCCGTTACTTTAAATCCCTGCAGGTGCGCGAGCGCGGGCAGGTATCTGTGCATTTCTCCGTAAACTTTCAGGCTCTTCACGACGTCTTTTCTGTATCCTTTAATGCCGCAATTAAAATCGTGCAGTCTTATTCCCGAAAGTTTTGACGTGACATAATTGAATATTTTCGACGTGTTTCTTTTTATGAACGGGTCATATCTTATTTTTTTCCATCCCGATACGAGGTCGAATCCCGAAAGAAGCATTTTCAGGAGTTCGGGAATTTCATCGGGGTCGTCCTGAAGGTCGGCGTCAAGCGTGAACACGTAATCCCCTTTCGCCGCTTTAAAGCCGCAGGCGAGGGCCGCTGATTTACCGTAATTCCTTCTTAGTTTTATGCATTTAAAACGGTTGTTTTTCCCGTGTATTTCCTGAATTCTCTCAAATGACCTGTCCGTACTTCCGTCGTCGACAAAAATTACTTCATATCCGCAGTTCAATCTGCTGAAAACCTCTTCAAGTTTTTGCGAAAGTTCTTTCAGCGACTCTTCTTCGTTCAAAAGAGGAATAACAACGGAAACGGATTTGTTAGAAGGCAGAAAAACCCTGTTTTCGTTCGGATTGATGTCGTTTTTGTTTTTCTCAGCCTGTAATTTCTTGCTTTTAAATTTATTGAATCTCCGGCGCCTGTAATTATTCGGTCTCCTGTATCCCGCATTATCCCGGTTGTTCTCTTTATTATTATCGGTATCTGCCATATTTTGTTAAATTTTGACAATATAACAATTTAGAAATCGAACTTATATTCAAAATTTCAGAGTTGTTTTGG
>CALGII010000155.1 GCA_937915485.1 uncultured Ignavibacteriota bacterium | reverse complement strand
ATTGTTCAAAGCGGCAAACGCCACGGCGAATCTGCCGAAAAGAGCGAAAATATACTGCGCATTAACGTCAATACGCGTATAAACGGGATACCGGCCGCTGTTCAATTCCGCATATATCGGAACATACGCGTTCTGAGAAGGGTCATAAATGCTACCTGTGACGGGAGTATAAGGTTTCCCCGTGGATATTTTATATGTCGCTCCCACCGTAAAGTAATCCGAAATATTATACTCTGAAACCAACGAAAGTGTATGCGTTATATCATAATCGGCGGACACCTCATTCATTCCCTCATAGGGCGTTCGCTTTGAGTCGACATACGAATAAGAAAGCCATCCGTTGAATTTCGGTTTCAGTCTGATTTTCAGAAACGCGTCAACGCCCGTTACGTATCCTTTACCGTCCGAAGTATAGTTATAATAATTATAAGAATTCGAGACAAGGTTTGTATATCTCTTGTAATAAGATTCCAGACGAAAGATGAAATCATTTTCCCTGTTGTACTCGTATCCGAGAATGTAATGCACGGCTTGTTCAGGTTTCAGATCAGGAATATTCCCGCGCATGAAATAAATCAACGCAGGAAACTGATGATATATTCCCGTCGCCGCTTTTACGAAACTGTGCCTGGTGATACGGTAAACCACTGAAAGCCTCGGGTCAACGACGGCTTTTTCTGTAAGAGTATAATAATCACTACGCACGCCTCCCTGCAGAAGGAAATCATCGCTGAACTTGTATCTTAATTCTGTGTAAACGCCTGCCCTGCCGGTTTTCCGGAGAAAATCGAGATTGTAATAAGGAGCGTTCTCCCTGAGATTATAAAAATAAACGGGCGCTCGTCCGTTTTCCTTGAAATCATTGTATTCATACTCGATGCCTGCGGAAACATCCGTGTTTTCCGACACGGGAGTCGCGAAATCCGTTCTGACCTTTCCGTAGAGCGAATTCGATACGGTATTCAGCACGCCGTATTTGTTCGTTCGATTATCCGAACTGAAAGAAACGCTGGTGCTAAGCAGGCTAACGTCTGTCGGCGCGAAAGAATATTTCAGATTCGTGAAAATATTTTTCGTCCTGCCCGAATAAAATCCGTTGTACGTTGGACTCTCGCTTTTTATACCCATGTTGTCATAACTGTAATTAAGATACAACTTGAGCAGTCCTGTATTCGACGTCTTAAAAACCAAAGTGCCTCCGAGATTTGACGCCGTGGGCATAGGTTCAAACTCCGTGTTGTCGTTATTAACTTCGACAAACGGCTTTATGAAGAACTGTCCCGCGGAAAAAGTCGCTCCGAATTTTCCGTCTTTATTCCTGTAAACGCCCGACAGACCCGCATTCGCGAGCCCTATGAAAGCGAACATTCCTTTTGTCTGCGGCATATCGTAAGACTGTAAATCGAGCACAGCGGAAAGCACGTTTCCGTATTTCGCGGAAAAACCGCCGCTTGAGAAATTAATACCTTTCATGCCCCACGGATTCACAGTCGAATACGAAGACGTGTTATAATTATCTCCGAAAAGAAACGGATTATACAGTGAAGCGCCGTCGAGAAATGTCAGCACTTCGGACGGGTCTCCGCCTCGAACCGCGATGCGGCTTCCTTCATCGACCTGATTGGAACCGGAGAAGGTGGTGATAGCGCGGTAGAGGTCCGCATCCGCTCCGGGTATCCTTGTGATTTCAAGCGGAGTAAGCGTCACTCTTGAATTCTCGCCCGACGTGAACGAACTTGCCGTAACCGTAATTTCATCCGTCTTGAATTCCGTACCGCTCAGCGTAACATCAAGAACCAGCGTGCCGCCTTCCTCGATATCAACGTTCATTTTTCTTTCGCCGAAATCCACGGCGGAGAATATTATAACCCGCCTGCCTGTCTTTTCGGTTTCAAACTCATAATAACCCTTTTCATCCGTTGTCGAGCCGTCAATCGTGCCTTCAATCACGACATTGGCGCCTTCAACAAACTTGCCCGTTTTATTCTTAACGGTTCCTTTCACGACGGACGCTTTTTTCACGCTGTCATTCTGCGGAAAAGCAGATACAGAAATAAAAAGGATAACAAATACCAGTAGAATTTTCATAACCAAATTTTCTTTTTATACGGCGAATCAGATTAACGAGTTGTCCCTCCATTCAGAATGGGTCAATCATTGTTTCGCATTTTTACCATAATAAAATATGGCTATCTTTTTTCATTGTCAAGTCCGAAAAGTAAAATTTATAAAAGAAACATATTTATACGTATTAATCGTTCGGGAATTTCATTAATTTTCAAAGTTAGTCAAAGTGTTTTGAACAACGTCATACGAAGGGAAACGTAATGAAGATAATTCAAAAAGAATTTGCTCTTCAAGCAAAGAGGAGGGGATTCCATCTGGTTACATCCGAGATATTGAGACAGATTCCCGAACTGAGAGAAATTAAGAAGGGTATCGCTCACGTGATGATAAAGCACACCTCTGCATCGATAACGATTAACGAAAATGCCGACCCATCCGTGAGAAAGGACATGGAGAATTATTTCAACAATTACGTTCCCGAAGAAATAGATTTGTATTCGCACGCGTCCGAGGGACCCGACGACATGACGGCGCATATAAAATCAGCGCTGATTGGGAACAGCGTAAGCGTACCAGTGACAAACGGAACGTTTAATCTCGGCACGTGGCAGGGAATTTATTTATGCGAGCATAGGAACGACGGAGGTCCGCGGAATATTACCGTAACAGTAGTCGGAGAATAGCGCGCATAAAATCATTTGATTTTAATCGCATTAAATATATTTTTTAAATTGTTATTTAATTATTTTACCTGAAATGAGATATAGGAAATTCATAATCGCCGTTTCGCTGCTTATTTTTACGGGTGCATTCGCGCAGGAGCGAATGACCGTAAAGCCGCGTGATTACTACCCGTCCGGAAATACCGGCAGCCCTATCACACAGGTAAATAATAACAAAGGTTACACGGAGTCAGGCGCTTATGCCGTTACTCAATATCCGAACGTAAGAGTATTTACGAGTGTCTTTAATCAGACGGAGCCTTCGATTGCCCTGTCGCCTGCAAATCCTAACAATTTATTCATAGGCGCAAACACGGATTACGGCATGGGTTATTACTACTCGCTCAATTCAGGCGCCAACTGGTACGGAGGAGACATCATTCCCGGTTCCGTTTATTACTCTACGAATCCTTACGTCGCATATTCAAACGCCGCGATTCTGTACAATTACTTCGACGACTATATTGTAACCGATCGTTCAACGAATTCGGGAGCAGTCTGGAACGGAAGGATTATAGTCCCTTCAGGTTCATCATATGATATGAATTCTATCGCGACGGACAATAATCCAACAAGTCCTTATTACGGAAGGATTTACGTTGTTTGGAGCAACTTCAGCGTTTCACAGCCGAGAGTTGTTCTTTCATATTCGACTGACGGAGGGAACACTTATACTTCGCCGCAGAACATCGGCTCCCCACTCGCGAATCATTACGAACAGGGCGCAAAGGTTGTTGTATCAACGTCAGGAACAGTTTACTGCGTGTGGGCGACCCCGAATATTTCCAACTCAAACATTGAGGACAAAATAGGTTTTTCAAAATCGACGGACGGAGGCGCGACCTGGAGCGCGCCGGCGTACCCGCTCACGATTAGCGGAATAAGAGGATATTTGCAGCCGACCGGTGTAAGAGTAAATTCATTCCCGTCGCTTGCGATTGACCGGTCAGGCGGGGCATTCGACGGAACGCTTTATTTATGCTGGGCGCAGAGAAATCTCGCTCCCGCGGGTTCTGATGCCGATATATGCTTCAGTTACTCTGCAAACGGCGGCTCGACCTGGAGCAGCGCAATCAGAATAAACAACGACGCGCAGAACAACGGAAAGAATCAGTTCCAGCCGTGGACGGCTGTTGACAACACGAACGGGAAAGTATCTGTCGTATTTTACGATAACCGCGATACATACCAGTCCGATTCGTGCGACGTTTTCGCGGCGGTTTCATCCGACCACGGCGGCTCATTCACGAACATAAAGGTCAGCGACCACCCGCAGAGGATTGCGCCTTTGAACGGTTACGCCGACGGATACTATTCGGATTATATAGGACTGACCGCGGCGAATGACGTTTTGTATCCTGTATGGACAGACAGCAGAAACGGAGTTGCCCAGATTTATACGGCCCGCGTTACACTCGTACCGTATATAGTTCACACACCTTTAAAGGATACAGAAGTTCTAACTGGACCTTACAATGTCAATGCGGTCATATACACATTCGGCAGCACGCTCGCTTCCGGCGAGACAAAGGTTTTCTGGGGACGCGGTTCTATTACTGACAGTATTACAATGACAAATTCCGGAAACAATTGGTCGGCTGCAATTCCGGGAAACTCAAGTACAGCGATATATAATTATTACATAAAGACGAAAGACGTTAGCGGAAGAGTATCCACTCTGCCGATAAATGCGCCTGCAAATAAGTTTACATTTCAGGCGGGACCTGACAATACGAAACCCGTCATCGTTCATTATCCTCTTGGTTATTCCGATTGGGTTCACTGGCCGGACACTATTAATGCGTATGTAAGCGACAACAAAGGAATTGATTCCGTCTGGGTAAGATGGTACACCAATAATAATCCTTCAAACACGAAGCAGTTTAGACTCAACAACATTACGGGAGACCATTACAGGGCGGCATTTAACTCGAGCACGTCGCAGATATCGCCCAACGATTCAATATATTACAGAATTATTTCGTCGGATAATTCTTCAAATCACAACAAAGATTCGACTCAGATTTATCATTTCCGAGTAAGTTCACAGGCGGAAATAAGACTCGGTTCGGGCAGCCTTACTGCATCATATCCGTTCAGAACTTTCTATATGGATTCGAGAACCGATATGTTATACACCGCATCGGAAATATCGGCGATTTGGGGAAATGCGCCGGCGAGAATAATGTATGTAGGATATAACGTTTTGAACGCATCGCCTCAGGTAATGAACGGATTAACCGTTAAAATGCAGTTAACGAATTTAAACTCGCTGACGGGATTCGTGAATTCCGGATGGACAACCGTCTGGACGGGTAATTACTCGATCCCCAATACGGGGTGGCAGTATTTCTTCGTGCAGAGTCCTTATTTCCATTGGGATGGGACGAGCAACATATTGGTTGAGATTTGCTACGACAACAGCACGACCTATACAAATTCAGCGGTTGCCGCGACAGCGATGAACGGAATGACCTGGCATCAGTATCAGGACCTGTCAGGCGGCAGCGGATGCACAAACCTGAACTCGGGCTCGGGACAGACTAACAGACCGAACATTACTTTTATTTTTAACTCTATAATCGGAATCCGGAATGAAGGCACGGCAATCCCGAATAATTTTTCTTTGAGCCAGAATTTTCCGAATCCATTCAATCCCGTCACGAAAATAAAATTTGATATTCCGGTTAATGAAAAAATGAACAGCGCAAACGGCATAATCACTCTCAAAGTTTATGATATTCTCGGAAAAGAAGTGGCAGTGCTTGTAAACAATAAATTATCACCCGGTTCGTATATCGTAGACTTCGACGGAAGCGGTCTGGCGTCAGGAGTTTATTTTTATAAATTGACGGCGGGCGATTTTGTTTCGACAAGAAGAATGATGCTAATAAAATAGCGAGACCGGTTTAGTATAAATTCAAAACCGCTTCGGTTATATTCGAAGCGGTTTTTTTTCACAGAACAATGAGGAAGAATTCTGCGGTTCTATTAATAAATTCCCGTCGTTTAAAATAATTCGCCGTGCAAGAACGCCGGAATCAGTTATCCTTGCCGCGCGGAGGACCTTCGTGTTTCATTTTTATTTTTTCGTCCGATTTAATGCTTTTATATTTGCTGAACTGCTCGTCTGTCAGAACAAGTTTAAGGTTATTATCGCGTTCCTCCATTAATTTATTAATCTCTTCGATGTCTCTCGAACCCTTATCGAATCCGCTTTGAACTTTCCTGAACGAATCTTCGAGAATTTTTTTCACGAACGGTATCTGCGACTCCGTAAGTTCGAGTTGCTCTGTCAGCATTTTCATTTCCTGTTTAAGCATTTCCTCGGGAGAGCGTTTAGGCTGGTCATCCCGCTTCATCGGAGGTCTGTTGTCCTGAGAATATGCAAAACTTATGGAGGCGAGAACCATAAAGACCATTAAGACGATTTTTATTTTCATTTTAATATTTTAAAATTGTATTTATACAAACTCCCGGTCAAAGCGCCGGGAGTCTTCAAGGGGTAAATATAAAGCGTTACTGATCTTTCCAAACGTCACGGATTTTTCGGAGAAACTTCTAAATAATCTGCAATCGGTTGACATCGCCTTCACAAAAAACCTGCCCGGACCTCTGTCGGGAAAAACTCTCTTTGCATCATTGCGATTCGCACGAGAACTATAATTAGTTTCACAGGAAGGATGAGGTCCGGGAGGAGGATCATTTATTTTTTGAACGTTCAATACCTGATTATTTCCTGATAAAAAGGTTTGATTTAAATTAAATTCGATTTCATAAGAACTGATCCTGCCGGATATTTCCGCATCGTTATGAATATTATTAATCTGCTTCACATTTTATTAGATGCCGGAAATTTCAAATACCTGCGGGTAATGTTTAAGAATTGTTGAGTTGTATTAAATCCGTATTTTCACTTTAACCCAAGGAACGATGAATCAGTACGGTTATTCCGTATTTTTGGTTTTCTTGTTTTCGTAAAACGGAATATCTTTTAAAAATTTTAAAATTGAATGGAAATATTTACCGGATTTGTAATCGGATTGCTCGGAAGTTTGCACTGCATCGGCATGTGCGGTCCAATTGCTCTTGCGCTTCCCGCGGGTGAATTCCGAAGTCTCAGGTTTTACGCCGGAAGAATATATTATAACTTCGGAAGAGTAATAACCTATTCCATCTTCGGATTGATTTTCGGATTGGTTGGAAAGAACCTGGCTGTTGCGGGGCTGCAAAGATGGGTTTCAATAATATCCGGAATCGTGATTATACTGATTGTTATCTTACCGAACAGATATAAAACGAAATTTTTAGGTTCGCTTCCATTCGGCGCCGTTACTTCAAAAATTAAAAACGCGTTCGCAGACCTGTTTAAGAAAGGCTCTTTGTCATCAATGCTTTTCATCGGTATCGTGAACGGACTTCTTCCCTGCGGGTTTGTTTACGTTGGAATTGCGGGAGCCCTTACCGCCGGGGATACGCTGTCCGGCGCGCTATACATGGCATTGTTCGGTTTCGGCACCATACCCGTAATGCTTGCAACTTCGATTGCGGGTAATTTCGTCAGCATCGGTCTTAGACGGAAACTCACAAAAATCATTCCCGTACTGGCAGTACTGCTCGCGATTGTTTTCATACTCCGCGGCATGAACCTCGGTATAATGTACATTAGTCCGAAAACGGATAAAATGATGCAGATGAATTCAGGTACAGACGGGACAAAAGAAAAAAAAGACTGCTGTAAATAAATTACACTTATGAATAATTTCAAAATTTCAGGCAACATTGCCGATATAAAGGGAAGAAAAATATTTCCCGGCACTGTTCACGTAGAGAACGGGATTATAATTGAAATAAAGGTAGACGGCGGGAACTACAGTAATTTTATAATGCCCGGTTTCACCGACGCTCATATTCACATCGAGAGTTCAATGCTGATTCCATCAGAGTTCGCGCGGCTTGCCGTAAGGCACGGCACGGTTGCGACCGTGTCCGACCCGCACGAGATTGCCAACGTGCTCGGTATAGAAGGCGTGAAGTATATGATAGAAAACGGCAGCCGGGTTCCGTTCAAGTTTTATTTCGGCGCTCCGTCCTGCGTTCCCGCGACCGATTTTGAATCGTCTGGAGCGAGACTTGAAGCGAAAGACATCGATTTCCTTTTTGATAAATACGGTTTGAAATACCTGAGTGAAATGATGAATTTCCCGGGCGTGCTTTTCAGCGTGCCCGAAGTTATCGCGAAAATTGAATCTGCGAAGAAGCACGGAAAACCCGTTGACGGACACGCCCCCGGCCTGAAGGGCGATGACGCGAGGAAATATGTCAACGCGGGAATAACAACCGACCACGAATGCTTCACGATAGAGGAAGCGCTTGAAAAAATTTCTTACGGGATGAAAGTCCTCATACGCGAAGGCTCCGCGGCGAAGAACTTTGACGCGCTTCACACTTTGATAAAAAGCAATAAGGATATGATAATGTTCTGCAGCGACGACAAGCATCCCGACGACCTTGTCGAAAGCCACATCAACGCGCTTGTAAGACGTTCGGTTGAACTCGGTTATGATTTGTACGACGTGCTGCAAATCGCCTGCATAAATCCCGTCGAGCATTACAAACTCGAAATCGGTCTGCTGAAAAAGGGAGACCCTGCGGACTTCATTGTAGTGGATGATTTAAAGAATTTTAACGCGCTTGAAACTTACATCGGGGGTAAGTTGGTTGCAAAAGACGGCAAGACGCTGATTGAATCCGTAAAAGCAGAAATCGTAAACAACTTCAACATAAACGCAAAGAAGAAAGAAGATTTCGAAGTCGAATACAAGGGCGGAAAGATTCGCGTAATAGAGGCGCTCGAAGGACAGTTGATAACAAATGAACTAATTCTCGAGCCGAAGGTTGTTGACGGAAAAATTGTTTCGAACACGGAAAACGACGTAATCAAGATGACCGTAATCGACAGGTACAGAGAAAAGAAACCTGCGATAGGATTCATTAAGAATTTCGGGTTGAAGACAGGCGCGATTGCCTCCTGCGTAGGGCACGATTCGCACAATATAATTGCCATCGGCGCGGATGATGAAAGTTTGTGCAAAGCCGTTAACGCTATAATCGAAAACAAAGGCGGAATATCGATTGTCATAGACGGCAGGGCGGAAGTTCTTCCGCTGCCCGTAGCCGGAATAATGTCCGCGGACGACGGCTTCAAGGTCGCGGAAAAATATTCGGCGATGAACAAACTGCCGGCGAAAATCGGATGCGGCTTGCATTCCCCATATATGACTCTGTCATTTATGGCTCTGCTCGTAATTCCCGCGTTGAAACTCGGCGATGCAGGATTGTTCGACGGAGTGAAGTTTCAATTCGTGGATTTGTTTGTTTGAGAGCAGTAGTTAGGAGTTAGGAGTTAGGAGTTAGGAGTTAGGAGTTAGGAGTTAGGAGTTAG
>CALGII010000154.1 GCA_937915485.1 uncultured Ignavibacteriota bacterium | reverse complement strand
AAACATATTAACCCCACTCTTCAGAGTGGAGTTAAAGAATGTCACAAATATTGGGCTTTAGCCCTCTTATTTCCATTATCGAGGACTAAAGTCCTTTCGTGTTGTTTATTTTTCACCCCACCTTAAAAGGTGGGGTTATTAAAATAGTTAGATATCATCGTTTTTCAGAAGACTAATATTTGTAAATTAGATTACAAATGATAATATCTGTGAAAATCTGTTTTATCAGTTCTTTCCTTCATATATTGAAAAAATATAATTGGCTGAATTTTATTCGTTTATTTTGCGTTAAACATATCAAACCTCAAAATTTAATAACTTTAAATACAAGGAATATTGAAATGATAAACTTAGGACAGAAATTTCCGGAATTTTCTAAGCAAGCGACTGTATCAACCGCTCCGGGAAAAGAATTCAAAACCGTAACAAGCAACGACCACGTAAGCAAGAAAAGGTGGATGGTAATGTTCTGGTATCCGAAGGATTTCACGTTTGTATGCCCGACGGAAATCATAGACTTCAACGACAAGTTCAAGGAATTCGATTCAAGAAACTGTGATGTTATAGGCGCATCGACCGATACGGAATTTTCGCATCTCGGCTGGATGACATCGCATCCCGGATTAAAGGAATTGCAGTTCCCGCTTCTTGCCGACACTTCGAAGTCTCTCGGCGAAGATCTTGGAATTCTCGAAGACGGAGAAAAGATTGCATACAGAGCGACGTTCATAGTCGATCCGAACGGCATAGTGAAATGGATTTGCGCGAACGACCTGTCTGTAGGAAGAAACGTTGACGAAGTAGTACGCGTGCTCGACGCGCTGCAATCAGGCAAACTCACGCCCTGCGGCTGGAAAAAGGGCGAAAAGACTTTAAATTAATAGTTGGGATTGATTCCCGAAAAGAAGCCGCTGATTTCCGCGGCTTTTTTTATTCCCCGTAACCTATAAAAATGCCGAATCCCCCGTAAGATTCGGGACTGGAAATTGCAAATTTTCCCATCAGTCCGATATAATTCTTATATAATTTCACTTTCAGTTCACCTCCGAATTTCAGATAAAGTCCGTTTTTCGTAGTATAGTAACCATAAGGTCTTCCTTCTTCGGATTCCCAATGATAAGTCGGTCCGGCATAGAAATCAGTTCTGATAAATTTTGTGTCGAGCGTGCCTCTTGCATACGCATTAAGGTCAAAATAAGGCGAACCGCTATCAGGTCCTCCCGGAGTGCCTTTCATAAAGTAATCCGCCCCAATCCTGAATCCGCCCGAAGCCATTTTATTCTTTTTGTCGACCAGCAAGTCAACATCCATACTTGCTCCGAGCGTATTTACAAATAGAAGAGTGGTAACATCTAATTGCAGGCTTTTAAAACCCGGCTCCAATAATATTACTTCCGTTTCTGCTTGTGAGAATAACGAGTTTGCAGACAATAAGATGAAGAGAGCAATTACGCTTTCTTTTATCATATGGTTTGATTGATTAGTGAATACTCACTGTAATTTTTTTATCGCTGTAATTTCAGCATTAAGTTTTCCGCAGGATTCTGAAACCTTTTTAAGGAAAACTTTTTCACCGTCTTTTTTATCTCCCGCATAGATTATCGACCTGCTCGCGTTTATAAGGTACAGGTTTCCTCCGACTGCTCCAACAAGCCGCGATAAATCGTTTCCCTGAGCACCTACGCCGGGAATAAGCAGGGGTATTTTCTGCGAAGAATACTTCTTAATATCCTTCGTATGGTTCGCGCCTATAACGAAGCCGATACTGTTCTTTGACCATTTAAGAGATTTTTCCGCGACGACTTCGAAAAGTCTTTTCCTTCCGCTTTTCAGCAATTGAAAATCATCTGCGCCTTTATTGGATGTCCGGACAAGAATGTAAACAAATTTATTTTTTCTTTCGAGAAACGGGGAAACCGAATCAAAGCCCATATAGGGAGACAGGGTTATAGCGTCAAATTCAAGTTTATCAAAATACGCCCGCGCGTACATTTCGGCGGTGTTTCCTATGTCGCCCCTTTTCGCGTCGCATATTTTAATCAGGTTAGCGGGAATGTACTTAACGGTTTCCTCAAGAGCCTCAAGCCCTTTTACACCCGCCGCCTCATAGAAAGCGAGATTAATTTTATAACCCGCGCAATTTCCCGCAGTGGCGTCAATAATTTTTTTATTGAAAGCAAGAATCGGGTTTTTATACTTAAGAAAACAAACGGGAATTTTTTGAATATCCGTATCGAGTCCCGTTATGAGGTTCGACCTTGCGTTACGAATAATTTTTTCGAGTTTCTTTTTATATGTCATGATAGAAATATGTCTTTATGCCTGTAAGTATTCATTCCGATGCCGACCATCAGAAGAAACGACATTAATGACGATACGCCGTTGCTGACAAGCGGCAGCGGAATTCCGATTACAGGAGCGATACCAATTGTCATTCCGACGTTTATGAACATGTGAAAGAAGAACAAACTTGCGAATCCGACGCAAGCCAGCATCATATACCTGTTACGCGACAGGTAAGCATTCGTAAGAAGTCTGTAAATAATTATTCCGTAAAGAAGTATAACGACTCCCGCACCGAGCAATCCGAATTCCTCTCCAATCATACAATATATAAAATCCGTCCATTGTTCGGGTATGAATCTCAACTGAGTCTGCGAGCCCTGCAGAAAACCCTTACCGAACAGTCCTCCGGAGCCAATCGCCACTTTTGACTGAATCACATTGTATCCGCTTCCGAGCGGGTCCGAAGCGGGGTCAAATACAGCCATAATTCTTTTTTGCTGATACGGCTGGAGTTTAGAATAAAAGAAACTTACAGAATAACCCGCGATAACGTTTATCAGGAAAACTCCCGCCGAGAGGAGCCAATGCTTCTTGAAAAAGTACAATGCCAGTATTAGAAGAGCGAGGAATACGGCGAAATAATAAATATTTATGAAAGCCAGGACTGCCGCTGCCACGGTTGTAACAACCGCGAATAAAAGAAACGGCGAGACTCCCGCGAAAAAGAACATCGGGATTATAAACGACAGCATAACGAGAGTTGTTCCCGTATCGTTTTCAAGTTTAATAAGAATTGCGGGCAGAAGTACAATGCCCGTTGCAGTAAGCAGTTGAGTGATTGAAAACTTCTGATTGTCCTCATCACCCTTATAGAAAAAATTTGAGACCGCCATCACTGTAGCGACCTTTGCGAATTCCGAAGGCTGAATGCCGAACCCGGCGATATAGAACCAACTCTTATTCCCGTTAATGGTTCTTCCGAAGACAAGCACGAGGAGAAGGAGCACGAGCGCGAGCCCGTATGCGTAATACGAGAGGCTCGATATGTATCTCGGAGGCAGATATGTTATTCCGATTACCATAACGAGACCAATTATCGCGAACGTCATCTGTTTTATATAAAAGCCCGAGTTGTTGACACTGCTTTGTGTGGCGCTATAAATCGCAAATATACCGATTACAATAAGCCCGATGACGGATAAGAAAAGAGTAATGTCGAATCTGTCGAAAAATTTTCTGTCCATCAGTCGTTCACCTCCATCTTAGCATTTTCATTGAACACGTCTGCAGAATTACCGCTGAGATATCTAACCATTATTGCCGCGGCAATCGGCGCGGCAAACATATTGCCCCATCCTGCATTTTCACCGAGCACGCACACGGCAATTTTCGGATCGTCATAAGGAGCGTAACCTACAAACCAGGAGTGGTTGTTACCGTTTGGATTCTGCGCGGTGCCTGTTTTTCCGGCGAGAACGTAATCCGAATTTCGAATATTTTTCGCAGTACCCGAACCGTTGACGACAAGGTACATTCCCTTTTTTACGGCGTCGAAATATTTCTGCGACATGTCAATCTGTCTTTTCTTGACTTCAACGGGTGTTTCGATTCCCGTCGAGGAATTATAAATTTTTCTAACCAAGTGCGGCTGAATATACATTCCGTTCATGCAGATTGCAGCAGTATAACCAACCATCTGAACGGGCGAAACTCCGAGTTCACCCTGCCCTATACCGAGACTGACCAGCAGCCCCTGAGACCATTTATTAACTCCGTAAACTTTATCAAAATATTCCTGTGAAGGGAGAAGGCCTTTAGTTTCATTCGGCAGGTCAATTCCCGTTCTCGAACCGAAACCGAACATAGCCGAATAGTCGTGATAATCCTGTATGCCGAGCATCAAACCGAGTTTATAGAAGAATACGTTTGAGGAAACTTCTATTGCGCGCACGACAGGTATCGAGCCGTATCCTCCGTGGTCTTCGAAAGTCCTGTTCCCGAAGGTAAATGAACCCGGGCAGGAAATTGTCGTCGTCGGAGTTATCTTCCCTGACGCCATAGCCGCGAGAGCCATCATCATTTTCCAGGTGGAGCCCGGCGGATATCTTGTTTGCGTCACCCTGTTGAACAGGGGTTTTTCGGGATGATTGAACATTCTGTTAATTTCTTTCGCGTCTGGAGAACCTATAAAAGCGTTAAGGTCATAATCGGGCTTCGACACGAGGCAAAGGATTTCTCCCGTGCGCGGGTCAACGGCAATGACCGCTCCTCTTCTGCCGCCCATAAGTTTTTCGGCATATTCCTGCAGTTCGGAATCGATAGAAGTAAACAGGTCGGAGCCGTTAACGGGTTTCACGTCGTTGTTCTCGTCATTGTACGCTCCGACTTCCCTGCCGTTAACATCAACAAGAATCAGCCTGCTGCCTTTCTCACCGCGGAGGCTCTTTTCATAAAACTTTTCGAGACCTGTCGTGCCGACGAGGTCGCCCTGCCTGTAATAATTCTCGGTTGATTCATTAAGACCCTTCTCGGAAATCTCGGCGTTGTAACCGAATATATGAGAAGCCTTGAACTTATTCGGATAGAAACGCAGGGACTCGACCTGATAACTCACGCCTTTTAACCTGTCGCGGTTCTCTTCTATGTAAGATATCGTTTTGAAATCTATGTCGCGTTTTATCTTTATCGGATTGAATCTGTTCGTTCCCTTCGCGTCGGCGAGTTCATTCCTGATTTCCTCGGGATCAATTCCCGAAAGAGAAGCAACCTCATCAATAAGATTTTTGTCGAACTGAAAAGGGGTTATAGTCAGAGTATAAGAGGGTCTGTTGTCGACAATAATCTTTCCGTTCCTGTCTATTATCAGACCGCGGGCGGGAGTTTCGATAATTTTTTTAATAGAATTTTTTTCCGATTCCTTGCCGAATTCCTGCTGTTGAACGACCTGCAATTGGACAAGGCGCGCGAACAGAACTATGATTGCGGCAGCCATCACCCCGATTGAGACGTATATTTTGGCCTCACGTCTCACCCAGGAAACTCCTTTCAATTTTTTTCTTTCTCGGGAAAACGACATAAACGAGGCTTATCAATGTTGTATAAGCCGACGAAGTCAAAACGTATTTTATCATCACCTCGGGAAGGTTGATAGGTGCGCCCTGAAAATATATCCAGAAATAAATGAAATTGCCCGCGAATGAGCAAGCGAATACTGAAATAAGGAAAAAATAACCCGTAAGAAACTTTTCATTCTCCGATTTGAAGAAGCCTGCAAGAAACGCTGCTATAGTATAGGATATCGCAGAAAGACCGATGAACGTTCCGCTCAGGAAATCGGCCAACAATCCCGCAAGGAATCCATATATGGAACCGGAGATTTTTCCTTCCTTCACGCCGATATAAACGAGCATAATCATCACGAAATCGGGCGATATGTTAAGGGAAGACAGCGATAAAATTTTAATGAATGTCTTCTGAATGAGCAGAAGAAGAACGAGCAGCAGAATGTTTTTTAATATTCCGTATTTAAAATTCATTTTTTACCCGCCTGAAATGTTTTTTCGAGAGCGTATCTTTCTTTATTCTGAATATATTTTACGACAAAAACGTTTTCAAGCGATGCGAAGTCAACGAGAGGGACAACTATAATCTTCATAAAAAGATTGTCGAGATTACCCGTCTCGACGACTGTTCCTATAGGAATTCCCGAAGGGTACAGGTTGCTGTATTCGGACGTGATGAAAACGTCACCCGGAATTATGTCCGCGCTTTTTTGAATGTTTATTACCGATAACGTGGAGACGCCGTCATAGGTGAGTATTCCGTCAATCCTGCTCCTCTGCGATTTAACCGTGATTCTCATATCCTTGTTGAAAAGGATCTGTGCGATGGAAAAATTTCTGCTCGTTGAGACAACGCGCCCGACAAGTCCAGCGTCCGTGATCACCGGCATGTTTACGAAGACGCTGTCGCTCTCACCGGTATTGAGCGTAATCGTGTTTCTTGTTTGTATTATCGACTTGTTGACTATGTTCGCGCTGACAAGTCCCATTCCGGAGAACTCCTTGAAATTAAGAAGCCGAGTCAGTCTAATGTTTTCTAATTTCGCTTCTTTGAGGTTAGACACCTCGTTGGAAAGTCTTATGTTCGTCTCGCGAAGAAGTTTATTCTCCTGCTGAAGGTCGAAGACGTTAGGAATGGACGAGAGACCGCTTTGCACGGTACCGAACATTCCTACGGCGACGGCGCGGAGAAATCTAATTTGCGTGTTGTCATTGGAAAACAAGAATGCCAGCGAGAAAATCAAGAGCACGGTGAGTATGAGATACTCTTTAACACCTAATATAAATTGACCTATTCTCTTCAAATAAAAAGCAGATTAAACTTTGTTGTTTACCTGTTTAACAATACTTTGCTGTACTTGCTCATTTCTTCAAGCACTTTGCCTGTTCCTCTCGCGACAGCCGACAACGGCTCTTCGGCAATGTGCACGGGTACACCAGTCTCCACTCTAATTCTTTCATCGAGTCCCTGAAGCAGCGCGCCGCCGCCGGTCAGGAAAATTCCCCTGTCCAGTATATCGGAAGATAACTCCGGAGCCGTCTTTTCGAGCGCGACCTTAACGGCGTCAATCATCTGCTGAACCGGAGCGTTAAGCGCCTCGCGTATTTCAATCGAACTTACTTCCGTGAGTTTCGGAACGCCCGCAACCAGATCTCGTCCTTTAACTTCGATAATAATTTCCTCTTCGAGAGGCATTACGGAACCAACCTGGCACTTGATGTTTTCGGCAGTTGTTTCGCCTATGAGCATGTTCTGGTTCGCCCTGAAAAATCTTATGATTGATTCCGTCAATTCGTCT
>CALGII010000153.1 GCA_937915485.1 uncultured Ignavibacteriota bacterium | reverse complement strand
TTATTCTTATTTTTATAGGATTTAATCTTTTAGCAAATAGTTGTAATTTGCTGTTATGGAGAAATTATTTTTATTCAATACTTTAAGCAGAGCAAAAGAGGAGTTTATCCCTCTCGAAACGGGCAAAGCGGGAATGTACTGCTGCGGTCCGACAGTCTATAACTTCGCGCACATAGGCAACCTCCGCGCGTACTTTTTCGAGGATATTCTGAAACGCGTTCTGCTTTACAACGGTTACGACGTGAAACACGTGATGAACATTACAGATGTGGGACACCTCGTCTCCGATGACGACGAAGGCGAAGACAAGATGGAAAAAGGCGCCAGCCGCGAAGGAAAGTCCGTATGGGAAATCGCGGAATTCTACACCGAAGCGTTCAGGAACGATATCGCGATGCTGAACATTCTGCCCCCGACCGTTTACTGCAAGGCAACGGATTTTATTAAGGAGCAGATTGATATGGTTAAGTGCCTCGATGATAAAGGATTCACGTACAAAACAAACGACGGAGTTTATTTCGACACGCAGAAATTTCCCGAATACGGAAAACTCGCTCTGCTTGATATCGAAGGGCTTGAGGAAGGAAAACGAATCGCGTTTTCCGATGAGAAGAAACATAAGACCGATTTCGCGCTCTGGAAATTTTCGCCGATAGACCAGAAGAGGCAGATGGAATGGGAATCGCCGTGGGGAACGGGTTTCCCGGGATGGCATATCGAATGCTCCGCAATGAGCATTAAATTTCTCGGCAGTCATTTCGACATTCACTGCGGAGGCGTTGACCACATTCCGATTCATCACACGAACGAAATCGCGCAGGCGGAAGCGTGCACGGGCGAAAAATTCGTAAACTACTGGCTTCACGGAGAATTCCTGATTGAAGAAAAAGGGAAAATGTCGAAATCGGCGGGCGAATTCCTGAGACTGAAAACTTTAATAGATAAAGGCTACTCCCCTCTCGACTACAGGTATTTTCTTCTTATGACGCATTACAGGAAGAAAATAAAATTCTCTTTCGAAAATCTCGACGCTGCGAGAAACGGGTACCATAATCTGAAGAACAGAATTAAAGAAATTAAAAGCGCGGCGCCGCAGGAGGCAAAGTCTCTCTCAGGCGATGCGTTGAAATACAAGGCGAAGTTTCACGAAAGCATTAACGACGATTTGAACATCGGGGAAGGTCTGGCGATTCTCTGGGACGCGCTGAAGGACAGCGCATTGAGCGATGCGGACAGGGTTTTACTCGCGAATGAATTCGATAAAATCCTCGGTCTCGACCTGAATAAAATCGAGGCGGAAAAACCTTCGGAAATTCCGGAAGAAATTATCGCACTCGCGAATAAAAGAAAAGAAGCGAAAACGGCGAGGGATTTCAAACTTGCCGACGAATTGCGTCAGCAAATAAAGGATAAAGGTTACGAACTGCTCGATAAAAAAGGCGGCGAATTCGAAATAAAACCCCTGTAAAATGGCGAAAGCGAAAAATGACGGGAAAAAATACCTGACCGCGTTTAATTCCTTCAGGAGCAAGGTTTTGAAAGACATTCCTCCTGTCATGCTGCTTTTTCTTTCCGAGAAAGTCCTGCTCGACGGACTTATAAAGAATTTAGCGGAAAAATTCATCGGCAAGAACTTCGACCCGAAGAACAACCTGAAACTTTTTTATTCCGACGAATGCGAAATCGATGAGGTTATAAACGAATGTTCGAACCTTAGTTTCCTCTCGGATAAGAAAATTATCGTTTACAAACTGGTTAAGAGGACCGGCATAAGAGGAATACAAAAGAGTTCGAAAGAAGGTCTCCTCAATTATCTGAAATCTCCCAACCCGGATAATGTTTTAATAATACTCAACGCGGAGAAGGAATTTACTTTTTCAAATTTCGAGGATTTCGAAGACACAGGCATTGGAATTTACATCATCAGCACGAATTCGCCCGATGACGTCAGGCTGTGGGTTAGAAAAGAGTTCGAAGGATACTCGGTTACGGACGAAACAATCGAACACTTCCTGCAGTTCCTGAATCCTTCTTACGACGAGATTCATTCCGAGATTGAGAAACTGAAGACTTTCTGCATCGAAACAAAGGAAATAACGGAGAATGACGTTAATCTCTGCGTAGGTATGACGAAAGATTTCAGCGAGAACAACCTTCTCGAAGCGATACTGAAAAGAGATTTCAACACCGCGATTTCAATTTACAACAGCCTCAACTCGAAGCAGGAAGCGTCATACAAGGATACCGAAATCTACCTCATAAATCTTCTCGGATGGCTCTTCATAGCGCTTCACAAACTTCAGAACAAGGACATAGCCGCGAGACCGGAGGATAGAAATTTGTATTTCGAACTTAAGATCTGGAAGGACGGACCGAAAATGATACGGCTGTACAAGAATTACATGACAGGTTTGAATGAACTTAAAATTAAGAAAGCATTTGACTATATTTATACGGCTGACAGGACGCTCAAGAGTTCCTCTCAGGATAAATCGCTTGTAATCAACAACTTAATACACAATCTCGTTAATTTATAGCGTTTGAGGAACAAGAAACACTTTTTTAAAGTAAAATAAATAAGTATTGCCGGGTTACAGGAATTATAGCGACGAAGAGTTGATACTTAAGTTTCAGGCAGAGGATGTCGGAGCTTTCAATGAACTCGTGTTCAGGTACAAGGACAAGGTCGTAAACTTTTTATTCAGGTACACCGGCGACAGGGATGAGGCAGAGGACCTTGCGCAGGATACTTTCG
>CALGII010000152.1 GCA_937915485.1 uncultured Ignavibacteriota bacterium | reverse complement strand
ATCACTCTGTCTTTCCGGAACTCTTTTCCTTTCACTTGAAAAAATCCGAAAAGAATGTATCCCACCAGGTCATCATCACGAAGAACCTGTAAATCACGTGTGCAAGGTCCTCTTTTCCGCTCCTGTCGCGCAGCACTATGTCCCGTATCTTTTCGGCATTAAGAAAACCTTTTTTCTTCAGGTTCTCAATAGACAGCATTCTGTCTATGTCATTTGAAAGCGCGCCTTTAATCCACGAGCGGAGCGGCGAGCCGAAAGGCGCCTTCGGCCTGTCAACGACTCTTTTTGGAAGATACCTCTCGGCGACTTTCTTCAGAAGATATTTCTGCCGGTTCCCGTTAATCCTGTATTTCGGCGGAAGAGAAAACATGAACTCCACTATCCTGTGGTCAATTAATGGCGGCCTCGTTTCCACGCTCGCCATCATGCTCGCTTTGTCCGAATAAACCAGATTATGCGAAATCATGAACGTGTTAGTATCGTTGTAGCACATCTTCGTCAGATATGAAGCGTCTATCTCATCGTAAATCTTTTTCTCTTTTAAGTAATAAAAGGAATTTCTGTATCCCCCTGATTTCACGAAAACTTCATTGTAGTCGTTAATGTTCAGCCCGATGTCCGACAACAAAAATCTCTCGAACCTGCCGTATGACGCGAATGACAGGAACCTCTTTACCCATCTCGCGAACTTGTATCCTTTCCTGCTGTCGGCAACCTTGCGTTTCCTGAAAAAACTTTCGACCGCTTTTCTCGCGAAAACGGGGACGTACTTCGTGTAAACATCCGCTTTCAGGCAGGCAAGATGCTTTCTGTATCCCGAGAAAACCTCGTCGCCGCCCATTCCGTTCAAAAGAACATAAATATTATTTTGCCTCGCGAATTTTGAAATCAGATATGTGTTTATCGCAGCGGGGTCCGCTATCGGCTCGTCAAGATGATAAACCATCAGCGGAAGCAGTTTCTCCGTCTCGGGTCTCACAATCATCTCCTCGTAATTGAACTCGAACATATCTGCAACCTGTTTTGCCCAAACGCTGTCGTCCTCGAGTTTCTCGAACTTCTGGTCATCTTTCGAAAACTTAATCGTGAATGCGTTAATCGTTCCCTTGTAATGCTTCCTCATCAAAGCGGCTATCAGCGATGAATCAAGACCTCCGCTCAGGAAAATTCCCACGGGCACGTCGCTCACCATCTGAAGTTTTACCGCGTCGTTAAGAAGCGCGTCGAGTTCGTCAATGAGTTCTCTCTCGCTTTTCGCGTTATTCTCTGTTACGTTTAATTTCCACCACCTGAAAATTTCAAGAGCGCCCGATAACCTCGGTTTCGAGCTTTGCGCGCTCTTCACGTACGAATCAGTCACGATTTCCGCGCCTGTCCGAAATTGTTGAGAATCGCCCTCTCCGGTTTGAATGCTTCTTGCGGAATCGCCCTCTCCGGTTTGAATGCTTCTTGCGGAATCGCCCTCACCGGAAAGCGCTGCATCAGCCTGAAAATCCGCTTCGTTATTCTTGCCGCTTGGAGGAATACGGTTGAGTTTGTACTTGAAATAATGTGCCGCTTCGAGTTTATAAATGCCGTC
>CALGII010000151.1 GCA_937915485.1 uncultured Ignavibacteriota bacterium | reverse complement strand
GACACGAATGACACGAAAAGTATCACTTCTTTTTTTGTAAATATTGAAAAAACAATATGTGGACGCGGAAAATCGTGAAATAGTATCAAAATAGTGTCACACGGTATCATATCAGGCATCTAATAAATTGTTATTACGGCATTTGCGTTTACCGGAATTAATGACAGGTCAGTGTCATTGGAGAGGGAAGCAGAAAGAGTTCAGAAAAGGTTCGAGAAGCACCGGACAGAGGTAGTCATATCATTATTCGATAATTTCAAAGAACGATGTTACAATACAAATATATATCACGAACGGAAAAATTATTCAATAAATGACCGGGAAGGCTTGTAAAGGCGGAGGAAACAGCAAGATACGAGAAGTGGAAAATCGATTTGAGGAAGAAGAAACGGATAACGCTATTATAAATAAAGAAGTTGGTAAAAATTTTTCATCGGGAGTGCTAAAAAGAAAAGAAAAATTATCAATTTGTGATAATGTTAATAAAGTAATAATGAATAAATTCTTCGTGTTCCGGCTTAATGAAAATGATTTACCGTTGTAAACCGAAATTCCGTGAAAAATTGAATACGGTTAAAGACGGGCGAAAAAAAAAATAGTACTTGAATATTCATAAAGAAAAACTTAACTTATAAGTGAAGTTAAAAGACTTTGAAATAGTTGAATTTCTAAACGGTAAAAAAGCCGGGCTTTACATGATACGGTTTGAAGGAGAATTATTATCAGAGACAGAAAAGTTTTTTGAGAAGTACGTCGATATATTATCCGAAAACATTGATAATTTGTTCCTTATACTGAATAATATTGCTGACAGATACGGCTGCGATACGAATTTTTTTAGATTTGAGAGGGCGAATCAGATATATAAATTAAGGGAGGCGTCTCTTCGTCTTTATTGTATCCGATTGTCGAATTCCGTTTCAATTTTTGGCGGTGGAGGTATAAAAGATAAGAGAACCACACAGGAAATCGATGAACTTGAGATGCACGTGCAAACTCTTATTGCTGTAGAAAAATTACTGGATAAGAGATTTTCGGATGACGACTCATTTATGATATGTAATAATTCAATTAAGGGGAAATTAAAATTTAGTTTCAATAATTCATGAGCAAATTATTCGAGGAAATATTTAAACGGATTCCTTCGTACAAAAAAAGAATGATAGGAATGTCCATGGATATCGCATCTCAAATTTTTGAGTATATGAAGAAGAATGAAATGACACAAAGAGACCTTGCCAATAAACTGGGAAAGAGGGAGTCGGAAATATCCAAATGGCTTACAGGGAGTCACAATTTTACATTGGAGTCAATCGCTAAAATTGAAGAAGTTTTCGATAAGAAGATAATCTTAGTGCCCATGTTTGCAGTTGAGGACTTAGGTTTTAAATATGAAACGAAAGACAAGAAAAGAGAAAGCCAACTAAAAGCCTCAGACGGTAAAAGCGGCTGAATATTGTCGTAATCAACTGATAATTTTCATTTTAGGGCATTGTGTAAAGACGATTTGTGATTCGAATTAACATTGACTATTTTTAGGGAAAGCGGTATTTTTGTAGTCTATTCGAAGATAGCTCAATGGTGGAGCATTCGGCTGTTAACCGAAGGGTTGCGGGTTCGAGTCCCGCTCTTCGAGCGAGAGCCCCGCGGGAACGCGGGGCTTTTTGTTTTTAGTCCTTATTATTTTTTTAAACCGTTGAAACGGTTTTGGGATGAGGATATCGTTACCCACGGCTTAAGCCGTGGGCTAAGTCGGAGAGATGATTTGAAGGGTTTGTAAGATTGGTTTAGACAAGTTCCGGGATTTCGGCGAAGGGAGGATTAGGGTTTTATATGATGTATTGTATTAATGCCGATTGCAGGTGAGTGTCAGGTGGAAACCTGAGGGCACGAGAGAATGTTATTTTTTTAAACCGTTGAAACGGTTTTGGGGCTCGGATATCGTTACCCACGGCTTAAGCCGTGGGCTAAGTCGGAGAGATGATTTGCAGGGATTGTAAGATTTGTTTAGACAAGTTCCGGGATTTAAACGAAGGGAGGAATATGTTTTATAGGATTCATTTGATTAATGCAGGCTACGCCTGCGCGTCAGGTGGAAACCTGACGCCACGAGAGAGTGTTATTTTTTAAAACCGTTGAAACGGTTTTGGAATACGGATTTCTTTACCCACGGCTGAAGCCGTGGGCTAAGTCGGAGAGATAATTTGGAGGGTTTGTAAGATTGGTTTAGACAAGTTCCGGATTCTTAGCGAAGAGAGGATTAGGTTCTTATATGATGCATTTGATTAACGCCGGTTGCAGGTGAGTGTTAGGTGGAACCTGACGCCACGAGAGAGGTTAATGTGCAGGCTACGCCTGCGCGTCAGGTGGAAACCTGACGCCACGAGAGAGGCTTATGTGCACGCTACGGGTGCGGGTCAGGCGGAAACACCTGACACCACGAGAGATGCAAGAGAATAATACTTTTAGTATAATTTTTGTATATTTCTTAATAATGATATGTAAAAAGAATTATAACGAAAGATTTATACGAAAGATTTATAAAGGATGATTTACAATGAATGATTTATTTCACAATACGAATGGGGGGCAGTCGTTAACCCAATGAATGATTTATTTCACAATACGGAGGAGGAGCAGCCTTTAACGGTATCGGAGATAACGGGATACATTAAGGAGACGCTTGAGACGACGCTGAAGGAGGTTTTTGTAATCGGCGAGATATCGGGATACAAGCGCGCATTCCCATCCGGTCATTCATATTTCACACTCAAGGACGACAAGTCGCAGATATCCTGCAATCTATGGAGTTTCAGGTACAATACTTTAAAATTCACGCCGCAGGACGGCAAGAAAGTTCTCGTTCGCGGAAGGATAACTG
>CALGII010000150.1 GCA_937915485.1 uncultured Ignavibacteriota bacterium | reverse complement strand
CGAATTACGGAACAATCGGTAAGGGGTATTGCGGTACTCAGCCCTCGTGCATGTATCCGTCTGGCTCAGGGATAGAAAACCTCTGGCTTGGCGGACTGTGGGTCGGCGGATTGAAGAACGGGCAAATTCACGTTACGACCGGAGCAGTGGATGTATCAAATGCCAACAAGGTCGAAGGATTTGAATTCACAAACGCACGCGGCTCGATAATCACGGAGAAATCCTCTTTAATAACTTCCGCTTTTTATGACCCTACAGCTGTATCGCATCAGGATTTCATCTGTGAATTTTCCGATACCAGCATTACCGGTATGATTGAGCATATTCCGATGGGCATAAAGGTGTTACTTGAATCTTATACATACAATCTGAATTTTGCGAACTCCTTCGTCATTCTTAATTACAAGATAGTAAATGTCGGTTATAACGGGGATACGTCACCGATTGATAGTATATACGTAGGTTTATGGAAAGACTGCGTTGTTAGAAATTTGAACATCACGAACGGTTGCAATCCCGGTACTTCGTTCTTTTCAAAAGGATGTACCGGTTTCGTTGACTCCCTGAGAATGGAATATACTTACGACAATAACGGGGATCCCGGGTTTACTGATAACTATGTAGGCGTTAAATTATTAGGCGTTTCTCCAAAATCAAGCGCTGAAAACCTTCGTTCAAGATTCACTATATGGAATTATAAGGGCATCGACCCGATTTATTTTATGCCTGATACTGATCCCAAAAGATATGAAAAGTTAAAGGGATTTCTCGCGTCCGGCATTGTTATTGACACTAACAGGATAAATTATTTAAGATTGAATCCGTCAAACAGGGTGTCCCTAATGTCTTATGGTCCGTACAAGAAAACTGACGGTTCTTCTTTTTCGCTTCGATACCAGATTGATACTCTTAACGCAGTGTTCACAGTGGTTTGCGCGAAGAAGAACGGAACCGACCCTGCCAAGTTTGATACCGAATTTCAGAAGCAGAATCTTTACAAAAATGCGGGTTGGGCTCAAAGGTCATACGACAACGGTTACAAACTTCCGTCGCCTCCGGATATTCCGATAACAAGAGCGGAAATTGACGACCAAAAGGTTACCTTATGGTGGTCCAATAACTCCGAGAATTCGATTGACCCTATTTCAGGGAAAAAAGATTTTGAGGGCTACAGAATCTTCAGGACAAATGCCGGAGCGGATCTTACTTCGAACCTTGACCTGATGACGGCGTTAAAGGTTGTCGGAGATTTTGATTCGTGCTGCAACGGTTATTTCAACAACACGGGATTCAAATTCATAAAGTACAGCGAAACTTCGCCAAAAACATTTTCGGGTGATACCAATAAATACTGGTACAGGTTTGAATTCCCGAATCAACTTAACGGATTCCAATACATTTATACAGTGACCTCTTACGACAAAGGAGACCCCGCGCAGGGTCTCGAGTCTCTGGAAAGTAGCGAACTCGCGAACGTTAAAAGGATTATTGTCGGAACAACAGCAAAAGATAATTCGGATGCTGAAGTTGGCGTTTATCCGAACCCATATTACGGAAGCGCTGTATGGGACGGCACGGGTGTATCAAAAGAAGTTTTACGAAAAATCTATTTTTATAATCTCCCGTCAAAATGCGATATAACGGTATGGACACTGTCAGGCGACCTCGTCATAAAAATGCATCATGATGCCGCGACATATTCGGGGAATGACATAAAGTGGTTCAAAACATATTCGGACGGTACACAAAAATTCGCCGGAGGTGAGCACGCCTGGGATTTAATAACAAAAGATAATCAGGCGGTTGCTACCGGGCTGTATTTCTTTACTGTCAAGGACGCTTCAACCGGCGAAATTAAAAAAGGGAAATTTCTTATAGTAAAATAATTTTATTTATTCAATAATCATTAAAAATGTATTTTATGAAAAAGTTAAAATATTTCGCATTAGCAGCCGTGTTCGCGTTTGCTTCATACGTTGTTGTTGCAAACATTATGACGTGGCTTAATGTGACTCTTATGCAGGTTCAGACTGTTTCAAACGATTCCCTTTCTGTCGGAAGAGACTGGTCTCCGATGATAGGCGATTCAGTTCAGTTCACCTGCAGGGTCGTAGCGCCTCCTCAGGTGTCGATTAGCGGAGTTTACCATACTTTGTTAAGAGGTACTAATAGCTGGACTTGTTATGCTCAGGATACTTCGAATAGCCATTTTAGTGGAATAGTAATTAGGCAAAGGTCACGAGTAAATTTTAATACCAATATTCAATGGGTAGATACGGGGAATATTATCACCGTCAGAGGCGTAGTTCAGGAGTTTTGGTCAACATCAGTTCCCGGTTTAGACAGATCAAAATCAGGGTATTTGACTCAAATAGATTTGGATTCAACATCACTTGTTTCTATAGATTCTCTAGGTGGTAAGAGACCCACTCCGAAATTGGTTAACATAACCGATTTTTCTATCGGGGATTATCCGAATGCAGGCGGATATATTAATTATGTGGGCGGTGAAAAATACGAGGGAATGTATGTCGAAATTCGAAACGTAACTGTGGGACCCGGACTTGCCAATAGACAACCCTTCAGTATCGTGGATGCCAATGGCAACAAAATTTTTGTAAGAGATTATTCGAACTTTTTTTATGGATCAA
>CALGII010000149.1 GCA_937915485.1 uncultured Ignavibacteriota bacterium | reverse complement strand
AAAATCCTGCACGACGAAATCGAAAAACCTGTTTCCGATGAGCCTGTATTGAAAGGCTTCACGGGCATTTCGGATTCACCCGAAGAGAAAACCGGGAATCTGCCATCTGAACAATACAGACATACAGCTGATTCTAAAAAGAGTTGGTACGCTCATCCTGCTGTGCTGGCTCTCTTCATTGCGGCGTTTGTTTTTCTGGGCATATTCGTTGTGTATGAGTTTCTCATTAAACCGAACATCTCTACAGTTACTGTGAATTTGCCTAAGGACAGCGCGGCAAATAAAACTGAACAAGTTAAAGATACTGCCGCCCCTGTTGCGGAGAACAAGCAGCAGACAGAAGATACAACGGCGAAAGATGAACAAAAGAACGAAACCGCTGTCCTTCAGACTAAACAAGGCGAATCGAAATTTCTCGGTTATCTTAGCGATAAGCAGAAATTCGCACTGTTCTCAGAACAGGACGGTTATTACGTGCAGATAGGCTCGTTCAAGGAAAAATCCGCAGCCGAAGAAAAGTTAAAACTCCTGAAAGAAAATAATATTAAAGGAATGGTTTTCGAAGCCGACCTGAAAGAGAAAGGAGTTTATTTCAGGGTAAGAGCAGGAGCGTTCGAAACACCTGAAATGGCTAAAGAACAAATGTCCGGACTCGAAAAATGAAAGATGTGAATCTCAGGCATATTAAATCCTTAAGCAAGGATGAAAAATACGAATCGGTAATTTCAGTCGCGAAACAATTTTTAGGCGATGAGGAGAATGTTATTGCAAACCTTTCAAATATTGCTTCGCTGCTGAAGCATTCATTCGATTATTTTTCCTGGGCGGGATTTTACCTCGCTGAAGACGCGACGGGACAACTTGTTCTAGGACCGTTTCAGGGAAAAGTAGCCTGTACGAGAATCGGTCAGGGCAAAGGAGTCTGCGGCGCTGCTGTCGGAGGAAAGAAAACTGTCATCGTCGATGACGTCAATAGTTTTCCGGGGCATATTGCCTGCGATTCCGAATCGAAATCGGAAATTGTCGTTCCGATAATCGCCGGCGGAAAAATTTTCGGAGTTCTTGACGTGGACAGCACGAAATACGCGTCCTTCGACGAAAAAGACGGATACTATCTTGAAAAATTGGTTTCTGAAATTTCTAACTCTCTCAAATGAACAAAGACTCATTCATAAATAAAATCAGAATCAAAAGTTCGTTTGATAAGCAAACCGCTGAAAATGTTTTCAGCGTGACTTTCGATGAAATAAAAAAATCCGTGATTAAAAAGAAGTTCCTCCTGATTGACGAAATCGGATTCTTCAGTGTCGAACACAGGGAAATGAAGACTATAATAGACGGGAAAAAGAAAGCGGAATTTCTCCTCCCGCCAAAAGACAAACTGGTTTTCAAACCGTCCGATACTTTCATTAATATGCTTAAAGACTGATGAAGAGAGCAAAACTGATAAGAAAAGTTTCCTCTAGACTCAACCTCAACGAGATTGAGACAGGAAATTTTATCGGTTCAATATTTGATACTATGCTCTCCGTTTTTAAGTCGGGAAAGAACCTCAACATTCCTGAATTCGGAAAATTCATCGTCAGGAACAAAACCGTCAACGGCGAAGTCATCAAATATGTTTCTTTTTCTCCCTGTAAAAAATTTGCCGATGAAATTAATTCTAATTTCTCGGAGTTGTCTCCTGTTCTCACTAAGGCTCTTAATTTTCAGAACCTGTCTGAAATCCGCGTTACTGAAACAGATGATGCCACTGATGAATCAAACTTTGTTTATTTCACTTTCGACGACGATACGGATGAGATTGAAATTGTATCGTCCGAAATCGAAACCCTTACTGACGGGGAACCCTTGGCTCAGTCCGGGGATGTTGAAGAAGAACAAACCGAATACGAAGAATTCCTTTCCGGCGAAATAACGGCGGATACTCTCATTGCGGATGAAGAAACTTTGCCTCCGCTTGATACATCGGAAACCATTGTGGCGGAAGAAGAAATTCCTGCTCCGCTTGATACAATCGATACTCTCGTCGCGGATACAGTCGTAACTGAAAAACCGTATCTTCCGGATATCCCCTGCCTGATACCTTTTAATTACAGGTCAGCCGAATTCACCGAAACGGAAGAAACAGAAAAAGTAAATGACGAGGTTGAATTACTGGCAATATATTCTGAACCGGAACCTGAGCAAGTACCCTTCCTGATTCCTGAATTTAACGGAATTACAAGCAACGTCGAACCGGCTGATAAGAAACTAACAATAGTCAGGGATGAGAAAATTCATGATGACAACAAAATAAGTGAACAGGTAATAACTGCGTCGTCAGAGATTATAGAAACACAGGAAACGGGACAGCCCGAAGAGAAACAGGAACTAATCGAACCTGAATCTATATCCGAAGAATCCTTCTCTGCCGAAATCACCAGCAGCGGAGATGACCTCCAACAGACCGAAAACACTGTATCGGAATCCGTGATTGAAGAAACTGTTACGGAAAAAAATGAATACGATACCATTGAAGAAAAAATTATACAGGAAAAAGAAATTATTCTGAAGGATATTGAAGAATACGTAAAATCCAAAGAGGCCGAAAAGACAACAGATGCATTTAAAGAACCCGAACATTACTTCTCAAAAGAAAATATAGATACACTTCCGGGTCAGGATAAAGACATCGGTGGTTCATTCGGAGATTCGATTCAAAAATCTCAGAATGTTTTTGATGGAGATTTATTAGCAAGCGGCGACTTATCGGTGGACACCGATTCGTCTATCGATGATGAATATGAACAGACCGTATTCTCAGACCTTGAAAATTTCTTCAAAACGGATAACGAAGGCGGCGGATTGCCCGATGAAATCACCGCCGACTCTATACCTTTGTCGGAGGAAATTACTGATGAACTGAACGTAGTAATGCAGCCGGAGGATGACGCGGCAACTGATGTTCATCAGGGTAACGGAAAGTTTGTCCTGAAAGACGAATATGATTCTTCGGAATTAATCGACAGCATTCTCGATTTACTTAAATCACGTGAACAGACGATTGACGAGTTGAATAAATTCGGACTTGTAAGCGCGCCTGAAACGACAATCACAGGGGATAAACAGGAAA
>CALGII010000148.1 GCA_937915485.1 uncultured Ignavibacteriota bacterium | reverse complement strand
CGGAATATTTTCGCTCAAAGCGCTTAAATACGATTGGTTCGACAGGTGGAATATGTATTTTGATACAAGCGGAATATATTACGGAACTGCTAATCCGGATTTTCTTTCACACGGTGATTCTGCTTACGGAAGTTTAAGGCAGTATTGGAAAGAGGCATCGGACAATCATTTTCTGATGGAACCATATATTACGCATCCTCTCCAAACAGATCCGAAACTTAGAACGGGAATATTAAACGACTTTGAAACGGTGAATGACCGTGTAGTAATAAAAACACTAATGATGCCCTTGAATAAATACGGGAGTAATAATTCAAATTCATATTTCAGAGACTTCTATGATGCAGACGATGTTGTTGAGAAAGGCAAAAGAATAATGTTACAAGCGGATACATTAGTTAGACAGAGTTTTTCTAATACATTCGATTTTGAAGAATTTAACCGGCAAGGAGGAATTTTTATTTATGTCTTTTCTGGTTCGCAAAGATGGTTTAAAGGATTTGCACAGAATAGTTATGGATTATGTAGAACTATTGTGAGGGGTAGATTTCAGGAAATAACAAACATGGACAGTTCAAGAGTTGACGGTATATCTATTACTGCACACGAATATGCTCATCTCGCATTCGAATGGAAACACTCATCGGCATCAAGATATTGCATAATGAATGCGTACGACAGACATAATAAAGACTGTCCTCAATTACCTAATCCTATTTTACGAACTATGGAAGGCTGGCTTGAACCAATAGAATTAAAAAACTCACAATCCGTGACAAATCTCCCCCCAATAGAAACATCAAATCAATGCGGTGTGATAACGATATACGGAAAACCTAATGCCAAACCTGACTGGACCTGCGGCGAAAGTTATTTTGTTGAAAACAGAAAGCAAATCGGGTTCGATAGAAAAATTCTGGAAAAATATAATCCGGACAATAAACCGGGCGGATTGCTTATTTGGCATTATTCTCCGTACAAGCCTTTTCCTCCTCCGTCTGAAGACCAAGGATTTGATTTATCCTTTGAATTAATTCCTGCAAATGGAGAAACTAATTTATATGGTAGTTTTGGCATGCCGGAGCATTTTTTTGCATACAAAGAAAATGCAGATTATATCCCATTTAAAAAATTGGTTGAAAGCAGAACACATTCTTCACTAAATCTAAATACAGGAATCGTAATTGACAGCATAAAACAAAACGATTATGATGATTTATATAGCGCCATAAGGTTTAACCTTCAATATACGATTGCTGAGCCGCCTAATTATAGTCATGTCATTCAAAATGATAATAATGCGAGTACTGTAATTCATCTTCACGATACGGTTTATTTTCATTCCCCTCAACCTTTAACCGGCTTCTCACTGGGAGCGGGAACATTATTTGAATCAATTCCCGGTAATCACGTGATTAACGGAATAAAAGCAAGGGGTACTATTTCAAATCCGATAACATTTAGAGGCTTTGGCTATGGAATACATCGTTCGGATTTTCTTGGATTAGACGTTAATAACAATACACTAATTGATTCTACTATTTTCGATAATTGTAAATTCATAAAATCCCAGTCACCGGTAACACTTTCATACTACTCCTATGATCTAATAAACCTTTAATATTAAATAACGTTGAAATTGAAGGAGATGATTCGGAAATTAAACTTGTAAGCGGGGAACAACAGCAAAGCGGTATGAATATTTCAACATTTGCCGGGAATGTTTATAAAACATTAAGAATGAAAGGTTACTTTTTGTTCGGAATGAATGATAATTTGCTAATCCCGGCAGGCAGTATACTGAGAATTGAAGATAAAGGTGAAGTTATAGGTAATTCCACGTTCAATTTTCAGAATCAAAAGAAACTTGTTCTTAACGGTAATTGTTTTTTATCCTCGATGTTGACAATCAACGCGGATATTGATGTTGGTTCATCGGGGTTGCTATCAATATTTACTAGCCTAAACAACGCTCCCAAAATATATTTCGCGCCAAATACAGGTATAAATTGCTCAGGAGAATTGAATTTCAACTCAAGTAATAATTATAAGGTC
>CALGII010000147.1 GCA_937915485.1 uncultured Ignavibacteriota bacterium | reverse complement strand
TTGTTCATGATTTGTATCCTTTAAATTTTAATTGTGTTAGGTTGTTTTATTTTTTATTTCAATGTTTGAACATACACAAATTATATTGTTTTTTGTGATTTTGAAACTATGAATATACAAGCGGTAAAATTGCGTTACGAGTGGCCCTGAAACACCCTTAAAATGTGCCGTTTTAGTGACTTTTAGTTGATTTTTGTATTTCTCATTTTTGTAATACGATCTACTTTATCTCATGACAGGCAAAACAAATAACGGCGGTTTTAATGCTTACAGGGAAATCCTCGACAGCATTCCGCAGGCGTTTATTCTTATAAACGGGAATAAAAAAATCGTGACTTTCAACAGAAAGGCCGAAGACGATATCCGCGGATTCGGTTTACCCGAACTGAAAGTAAATAAAAGTATGAATGATTGTTTTGACGATTATCGTGAATTTAATGCGTGTTATTCTGAATGTCTCGTGAAAGGGAGCGCCTCTTTCAGCGGATGTTTTAAGGCAAATAACGGTAAGGAAAACGTTAAAGACTTTTCGCTTTATTTGTGCAAAGGCAAGGATATTCCGCGGGATATGGTGGTTATAAACTGGCTTGATAAAGAGCAGCATGCTAATGCTGATTTGGAAGACGGCGAAAGAAAGGATAAGATATTGTCGATTATCGCTCACGACCTGATTAATCCGATTAGCGGCATAATGGGCTTTTCAGAACTGATGATTAAAGAAATTACTTCGTATTCTCAGGCGATGAAAGAAATTAAAGAAAGACTTGCTGAAAGCAAGTCGAAACCCGGAAAGTATGAGAGGGAAGAACTGCTTAGAATCGACAGTATGATGAGACACGCGGGAATCATTAACAATTCAACTAAAGAGGTTTTCTCTCTTCTTGAAAACCTGCTCGACTGGACGCGCTCGAAAGACAGGTATGTCAGCGAATTCGAGAACGTTAACGTCAGGGATGCCGTCGCGGATATTGTTTCATTCACAAAAATCCCGGCAGAAATAAAGAACATTACAATCAACAGGAATATCGGCGCGGCTTATAAAGTGCTTGCTGATAAGAACATGCTCAAGACAATTTTGAGAAACCTGATTTCAAACGCGGTGAAATTTACTCCGAGGAACGGAATAATTGATGTTACCGCGGACTACACTAATATTCATTCGCACGAAAAAAGCGCGTCGAATAAGCACACGGGCGAAAAATACGTCCGTATAAATGTTAGCGATAACGGCGTCGGAATACCCGAAAGCCGCCTTAAAACACTTTTAACCTCGGATGAAGTTTTTACTACTAAAGGCACGGACAGTGAAAAGGGTACCGGTCTGGGACTTTTGGTGTGCAGGGAATTTTCCGCTAGAATGGACGGATACATCACTGTCAAATCTAAAAGGGGAGTCGGAAGTATCTTTTCCGTGTCCCTGCCTTCCGCGGTTTAATACCGTTCGTAAAGGATTTTTTCCGTTCGTATATTGTTGCTTTGCCGGCAGGGCGTTTAATGCTATTTTTGTAGTGACATAGAAAATAGAACAGTAAATTTATTTACCTTCCACGGGCTTCTCTAAAAGCCCGTTTTTTTATATAGTCTTGAGTTTGTTTCTTAATTTAATGCTTACTCTTCTGCTTATGCTGATTTTCTTGTCGTAATTCTTCAGAACCGCTTCGTGAGTGTTGTTCGCGAGTTTGATTATTTCAACTGCGTAGTTCAGGTTTATTAATTCCGACCTGTTTGCCTGAAGAAAATGCTCCTCGGGCAGAGAATGAATCCAGTTCTTCAGCGGCTTTCTAATGTAATAATGCTCGCGGTTCGCCGAATGCAATAGCGTGTAATCCTTTATGCTCTTTATTATTACTATATCGCTGACGTTTATGAATTTCGCTTTCTTCCCGTTGTCAATGAAAATATTCCCTGAATAATCAAGCGCCTGAATTTCTTCCTCTGCCTGAGACTTCCCGTCGTTATTTGCAGCGGTGCGGTTCATTGAGTATGTGTTTTTAATTTTCTCCTTCTTCTCGGTCTGTATCTTTACCGCTCGTATAAGTTCGTCCGCCATGAATGGTTTCGATATGAAGTCGTCCGCGCCCGCCTCCATCGCTTTACGCAGGTCTTTCCTTTCCTTCATCGCGGTTATGTATATGAAAACAGGTACTTCCTTCTTGGATTTCCTTAATTTTTTCAGAACCTCAAAACCGTCCGCTCCCGGCATCATTATGTCGCAGATTACTGCCCCGAATTTTTCTGTATTTTTCTTCTTTTTGTTGAGAAGTATGGATAATCCTTTTTCCGCCGAATCGGCCTCAATCACGTAATAACCTTCCGATGTCAGAACGTCTGCGGCAAACTGCCGTATGTTATCGTCGTCGTCAATAATCAGAATCTTCTTTACATCTTTGGACATAGAAAATAAAAATGCCTTTAATTTCTATAAAAATAAGAATATAAAGGCAAAAAAAGAATTGAGATATTTTGGACTGCTTTATTTCACCATAACCGTTCTTATCGCCTGTAACAGAAGAATTTCAATAAAAATCATTCGAGAAGTTAGTGGTAATTCGTTGAAATCGTGGTAATTCGTGGCTGAACGCTCTTGCACTTAATTGCTAACTGTTAAATGTTAACCGCTAATTGTATCCGCTCTTGCACTTAATTGCTAACTGTTAAATGTTAACCGCTAATTGTATCCGCTCTTGCTCTTAATTGCTAACTGTTAAATGTTAACCGTTAATTGTTTCCGCTCTTGCTCTGAAATAGTAATTCAGAACGGTAACTACTTTACCATTACCATTCTTATTGTCTTCGTATATCTCCCCGCGGTCATCTGGCAAAAATATATTCCGGACGGTTTATCCGTTCCGTTCCATACCGCTTCATAGGTCCCCGCCGTCATTTTCTTCTCAACAATCTTATCCGTCATTCTTCCCGTAATATCGAATATCTCAATTTTCACAAACGACTCTTCGGGCAATGTAAACTTTATGCTCGTAAACGGATTGAACGGATTTGGATAGTTCTGGTGCAGCGAATATGCATCAGGAGTCTCTGTCTCAAGTTTCTTTATCCCTATGCTCACTAACAGGTTAAGATTCGTGTCCGTCTTGACTACGTAAAAATCTTCGTAACCGTAACCGAGGTGCAGACTGATGTTTCCCGCGGCCACGATATAATTGCTGTCCTGCATAACCGCCGAATACAATCCCCTGAATCCTGCGGTTGTCGTTAAATCTTTATAGCGAATTATATTCAGATTCGTGTCAAGAAGTCTAAGTGTGCAATAATGCGTGGCTCCGGTAAGAGGTGTTAAACTCGACAACAAATATCTGTTGGGTGATATTTGCAGGTTAAATCCATCGCTATTTTCTTCTCTCTGAACATTTACTCTTTTTGATATTATGAAATTCCCGGAAGTGTCAAAGGTATGTAGTACAATATTCCGATGATGTGTCCCTGTATCCTGAAAACCTCCAAAAATCAATATTTTCTCCTGCGTTGGAAATAATTTTGATGGTAGCATTCCAAGTGTCGGGATTTGTTTCATCCAAATCTTGTTTCCGTAATTATTCGTCAGCAATAAATAGAACGTAGAATTCGGGAATGTGTTTGCTAAGCTCAAATACCCATTATTAAAAGCTTTAATACTGTAGATACTTTTAACGCCAAATCCTGAATTTAATTTGTGCCACTGATATATTCCATCATTGTTTATTTTCAATATATAGTCGTTTCCAACGCAAATAAATCCGCCATCGTTAGCAACAATAATTTCAAAAATTCTGCTTACGACATTATTTGTTGAATACTCACGAATCCATTGTAGGTTATTATTTGAATCGAATTTCGCGACAAATCCTGTTGGGATTAAACCGCCCGAATTATTCGTAGATATCTGGCATTCTCCCGCAACTAAAAAACTTCCGTAATTAAGAGAAAGGCTGGCATTTATAAAAGCCCTCTCACTGTTTGGGACAGAAAAACTCTTTGACCATAGAGTATCGCCGTATGGTGTAATCTTCAACATCCTTGCCGTCCATGCGTTTGTTTCTTCGGAATAACCGCTCGCTACAAAATTCCCGTCCGACAATTTGCATATAGTCGTAGCGCCCTCTTCTTTTGCAGGAATATAACCGAATGCTCTTTCCCAGGTCTGGGAATACAGATTATTTATACAGGAAAGGAATACAAAAAAAATTATCCACTTCTTCATAGCCTTGAATTTAAATGGTTATAATTAATATATAATAATGTTTTTTAAATAAAAATGTATTAAAATGTTTTGGTTTGTTGTAATTGAATGGGTTTTTATTGTTTGACACGGGAACCCTAAAAAATCTTTGCTCTTCTTCGCGTCCTCAGCGCCTTTGCGGTTA
>CALGII010000146.1 GCA_937915485.1 uncultured Ignavibacteriota bacterium | reverse complement strand
TCCTTTCGTTTATTTATTTTTTTGATAAATTTTCCTGAACTAATTTTTTAAATTCTTTTGAAACCTTAAACTTCGGAATAAATCTTCTGTCGAGTTGCAGTGTTTCGCCCGTCTTCGGATTTCTTGCTTTCATCGGTTCTCTGACGACATTCTTGAAAGTGCCGAATCCTCTGATTTCAATCGAATCGTTATTACACAGACAGTCAATTACGATGCTAATAAAACCTTCGATTACAATCTCAGCCTCTTTCTTACTGATGCCTGTCGCATCGGATATTTGCGCCGCTATTTGTGCTCTGGTCATAAAACTACCTTTCGAATTTATATTGTAATACGGGTTTATTTAAGAATTCCGAACTTATTTCTTCCTTAATATCTTTCAACTGCGTGCCGGACATACCTTCGAGGAAAAACTCAATAAAATTTCTTTTGTTCTTTTCTCTTACTATAGAAGGTTCGCCATCAATTTTAGCGATTTGTCCCGCTATACGAATGGCATCCTGAAACGTGCCGAGTGAATCAACGAGTTTCAGGTCTTTCGCCTGTTTGCCCGTGAAGACTCTTCCGTTAGCGATCTTCCTGAGTTCTTCTTTATCGATTTTTCTTTCTGTCGAAACAACGTCGAGAAACTGCTCGTAGGAGTTATCGATTATTTCCTGAAAATACTCGAGGTCGTCGGCGTTCATATCCCTGAACGGATTACCCGAATCTTTAAGTTTGCCGCTTTTAACGACATTTTCCTTGACGCCGAGTTTATCGGCGAGTTCCTTGAAGTTCGTGAAAGTAGCGATAACGCCGATGCTACCTGTAAGGCTGCCCGGATTAGACACGATTAGAGAACCCCCGCACGCCACGTAATAACCGCCGCTCGCGGCTATTGAGCCGAACGACACAATTACGGGTTTACCCGAGTCTCTGGTTTTTCTAACTTCCTCGTACATTTCCTGTGAAGCGGCAACGCCGCCGCCCGGAGAATTAACGTGAAGAATAATAGCCTTTATGCTTTTGTCCTCTCTGTACTTCTTGAACTGCCTGACAATTGACGACGGATCAATAATCGTAAAATCGAGTTCGACAACGGCAATCTTGTCTTTACCCGAACCAGACGTAACGTACTCGTACGTTCTGTCGCTTGTTCCCGAGACGGAGACGGCAAGAACGAGGAAAGCGATTCCGGAAAATATGATGGCGATAATAACGAGTCCAATCATAATACCCCAGAACCATCTGCCGCTATTTGATTTTTGTCCGTTCATTTTATTATTTATTGAAGAGCATTCTTTTTATTAAGAGCGTCCTCTGCTTTATCCTTCATGCCTAACGCATCGTAAGCGTTGAAAAGAATCTCATACGAATCTTTCAGAAGTTCTTTTGTCTTTGTAGCGGATGTCAGTTCTTCAAGGTTTTTAATCGTGCTGTTCAAATAAGGAGTATATTCACCTTTCGTTTTTCCGTCAGTAGCCATCTTAACCGCAATCTGGTAATTAGCGAAGCCGAGATTAAAGAGCGACGTTTCGTAATATATATTGTCTTTAGGAAGGAACTGAATAGTGAGAACTTTTTCAAAAATTGAAATCGCTTTATCATATTTCTCCGCCTGTCTTTCTTTAATTCCGACAGTATAAAGAATTTTTGCAATCATAATAGCGTCTTCTTTACTCTTCGATTTATCGAGGATGCTCTGATACAGCGCGAGGGCTTTATCGGTTTCACCCATATAGTTGTAGGCATCCGCGATTAACTGATAAGTAGAAATGCTGTCAGGGATAATGCTTGATGCGGCTTCAAAATTTCTTATAGCGTTTGTGAACGACTTATTAGCATTATCCTTGTCGTTTTTACCGAGAGCTTTCGTTCCAAGGTTGAAATCAGAGATACCCGCGTTGAATTTATCAATCCAGAAAGATTTTATCTGTGTGCTGAAATCCTGAGAAATAGAGAGACAACTCTTGAAAGACTTGGTTGCTTCAGAAAATTTCTGAAGTTCTATCTGAGAATATCCGAGCATATACCAAGCTTCGGCATCATTTTTATCAATCGCGAGACCTTTGGCAAGTTCAGTTTCAGCCTTCACCCAGTCTTTGCTGTTATAAGCAAGTTTGCCTGTTGTAGTTTCAGCGGGTGAACATCCGGCTATGTAAATAGAGAATGCAATTATAAGTACGAATAACGATATAAATACTTTGTAGGATTTCATAAATATACTCCGAATAATTGTTAAAATTTTATAGTCCATAAATATAAATAAAATAAGATAGTTATTCAATTTAAGAATACGTACCCGCTTTGATTTTGTGATTTAATCAACTAACGGATAAAATTGCTCCATTTCTTAAACCTTGAAAGGAATTTAATTGTCTAATCAATAAAACTAAATAAATGATACAGAAAATGAAGAAATTACAGGTAATATTTGTTCTTTTGATTCTGGTGATAGCGGGAAGCGTGCATTCACAGGACACGAAAACAAGAAAAAGTCCTGAGGAGAGAGCAAAAAAAATGACTGAAAAACTAACAGACGCGGTAAATCTGGACGCTAATCAGCAGATATTAATAAAGGATTTGTACTTAAAGCATTTCGAGAAAATGCACGCATACAGGATTGCAAACAAGGACAAAGACAAATCGGAATTAAAGCAGACAATTAAAGAGTACAGAACGGAATTAAGGAAGAGCATAGGCGAATTTCTGACTGATGAGCAGAAGTCGATTCTTAAACAGAAGATGAAAGACAGAGAAGGCCGAAAGAAAAAGCAAGACAACTAATCACACATAGCATACAGGTCCCTCAACCTCCAAGAACCGGGTAAATCCCGGTTTTTTATTTTCGGAAAGAAAAACATTCATTATAACCCTTTAATTAAGTTTTTTATTTTTCAATTTTTAGTTAGTTTTCAAAAATGCTGAAGAAATTTATAATATTGGCGGCAATCGTCGTAGGGGTGATATTGCTTTTCAACAATGTTTTGATGCCATTATACGTAAAACAGGCATCACTTGTACAGGTGCCTACAGTTACGGGACTGACATTTCTCGACGCGAAGAAGGTTCTTGAGGAATCAGGGCTTGACGTAAAGCAGGGCGATATAAAATACGATGAGTCAAAGCCGATTGGGATAGTACTTGACCAGAATCCAGCGAACGGAGAGCAGGTGAAGAAGGGAAGAAGAGTTTATCTTACGATTTGCGGTGGAGAGCAACTGGTCGAAGTGCCGAGATTAGTTGGAAAAACCGAACGGGACGCGCGGTTCACGCTTGAGCAGAGAAACCTCAAAGTTGGTGAAATCGTAAAAAAGTTCACGATAGAGCAGCCTGAAGACGTCGTGGTTTCGCAGATCATACAGCCCGGGAGCAAGGTCAAGAAATCGACAAAAATCGATTTGATAATCAGCAACGGCGCGCTTCTGGGAGATATATTTATTCCTGATGTAATGGGCAAGAAACTTAACGACGCGAAGAAACTGATTGAAGAAAAGAAACTGAAGGTCGGCAAGGTAACCTATCAGCCGAGCGATAACGAACAGGGAACGGTAATCGACCAGTATCCGAAGAAAGAGAAATCGGCAAAAGAGAATACACCCGTTGACCTCATAATAGCGAAGAAGAAAGTCGAGAAGGACAAAGCGGTTGACGTTGAAGGCGATGTTGACCAGACGACGGAAAAGAACAACAAGAAAGATAACGGGGAAAAGCCGAAGACAGAAACGGATAAGATAAAGAACAAGCCTGACCCGCAGAATCCGAAGGACAAGAACGACAAGCCGAAGGAAAAGCAGACGGAAAAGGGCACTGACACGAAAGATAAAAATGATAAACCAAAAGAGAAGTCAAAAGATAAACCGGAGACAAAATAATCATGAAAAAAATATGTCCTTCAATCCTTTCGGCTGATTTCGGAAAACTGGCGGAAGAGATAAAATCGGTTGAATCGGCCGGAGCCGACATAATACACTGCGATATAATGGACGGTCATTTTGTCCCGAACCTTACGTTCGGTCCCGACATCGTTTCGAAGGTAAATGAGATTACTAACCTTCCGCTTGACGTTCATCTGATGATAAATTCTCCCGAGAAGTTCATCGAGGCATTTCAAAAAGCGGGAGCGGATTACATATCCGTTCATCTTGAAAACAACTATCACCTTAACCGTCTGCTGAACAGAATCAGGGATTTAAAAGTAAAAGCGGGCGTTGCTATAAATCCCTCAACGCCTGTTAAAGCGCTTGAATACGTGCTCGAGTACGCGGATTTCGTGCTTGTGATGAGCGTCAATCCCGGATTCGGCGGACAGAAATTCGTATCAAATTCTTTGAAAAAGGTCAGGGAGTTAAAGGAAATAATCCTGAAACATAGTTACAATTGCCTTATAGAAATCGACGGGGGGATAGGACCCGCTAACATAAAAGAGGTGTCTGACGCGGGCGTTGACATGTTCGTCTGCGGAGCTTCGGTTTTTAAGTCAGAAGACGTAAAGAAATCTGTTGCCGGGATGAAAAAAATCATTCAGGGATGAAGAACGTTTATTTCAACAAGGACATACTTGAAGCCGAGAAGGAAATTATTTGGCGTACAGGCATTTCTTCAACGGTGCTGATGGAAAACGCGGGCAGGAACGCGTCAGAAATAATTGCCGAGTTTTACTGCATCGAAAACTGCACGGGTGTTTTAATCTTATGCGGCAGAGGAAACAACGCGGGTGACGGTTTCGTCATAGCAAGGCATCTCCGAAACAAACAGATTCCAGTTATTGTATATTTGCTGAATTCGCCGGAAGAATTACGGGGAGACGCGTTGAAGAATTATGAAATCATCGCAGGAATGAAAGACAGGAATCTTGAGATATCAGGAGACACGTCACTACTTGAAAGACCCGACACTGGAAAATTCATTATTGTGGATGCCGTTTACGGAATTGGTTTCAGGAATAAACTTGACGCAAAAGCCGAAGAGACTTTCGGAAAAATAAGCAGGCTGAAGAACAAATTCATAATCGCAGTTGATATCGTTTCAGGACTGGACAATTATCTAAACTCAAATAAATGCCTGAAGGCTGATGTGACGGTATCGATGGGAGTAAAGAAATTCGAGACCATGTTTTACGACGGAAGAAGATTGTCAGGCGAAATCAGGGTAGCCGACATCGGACTGCCCGAGGCTCTCTTCGAAGAATACAACGGGAAAAAGATTTTCGAAATTGAAAAGCGCGATGCATCGGAAGGCTTCAAGGCAAGGGACATCAACTCGAACAAGTACACGAACGGAAAACTTTACGTACTCGCGGGCAGCGAAGGTTTTTCGGGAGCGGCTTACCTGTGCGCGCAATCCGCGATACGGGCGGGATGCGGGGCTGTAATATTAGGATTGCCGAAAGGATTGAATCAGATAATGGAACTCAAGACATCGGAAGTCATAACGCAGCAGATCGG
>CALGII010000145.1 GCA_937915485.1 uncultured Ignavibacteriota bacterium | reverse complement strand
GTAAAACACGACGGGAACAAACAGGTCTCGATAGGTCAGGACAATGAATTTTATCAATATTCAAAAATTTACGATCCGATATCCGTGACAGATGAAAATAATAAAGATGTTACGGATTATTTCATTCATAAAGACAAAGTAAAATGGCAGACCGTGTTTCCGGATGATTTATCATCCAGTAGTTTAACGAAAAGACAAAAATTACACTTCAAGTTTAAGAAACCTGAAAATGCGGGAAACGCAATGCTATTTGTTAACGGCGGAACAGCGCAATGGGGGTCGGATATGGTCAAGAGATTCCTTCAGTTAAGAGGCAGAGATATTGACAAGTGGTACGAATCAATCTACCCGGGCAGTGAAAATCAAAAAGAACTTTATTCATTAATGCTGAACGAGGAATTGTACTACCTCAAAATCAACATTAACTCTAGTGGGATATACAAACACGGAGCAACAATAAAAAGCGGCGGACCGCTTATAGACGAGGACGTTTTAATTAATATTCCTCTTACAGAGACATCAGGTGATTTGATTGAATTCGAATTAAATCCCCCGCCCGGATTCTGGAAATTCGACAGAATCGGAATGGTCTTCGATTATGAAAAAATAAAAAGCAGTGATATAAAGACGCTTTCGACTGAGAAGGCGGTAGACGATAAAGAGCAGAGCATCAAGGAAAAACTTGATGCAGCGGACAAGAATTACTATAACATGGAAAAAGTAGGAAGCCGTTGCGATTTAAGTTTTCAAGTACCTGCAGGTTATAATTCGAAAGAGTATGCATTATTCTATAAAACGACTGGCTGGTATGAGATTGTACTCGATAAAACAAAAGAACCGCAGAATGAATTACTATCGTCGTTTCTTGCAAAACCGCTAAGCGTACTAAACTTCTCTCAGAAAATGCTTTTGCAGGAATACAAGAAATTTTCAGTTGAATACAATAATTTATTTCACTAACTAGATGGGTCATAACAAAGCATTTTATTTTTTCCTCATAGCATTCTGCGCGTTCACGTACACAGAACTGAGCGCACAGCAGGATACATCAAAAAGATACATTATCTTTTCCGATACAGTTTACATCGGAAAATTCTACAGTATTCAATTGTCTGATAAGTCGGAAGACATGGGAAAACTGGTCGGGGTAAATAAATCGAGTTTTCTGATGTTAATGGACGGTGAAATCATAGAAATTGATTTCAGCGAGGTAATTCGGATAAGTGAATATACGACTACCGATTATTCCAAACCCGAACTTGAAAAAGGGGTCAAGGCAAGACATTATACATTTTTAGGCGCGGGAGTTACGTTACCCTATAAAACTAAAAACACGCATCATGAATTTAACGCGGGATTCAATTTAATGGCAGGTTTTCAGGTTGTGTTCAACAGGAATTTCGGTATGCGGGGCGACTTTGATTTTGTTCATCACCCGAGGAAAGATGAAACAGAGAAAACCCCATACTCCACGAGGATAACGACCGGGGGCTCTGTGAATGCGCTTACATTCAGATTCAATTTTCTATTCGGTAATTTTGTCAAAGAAGAAGCGAATTATTTTTTCTCTATCGGAGTAGGCGCCGGATTCAACAAGCGGGGAGAAATCAACACGCATTACGAAGATTATTACGGCGGAAATACAACGACCTACGATTACAAATCTTCAGGGGAAACATTGTTTCTGATTCTCGGATTTATCGGAGCAAGCGTTAATTTCGACATAAGCCCAAAGATAAGAGCATTCGTCGAACCGCAGGTAAATTTCTGGGCAGGAGACGATGTGCCGAATTTCTTCAGTTTGAAAGCAGGAATAATACTTTAAAATTTTATGACACAAAACACCAGAATTTCAGCGGTTTTCATAATTCTTTTTACTTCATTATTATTCCAATCCGGAAACGCTCAGAATGATACATCATTGATTCGTATAATTAAAAATGACACGATTACGCTCGGCAAATACTACAGTATAATAGACAAGGAAGGCGGCGAAGTTATAGGCAAAATAATTTCGGTCGACACGAGCAGTATATTAATTACGTTCGGGGATGAGACGGAGGTCATTGAATTCAGTTCAATTGCTTCCATACGGAAATCGATATCCAAAAACTGGAGCAAGAGTGAACACTTAGATAAAGGAGTCAGGAAGCAAAGCACTGTATTCGGAGTCGGGATTTCATTACCGATGGATGAAGAATACAATTTCTCGAAAAAGTTCGCGAAGGGATTCGACGTCATGGCAGGATATACTTTTATTCTCGGCAAGTACACAGGATTCCGAAGCGAGATTGATTTTCATCACATGAACCGGTTCGAATACAATGCCGAAAATGATATAGAAAAAGGCGGTCATTTAAACTGTATCTCGGCAAGAACGAGTTTTATACTTGGAGATTTATACCCGAGTAACATCGGTTTTCATTTCCTGGGCGGAATAGGTATCGGGATTTGGCTCAGAAGCGAGCGTAACGTTGATTACTCCTACTTATACAACGGGACACTAGTCACTGATCACTATTCTTATCGTTCGGAATCCGGGATACTGCTTTCCGGCACTTTCGGTTTTAACCTGAGTTTTAAAGCATCACCAAAGGTCGGAATATTCATCGAACCTCAGTTAAATTACGTCATTACGAGCGGAGTCCCAAATTACTACGCGATAAAAGCGGGGATAATTTTATAATTAAACTTAATACTTTGAAATATTTCATAGTTTTAGCCTTAGTTGTTTTATCGACTTTTTTTCATACGAGTCTTCGGGCGCAGTCTGATTCAGCAGCAACATTCAGATTAAGGTTATTCACGGTAACAATGAACAAGGATTATTACATCCTGATGTTTGATGACGAAATCATTCACGGAAAAGTTATCGGTAACAGTACGCATGAGATAACCGTCAGTACGGAAGAAGGAGTAATATCCGTGAAAAAAGATGATATAATAGTTATATCAGAATATTACCCGAAGAAGATAGAATCCTTGAATGAAGTTTCGAAATCTGTCTGGAGTATCGGAGGAGGCATTGTATTTCCGTCAGGCAATGCTCATTTCAGAGGCAACCATAACACAAAATCCTCAGGAGATTATCAGAAGGGGTTCACAATATGCGCAGGTGTAATAATACCTTCAAAAAGGTATATAGGATTCAAAGGAGAGATTGATTTCTCGCACATACCGAACGGAGATAACTATAATAAGAAGGAGTACTCAACATACACTTCGTATCAGAAAGGCGGAACGATAAACGAGATTACGTTCAGAGGCGGGATTTGCGCAGGGAATTTCAATCCGCAGGACAGGATAATAGTTGACGTTTCGCTGAACGCGGGAATCGGAATAATGTTCAAGGACGAATCTACGTTTTACGAAACCGATACGGGCAGTTACTCATACACTAACGAGTTTTACACAGGGGCTTTTTCGCAATTCACGTTATCGATAGGGATGTCACTTTCTTTTAAGATAAGACTGATAAAGAGGATTGGAATATTCTTTGAGCCTCAGGCAAACATGTATTCAATAGCAAACACGCCGTTTCAGACGAATCTGAAAGCCGGCGTGATTTTCTAAAATGATTATTTCCTGCTAATTAGCGGTCAGTTTTATATCGATGTTTTTCTCGTCTCCGCCACGTACTATTTTGAGTTTAAGGATTTCCCCTACTCTCATATCGTTCACCTCGAGAACAAGGTCCTGTTCGCTTCTTACTTTCATTCCGTTAACCGAAATTATAACGTCTTCGGGCTTCAATCCCGCGTTATCCGCGATACCGTTTTTCTGGACCTGAGTAACGACAACACCGTCTTTATTCTTTAGTCCGAGGTACTTTGCTATCTGGTCATCAATTCCCTGAATCCTGAATCCGACATTGAAATTTCTTTCAATCTTTCCGCCGGATTTAAGTTCCTCAAGAATTTTTTTCACACGGTTAATTGAAATCGCAAAACCGACGCCTATGCTTCCCTGGCTGAACTGGCTTCCCGTATAAATAATCGTGTTCATTCCGATAACTTCCCCGTCAACATTAATTAGCGGTCCGCCTGAATTACCTGAATTAATTGATGCGTCAGTCTGTATCATATCCTTATACGAGCGGTTGCCTTCCGCCTGTACTTTCATATTCAGGGCGCTTATAACGCCCACGGTGACTGTGGGTTTATCGTTAATCTCGAAGAGTCCGAAAGGATTTCCGAGCGCGATTACCCATTCGCCGATAATGTTATTGTCGGAATTTCCGAGCGTGACGTACGGAAGTCCACTTTTGTTGATCTTGAGAAGAGCAACATCGGTAACGGCATCAGAGCCAATAAGTTTCGCTTCAACGGTCTCGCCCGTTGTAAGGGTAACCGATATTTTTGTCGCGTTTCCGGCTACGTGGTCATTCGTCAGTATATATCCGTCTTCCGAGATGATATAACCTGAGCCCAATCCCCTGACTGTTTGTCTTTGGGGTCCCACATCACCGAAAAACTGCCTGAAAAACGGGTCGTTCATGAAAGGATCCCTAACTTCCCTAACTTCTTCAACATTAATACCCACGATTGCTGGAGACACTTTTCCGATAGCCCTGGTAACGGCTGTCTGCCTGTCCTGGCTGACCTGTTCATTCTTTTCAGTTTTATCGAATGAAGCAGTATTGACATTTGGAGAGTTTTTGAAGAAGAACTTGGAAAAAATGACTCCGCCGATTACAACTCCCGTAAGCAGGAGGAGAGCCGCGACGGAAGCAATCATGATTTTTGCTTTTGAAGACGATGCATTCAGACTTAAAGTTGACATAGTTTTATTTCTTTAAATGTTTTTTAACTTTACGAATAATTTCTTCGTGGTTTATTTTATATTTACGCATCAGTTCCTCCATTGTTCCGCTTTCACCGAATGTATCTTCAACGGCAACATAGTCCATTTGGGTAGGGCGCAGTCTTGAAAGCACTTCGGACACGGCTCCATAGAGTCCTCCGTGAACCTGATGGTCTTCACAGGTAATCACGAGATTAGTTTCATTAGCGGCATTCACAAGAGCGTCCGTATCGATAGGTTTGACAGTATGCATATTCATCACTTTCACGCTGATTCCTTCTTTTTCGAGTTGGACGGCTGCTTTTAACGCTTCCCAGACGAGCAAACCGTTAGCGACGAGCGTGACGTCTTTTCCTTCTCTTAAGATATCCGCCTTACCGAATTCAAAATCCGCATTTATGTCCGTAAAATTCGGCGTTTTATCGCGGTAAAACCTTATGTAGAAAGGCGCGTTAATCCCGACGCATTTCTTAACCGCTTTATAGGTCTGGTTATAGTCGCAAGGCGTGACCACATTCATATGCGGAAGGATTCTCATAAGCGCGACGTCTTCGAGAGACTGGTGAGTAGCGCCGTCAGGACCGACAGAGATACCGCAATGGGAAGCGCATATCTTAACGTTCATTTCGCTGTACGCTATCGACTGTCGGATCTGGTCAAACGGTCTGCCGGTGGCGAATTCCCCGTAAGTCGAAGCGAAAGGAATCTTGCCTGCAACCGCTAATCCGGCAGCGGTTCCCATCATATCCTGTTCGGCAATACCGACAGAAAAAAACCTATCCGGATACGCATCCCTAAAGATATTTGTTTTCACCGATCCCGACACATCGCCTCCAAGGACGACTACGTTAGGATTTTCTTTTCCAAGTTCCAGCAGCGCGTCGGCGAAGCCCTGTCTAGATTCTTTCAATTCCGGATTTTCAAAATTCATATCTGCTTTACTCATAATGATTTATTCAAATATATTTTATAATTTTAATAAAAAAAATCGATTAAGTTATTATAATATCACTTATTTCGATGTCGAGTTACGACAATAATATAACGTTTAAAGTATTAATATAAATCCTTATATTTAAAAAAAATCAGATATGGTTTCGTTTCCTCGATTTACTTCTATACTATGGCACTGACAAAAAGAAAATCCGGACACGGTCTCGACTTCGAGACAATATTCAACAATGTTACGGACCTTATATTTCTTTTAAGAATAGAAAGCGATTCACGATATATATTTGAAACCGTAAACAGGTCGTATCTAAAGGTATCGAATTTCGATCCGAGCCAGATTATCGGGAAATCACTTAATGAAGTTCTGCCAGAGAAGACATTTAAAAAAGTGAACCGGATATACAAGAAAATCATTAAGACAAAGAAGCAGTACAAAGCTGAGGAAGTCTGGACAGAATACCCGAAGGATCCGATAATTGTTGATACGAATTATCTTCCGATAATAAGCAGGAGCGGCAAGGTCACACATATTCTTGGTTCTTCAAGAGACATTACGGACAGGAAGAAGAAAGAGAAACAGTTGCTTGATATTGAGATTACTTACAAGGATTTATTTGACACAGTCACAGAAGCGATATATCTGCTTGACAGGGAGATGAAATTCATAGATGTGAATGAAGGTGCCGTTAAGATGTACGGTTACAAGAGGAAAGAGTTCAAAGGGAAGACACCGGAGTTCCTGTCGGCACCGGGGATGAACGACCTTAACGAAACCGCAAAAATGGTTGAGACGGCTTTTGAGGGTAAGACACAGAAGTTTAAATGGTGGGGAATGAGAATGAACAAGCAGATATTTCCCAAGGAAGTAATCTTGAACAAAGGGATGTACATGGGTAAAGAAGTTGTAATCGTTACGGCTCGTGACATTACCGAAAGCGTTAACAGCGAGCGGATACTGAAAGAATACGCATCAGAATTACAGAACCTTAACGCTTCGAAAGACAAATTCTTCTCAATAATCGCGCACGACTTAAGAAGCCCATTCAACGGACTTCTTGGATTTTCGAAAGTTCTTTACGAAGAATACCAAGATCTATCGGAAGAAGAGAAGAAAGAATACATAGGATATGTTTACAATTCTTCAAAAAATATATTCAAACTTATCGAGAATCTGCTTCAATGGTCACGCATTCAGACGGGCAGGCTTGAGTTCCAGCCAAGGAAACTTGATTTGCACGATGAAGTTTACAAAGTAATCAATCTTTTTACAAGCGCGGCAGTCGAGAAAAAGATAGCAATCATAAACGCGGTACCTCTTAAAACAATAATATCCGCCGACCAAAACATGATTACGTCAATACTGCAGAATCTTATTTCGAACTCGTTAAAATTTTCGAAAGCGGACGGAAGGATAGTAATCAAAACGAAGAACACGCAAGACGGATACAGTGAAATAACGGTATCCGACACGGGCGAGGGGATATCGAAAGAAAACGTGAAGAAGATATTCAAGATAGATGAGCATTTGTCAACCATAGGGACAGCAAACGAAGAAGGTTCAGGGCTCGGACTAATACTCTGCAAGGAAATGGTCGAAAGAATAAACGGTTACATCAAAATAGACAGCAAGAAAGGCGAAGGGACAAAAGTCACATTCGCAATTCCCATACAATAATAAATCCCGATTTTTCATGAGCAAGCAGGAAGTAAGACTTACACAAATGGTAAAGTCTGCCGGATGCGCAGCAAAAATTTTTCCGTACATATTATCTGACGCGCTGAAAGACATTAACTGGTACCGTGACGAGAACGTAATGGTAGGATTTTCGGGTTCGGATGACGCGGGAGTGTATAAAGTCAGCGATGAAATGGCATTGATACACACGACTGATTTTTTCACGCCCGTAGTTGACGACCCGTTCACATTCGGGCAGATAGCGGCTGCAAACTCTCTAAGCGACATATACGCGATGGGAGGCAAACCTGTAAACGCTCTTAACATAACGGCGTTTCCGCAGAACGAGGACATAGGAATACTGAAGGATATATTAGCGGGCGGAGCATCCAAAGCCGGAGAGGCAAGATGCTCGATAATCGGCGGGCATTCTGTCGATATACCGAGCATTCTATACGGTTTAGCGGTTACGGGGTTTATAAATCCCAAGGACATCAAGGAAAACAATTCGGCGAAACCCGGCGACGTACTGATACTAACTAAAGCGCTTGGAACGGGTATACTCAACAACACGGTGAAGTACTCAATACCCGAGAAGACACATCTGGACGGGTTGATAAAATCGATGTCGAGGCTGAACAAGGACGCTTCGGAAGCGATGGTAAGGCACGAAGCGAGCGCGTGTACGGATGTAACGGGATTCGGACTCGCGGGGCATTCGATGCAGATGGCGAAAGCGTCAGGCTGTGTATTTAATTTTTACGTTGATAGACTGCCTGTTCTTGACGGGGCGATGCACGGCATAAAGGAAAAATTCCTGACGAGGGGCGACAAGTCGAACAGAATATATACGCAGGAGTATGTGATTAATACGGGTATTATTGACGCTGACAAGGAACATTTAATTTTCGACCCTCAGACATCCGGCGGACTTCTGGTATCAGTACCTGAGAAAAACTCAGCCGCGCTGTTATCCGAGTTAATCGAAAGGGGCGATGAGGTTTCGACTATAGTTGGCTTTGTATCAGAATGCAAAAAAGAATACTTCCCGGGCACTTTAAATTTTATTTACTGATGCACTTCGAATCGCAGAAAGAATTGTTCGAATACGTAAGGAAGTACGACACCGGCAGTATACCAGTACTTAATGAAATATTAAGGGATTACAATCTGAGATTCATTGAAATAGACGAACTCGAGAAGTTAATTTTCAATAAGGACATACTAATCATTGACGCCCGCTCACCGAAAGAGTTCGAGGAAACGCACATACCCGGAGCGTTGAATTTTCCGGTTCTGGAAAATGAAGAAAGGCACAACGTCGGTCTGGTGTATAAGAAGTACTCGGAGAAAGCCGCGCTAATGCTCGCGATTGAATATGCCGAACCCAAGGCAGGACAACTTGAACAATTTTTAAAAGAGAACGGCGCGAAGGATAAACAAATAATAGTGCACTGCTGGCGGGGAGGAGGCAGGAGCAAGTATCTATCGAAGATGATAGCGGGTAAGAATCACGATACTTTTATTTTAAAGAACGGAATTAAGTCATATAGGAATAACGCAGTTAAATATTTTTCATTAAATCCGTTTCCATATTCCCTGCTGGAGATATCCGGGTTAACCGGATGCGGAAAGACGGAGGTCATAAGGAAACTATCAGAGAGGCTTCCGGTCATAGATTTTGAGAAATCGGCGAGGCATTTCTCATCATTATTCGGGTACATACCTTACAAGATCCGCAACATCCCGCGCGTGCACAACCAGACGGCGTTCGAGAACAACATATACGGAGAAATATTATACAACCGGAAATTTCATTCGGAGGCAGCACTGTACTTCGCGGAGAGCGAGTCTAAGAAGGTCGGAGATTTCTTTATTCCCGCGACACTGTATTCAATGTTAGAGAATGCAAAGACGATTAAGATTCAATGTTCATTTGAGAACAGGGTAAAAAGAATAGTAAAGGATTACTTTGACGACGACAACAGAGGGCTTGAGCCGATGGAAGAAATATTCAGGAAGAAGGAGAGATTCTTCAAAAAGGAAATCAGCGGCAGAAAGTACGAAGAAGCATTAACGGCAATGACGCGCGGCGATGCGCGGACATTTACGGAAATCATGCTTAACTATTACGATTCACGGTACAAAGAAAAGCCGAAAGAACCGATTGCAGAGATATCATCGGGCGATATTACAGTCTGCGCCGAAGAAATTGCTAAGATATACAAAGGACTAACACCTTCCCGAGCCTAAGTCCGGGAAGGCATAATCTAAAATCAATAAGGGGCAATACCCATATTATAGAACATAAACGACCACTTGTCGGTCTGCTGTTCGATAATCATACGTGTCGGTCTTCCTGAGCCGTGACCCGCGTTAGTCTCAACTCTTATGAGCACGGGATTGTTTCCTTTATACAATTCCTGAGGGCGCGCCGCATACTTAAATGAATGCGAAGGAACAACTCTGTCGTCGTGGTCGGACGTCGTAATAAGAGTTGCGGGATAATTCAGACCTTCCTTCAGATTATGGTACGGCGAATACTTTATCAGATTTTCAAATCCCTCTTTATCGTCGCTAGAGCCGTAATCAGTTGTCCATCCCCAGCCGATAGTGAACTTCTGGAATCTAAGCATATCCATAACACCGACAGCGGGAAACGCAACGCGGAACAGTTCGGGACGCTGATTAATCACCGCGCCGACGAGGAGTCCTCCGTTAGAGCCGCCTTCGACGGCGAGTCTCTCAGCGGAAGTATAATTATTGTTAATCAGATACTCAGCAGCGGCGATGAAATCGTCGAACACATTCTGCTTATTAAGTTTCGTTCCCGCCTGATGCCAGTCTTCGCCGTATTCACCTCCGCCCCTTATATTCGCCAGAGCGTACACTCCCCCGTTCTCGAGTAGTATTATATTGGAAGCATTAAAAGACGGTTTCATACTTGCATTAAAACCTCCGTATCCATACAGGAGAGTTGGATTGTTTCCGTCGAGCACGATTCCTTTTTTATGCACGATGAACATCGGAATTTTCGTACCGTCCTTGCTTTCGTAAAAAATCTGTTTCGTTTCATATTTATCCGAATCAAATTTGATTTCGGACTTTTTATAAACCGACGTTTCTCCTTTTACGATATCGAATTTCATAATGGTCGCGGGATAAAGGAACGACGTGAACGTAAAGTAAATTTCGCTCTCGTCACTGTCGGCGCTGAAGCCCGACACGCTACCGAGTGAAGGCAGTTCGTGCTCTTTGAGTAAATTCCCATCGAGGTCATAGGTATAAATTCTATCAGTAACATCTTTCATATACCGCACGAGGATTTTCGATTGTGAAATCGAAGATTCAGTCAGCACGTATTGGCTCTCGGGAATCACGTCCGATATTTCTCCGCTGCTAACGTCATACCTGATGATTTTATTTTTCGGAGCGGCTTTATTCGTACTCAGGTAAATATAATCTCCTTCATTTCCAACGACGCCGTAGTCTATGTCAAATCCAACGGCTATAGGTGTGAAGTTCCGTGACATCTTTCTAAGGTCCTTGAAGTAAAGTTCGTTGCCGTTGAATCCCTTTCTGCTTTTTGAAAGGTACATATATTTTCCATCGCGCGTAACCCATACACCGAACGACATATCGGGATGCTCTTTATCCTCATAGAACAGGACATCGCTGCTTTGCGGGGTGCCAATTTTATGATAATAAATTTTCGGCGATTGATTTTTCGCAGAGAGTTCATTCCCTTTTTCAGGCACTTCATACCTGTTATAATAGAAACCGTCATCGTGCCAGGATACGCCTGAGAATTTAATCCATTTAAGGTGGTCATCGAGTTTAGTTTTAGAGGCGATATCCATAACGAAGAATTCGTTCCAATCGGAGCCTGCTTTCGAGATACCGTAAACGAGATATTTACCGTCATAGGAGCCCGAGACAGTCGAGAGCGCAACAGTTCCGTTATCGGAAAAAGTGTTCGGGTCAAGGAACAATTCAGGAACGCCGTTAATTCCTTTGCGGCAATAAAGCGCGCTCTGGTTCTGAAGCCCGTTGTTCATATAGAAAAAATAATACTCGCCTACTTTAAACGGAGCGGAGTATTTAGGGTAATTCCAGATTTCCGTAAGTCTCTGTCTGATTTTATCCCTGAAAGGAATTTTATCGAGATAGGAGAAAGTAATCTCATTTTCCTTTTTAATCCAATCTTTAAGTTCGGCGCTGTTCAAATCTTCCATCCACCTGTAGGGGTCGGCGACGACCGTACCGAAATATTCGTCCGTGTTGTCAGTCTTTCTTGCTTTCGGATATTCAATCGTCTGGGCGGTAATAATTCCCGCCGCGAACAGAAACGACAATAAGAGAATAAGAATCTTCATAAATTATTCAAATGATTTTTGAATTAACTGTATTTGAGTATCGGCAAAGACCTTATACGAGCCCGGGGCGGGGCTGGCGCTTTCTTTCCGGGATACGAATGACAAAATTTTTCCGCCTGTAATATGCTCCGTAATCTTTGACCTGATGAAATTCAGGGCACCCATATTTTCGGGTTCTTCCTGAACCCATCTGATTTCGCCCGCATTTTTATATTTACCAAGGATACTCTTCAAACTAACAGCAGGAAACGGATAATACTGTTCAAGCCTTAATATCGCAGTATCCTTAACTCCGTTCTCATTTTTGTACTTAATTAGTTCGTAATAAATTTTTCCGCTCGTGAGAATAACCTTCATCACTTTATCGACGTCAGCCAGATTATCGTCAAGGACTTCTTCAAATTTACCATTTGTAAAATCAATAATATATGATTTTACATCCGGATGGCGGAGCAGGCTTTTCGGCGACATAACAATCATGGGTTTTCTTGAAGAAGATTTCGCCTGTCTTCGCAGGAGGTGAAAATACTGCGACGGAGTCGTCGGATTGCAGATGTACATATTATCCCCGGCGCACAGAGTCAGAAATCTTTCGAGTCTCGCGCTCGAGTGTTCAGAGCCCTGACCTTCGAATCCGTGCGGAAGAAGCAGGACGATGTGATTGGGCAGTTTCCATTTCGTGTACGAACTCACGATAAAATTATCGATGATGACCTGAGCGGCATTCGCGAAATCGCCAAACTGCGCTTCCCACAGGACAAGGGTCACGGGGTCGGATGTTGTATATCCGTATTCAAAACCGAGGACGGCGGCTTCCGAAAGGAGGCTGTCGACGGTTTCAATTTTCGCCTGTGTATCGAGACTGTTTAGCGGAATAATTTCTTTTTCATTTGTAAAATCCGTCAGCACGGCGTGTCTGTGAGAGAAAGTGCCTCTGGAAACGTCCTGACCGCTAAGGCGAACAGGTATTCCATCCAACAGCAGCGAGCCGAACGCGAGAGTTTCAGCGACAGACCAGTCAGCACCCGAGTCATTACGCAGGAAATCATTCCGGTTCTCAATGAACTTTTTCAATTTCGGATGAAGATTAAATCCCTGAGGAAGTTCAGTCACGCCTTTGATTATTTTTTCAATAATCTCAGGAGTAATTGACGAAGAAGAGTTATCGCGGTATTTCCGGATTTCGTCTTCAGAATAAGTAAGCGATATATCGTTAAAGTTTACGTTACCGTTCCTATCGAGTTTTTTTACTCTGGAATAGTTCGCGTCCATATTTTCAATAATATCCTTCTCCATTGTTTTTAATTCATCAGGTGTGACGACCCTGTCGGATAGAAGCAAATTTTCATAAATCTCTTTAACAGACGGATGCTTTTTAATCAGGGAATACATAACAGGCTGAGTGAACGCGGGTTCGTCAGTTTCATTATGCCCGAGACGTCTGTACGAGAAAATATCAATCACGACGTCCTTATTAAATTTCATTCTGAACTCGTACGCGAGTTTCGCAGCCCAGATACAGGATTCGGGGTCATCGCCATTCACGTGGAAAATCGGCGCCTGAATCATTTTCGCGACATCTGACGCATAAACAGTCGAGCGCGCGTCAACGGGAGGAGTAGTGAAGCCGATTTGATTATTCACGATAAGGTGAATAGTACCGCCCGTGCTGTAACCGCTGAGTTGAGAGAGGTTGAGGGTTTCAGCGACAATACCTTCACCAGCGAAAGCGGCGTCACCGTGAATGAGTACGGGAATAATTTTCGATTTCGTTTCGTCATTAATTCTTGTCTGTTTCGCCCTAACGATACCTTCAACGACGGGGTTTACAAATTCGAGGTGCGACGGGTTCGACACTACAGAGACTTTAATTTCGGTATCATTCATTGTTTTATACATACCCGCGGCGCCGAGATGATATTTCACGTCGCCCGAGCCCTGAGTTGATTTCAGGTCAACGATATCTTCGAATTCGGAGAAAATCGATTCGAGCGGTTTTCCGATAATATTAGCGAGGACGTTGAGCCTACCGCGGTGCGCCATTCCGAGAACAATCTCCTGAACGCTGTCATTCCCCGCGTCGTTGATTATGAAGTCAAGAACGGGAATGAGAGTTTCGGAACCTTCGAGAGAAAATCTTTTATGCCCGAGATATTTCTTATCGATAAATTTCTCAAAAGTCTCCGCCTGAATGAGTTTATAGAGCGTATTCTTTTTGAACCTATTATTCCATTCGGGTTTATTTCTCACGGACTCCATATTATTCTGAAGCCAGAGTTTTTCTTCCGGGTCCTGTATGTGTCTGTATTCGACGCCGATATTTTCGCAATATGTCTGATGGAGCATATCGAGTATATTTCTCAGAGTCGCTACCTTATAGCCTCCAAGCCCGTCGCAGAAAAATTTCCTGTCATAGTCCCAAACAGTAAATCCGTAGTTGACCGGGTCGAGTTCGGGGTGGTACATAGCCTTAGGATGCAGCGGGTCAAGGTTCGCGAGGAGGTGTCCTCTGACGCGGAACATATTCATCATCTGAATTACGCGCGCATATTTCTCGACTTCCTTAATATTAAAGGAAGAATCAAACTCTTCAGTTTCGTTATCGGGATTCCATTTAACGGGTTTCACGAGCAGTCCGAGGTCATCGAATATTTCGTCATAGAAATTATCTTCGCCCGCGAGCAGTTCGTGGATTTTCTTCAGGAAAAGTCCCGACTCAGCGCCCTGAATGATTCTATGGTCATAAGTGCTTGTAATGTTCATCACCCTGCTGATACCGAGTGACGAAACGACATTCCTGTTCGACGCTTCGAAGCCCGGAGGGTAGCCTATACTGCCGGTAGCGACGATGCAACCCTGCCCGAGCATAAGTCTCGGATTTGACGATGAAGTTCCGAGAGTGCCGGGATTTGTCAAAGAGATAGTGGTTCCGAGAAAATCGCTGACTTCAATTTTATTCGCGCGGGCTTTCGCGATAATCGCGTTATATGCATCGAAGAACTGCCTGAAGTTCATTTTATTCGCTTTCTTGATATTCGGAACAATAAGAGAGCGGGAGCCGTCTTTCTTCACGATATCAATCGCAAGTCCTATGTTAACGTCGTGTCTTTTAATCATAACGGGTTCGCCGTCAATAACGGAATAAGCGTTATTCATTACGGGCATAGTTTTCAGCGACTTTACGATAGCCCAACCGATAATGTGAGTGAATGAAATTTTCCCGAGGCGTTTTTTCCTGAAATAATCATTTATAAAATTCCTGTTCTCCTCGAGAACTTTCACGGGCACAGTTCTTAGAGAAGCGGCGACAGGTATAGAGAGGCTGCTGTCCATATTTTCGACAATCTTAACGCCCGCGCCCCGAATCGGTATTGTATCATCATCATTAGACGGCACGGGAAACTTAATTTCTTTAGTCGAATGTCCCCTGCCGTTATCAGTTTTTTTCTTATCCGTTTTAATTTCAATCGACCTGAAAAAATCCTTCCAGTAATCGCTAACGCTCCCGGGCGCTTTTTCGTATTCATCGAGCATTTCGAGAACGTACCAAGTATTCACGCCGAACTCAGAGATTCTCGCTCTTTGTTCGGGTTTTAACTCATCAATATTCAATTATTTATTATTCCTTTCAGAAATATTTTTTTGTACTGCCGCGCACAGCATACGGCATTGATTATAACAATTTTTTGAGCAAATTAATCCTATAAAAAATCCTTTTTTTTCGCTAATTTTCAATTTGCATAAATTATTCACACTATGAAAGAATTGTTTGATAAAATCATTTTGTTAGGCAGGCCCGCATCGGGAAAATCGGAGATAATAAATTACCTGAAAAACACGCCCGAAGACGAACGGCGGAAAAGGTTTCACGTCGGCAAGTTAGTAGAGATAGACGACTTTCCGATGTTATGGACATGGTTTGAGGAAGACGACATACTTGAGAAGGTTTTCAAGAAGCCGCGTTTACACTCGACGCCTGACGGATATTTCACGGAAGAGCATTTATGGCATCTTTTAATAGAAAGAATTTCTCTTGATTATAAGAAGAGCAAGAGAGACCTCGCGGGTAAAGCGGCTGGAATCACGCACCTGATAGAGTTTTCGAGAGGGACAGAGCACGGCGGATACAGGACGGCATTCAAGCATCTTTCGAAAGAACTGCTCGAGAACGCGGCGATACTATACGTTAACGTGCCGTTCGAGGAATCGCTGAGAAAGAATAGGAAGCGTTTTAATCCCGACAAGCCGGACAGCATACTGGAGCACGGTCTGCCCGATTCGAAACTTGAGAGGCTTTACAAGGAAGTTGATTTTCACGACGTGATTGCGGGAACGACGACGCATCTGAACATAAACGGAGTCGAGGTTCCATACGTGATATTCGAGAACGTGCCTTCGAAGACGGACGACCCGGCGACGCTGGGACCGGCGATGGACGAAGAGATAGGGAGACTCTGGAAGTTGTACAACAAATAATTGTAGCATTCTTATTTTTATCATTCATAATGAAAGAGCGGGAGCAGTCCCGCTTTTTTAATTTCCCTTCGATTTTTTTCCAGACAGATAGGACACAGAAAGAGCGGATGGGACAGATTTACACAGTTTTTCTTCAGATAGATAGAACACTGTAAAAGCGGATGGAACGGATTTGCACAGATTTTTTTCTTTGTCATCAGGACACAGAAAGAGCGGATGGGACAGATTTGCACAGATTATTCTTCAGATAGATAGGACACAGAAAGAACGGATGGGACAGATTTATACAGATTTTTGGCAGATTTTTACAGATGCTTTGATGTGATGCTGGTTAGGAAATCACGAGAAAACGGGCAAAAACGAACAAAAGCGGACAAAAAAAAAGTATCATTTTAATGACACGAAAGTATCACACCAATGACACTTTTGACACGAAAAGTATCACTTCTTTTTTCATAAACTACTGTTAAAACAACGTGTGGAGGTGTAAAATTCGAAAATCGTATCAAAAAAGTGTCATTCAGTATCATAAATGA
>CALGII010000144.1 GCA_937915485.1 uncultured Ignavibacteriota bacterium | reverse complement strand
GGATAATTCTGAGATAATTTGAAAACCGAAGGCGTTTCATTTTCATTAATGCCAATGGATGATTTCACCAGAAAATTTATGCACCAGTTCGTCAGCGTTCCCTGACTGCCCGGCGCGGCGTCGAGAATCTTGAATATCCAGTAACCTGCAACGGGCTGATTAGCCAGCCCTGTCAACGGATTCTGCGGTCTGTAAGGACCTGAAAAAGGCGGTGAACCCTGTGTTATAGACAATGAAGCATTGTCGTCAAATGTTGTATTGATATAGTTGCTTCCGCCCTCTCCGTTTCTGCTGCTGAGCGTTATCGCTCCTGCACCGGCGTTCATCAACATTAATATCAAATCCCCGTCGTTCGGATGATACAAAGACAAATTGACAGTTCCTTTCACGATATATCCGGGATAATTCACATAAATGCTGTCTGCTGTCAGTGAGTTGTCAAGAATCGGTTTAGGAAGAGTTACGGAACAGGAATTTTTCGCAGTAAATATTTCGTAGTAGAACAGATTTGGAGGCGGAGTTGTTCCCGGAGGATTCATACCGCCTCCCCCTTCCGGAAGAGTTTTTACATAGGTGCCGCCGGAATCCTGAGCCGCCAGATAATAATAAATCTTCGTACCGGAAGGAAAACCCGGAATATGAAATTTGTACTGCGACTGGTTCACCTCGTATGCCTGAACGTAAGAAAACGGATTACCTATCGTCTTATAATACAGCCGGGGCGCGTTTAAACCTGTCTGCAAAGAAAAATCGATTGCCGCAACAGCCGTTCTCTGGCTTGTATCCGTTGAAGAATTAAGCGGTACGTGTTCGATGAAAGGAAATAGTGAATCAATTATCGTCGCATAAACCTCACACGAGCCGTAATATGCAATCGGTCTCGGCCATAATGGCCTGACCTTGTTGTTGAACGCCTCGATTCCTATATATTCTCCTAAATAAAAACTATTTATGATATTAGTCGTGCTGATTTTAATATTTTTGAAGGTATTGCCACCATCTGTCGAACGGGCAACATAAGCATTCGAAACTGTAATTGGATTGTTCCTCGAATCAAGAAAAACCAACCAAACGTAGCCCGTTGCTTTGTCAACGTTTATCCACGGTAGTCTCTGGTCATTCCCGGGACCGTCATTATTTACTCTTAAAGGTACGCTCCATGTATTCCCCTGATTGGTGGATTTCACAAGCCATATATCCCTGTCGTTTTCTCCGTTTCTCTGATCCGCAAAACAGATATATACCGTACCTCTGTAGGGTGAATTGGAAATATCGCAAGCCATTACGGGCGACCAATTTGGTTTCAAACCCAATCCTGTCCATCCCCCGACTTGATTGCAGACGTAAATGTCGTTATACAACCAGTTCACTCCTGCGTTAGTTGAACGGTTGAACATTACGGTTTCATTCAAAGGCCAGCATACATAAACTTCACCGTTAGGACCTGTGCACGGCGACGTACCCTCCGGTGAGGAGTTATCTGCTCTTGCTGTGCCGGGTATACGTGAAACATGAACGGGAATACTGAAACTATTTCCTCCGTCAGTCGACCTGCAGAATTCCACCCAACAGCTGTCTGCGGGATCATTACTGGGAAACGAATCATACAAATCCCACGTAACATAAATGTTATTTCCGTATTGGCTGTTGGACATATCCACGCAAGCCATCGGCATGTCGTCCATTTGCGGCGCCATTAAAGCGAAAGCAGTACCGCCATCCCAGTTCATTCCGCCATTCGTCGACTTGAAAATAAGAAGTTTATCAAGATTAGTGCCCGGTATCTGCCAGTTCGCACAGCATATATAATAAAAATTTCCCAGTGTGTCTACAAGAATAATCGGGTCAGAGCCGGGCTGAGCGAATGAGCAGGTCATCGGTCCGCCGCTCCAGTTAATACCGCTGTTCGTGCTGTAATAATATCCCATGATAGTTGTTAAAGGACTGTAACTTCCCATTACTCCCGCAACAATTTGATTCGTATTTTTCGGATTCATTTTTACGCTTAGTTCGGAAGCGAAGTATTGGTTCGCAGGATTAATCTTGTAACTCTGGTACTGCGCCTCCGCTCCTTTGAATGCCATCAGCAGCGCAATTAAAATTACTGAAATTAATTTCCCCGTGTTCATGATCTTGTTATTTAATTATTACCATTCTTTTTACATCGGAATAATCTCCCGCTGTCAATCTGTAAAAATAGACTCCGCTCGACAGGTCGCCCGAATTGAACATAACGATATAATCCCCCGCGTTCTGAAATCCGCTTGCCAGCGTTCTTACTTCTCTTCCGAGCATATCATAGATTTTCAGATTCACATTCGAGTTCTTCGGTATGGAATAAGATATTCTTGTCGCCGAGTTGAAAGGATTAGGATAATTCTGAGATAGTATGAATTCAACGGGATTCTCTTTACCGTCAACTCCGACTGATGTTTTTACAAGTAAATTAATACACCAATTGGATAAAGTACCTTGATTATTCGTTCGGGTGTCGGTTACACGCAATACCCATGAACCGGCTATCGGAGCATTAATAAACGAACCCAATTGTCCCTGCGGACGGAACACACCTGTAAAGGGCGGTGATGCCTGCGTTATGGCTGTTCCGGCACTGTCATCGAAAGTTGTATAAAAATAATTCATGCCGCCTTCTCCGTTCAGGTTGCTGAGAATCACGGTCGGACAGCCCTCTTTTAATAATTGCAGTATCAGATCACCGTCATTCTGATGATAGATAGTCAGGTTCACGGTCGCTTTCGTCACGTAACCCGGCTGGCTGATATTTATGCTGTCTAATGTCATTGTTTTGTCTTTTATAATTCTGGGAAGCGTGGAGGAACACTTGTCTGTCGTTGTATAAATTTCATAATAGCACAGACTCTGCGGAGGAATTATGCCCGGTGGATTGACTCCGTACCCGCCGGGAGGATATGTCACGCACTTGAGTCCTACAGAATCCTGAAGCGCAAAATAATAATACACTTTCGTTCCGCCGGTTTGTCCCGGAATTTTAAAAATCAGTGTTTCTCTGCTTGCATATTCCGGATACAAAACTTTATAATTGCCCGCATTCGTCTTGTAATTTAACCTCGGTCTGCTGCTGCCAGTACCAAGCGCCACAGAACTTTTAATTTGAAAAACCAGAGTACGGGCAGACGTATCTGTTGAGGAGTTAGGAGGCGTATGGCGAATGCTTATTAACCTGTCTGTGCACCAGGATGCAAGTGTCACAATAGCAGCCTTAATATTATTAGTCATGAAATCGAAGTTCAACTTGCCGGCTGTTTCCGATATAGTGTGATAATAAGTGTTAAAGTTCGACTCAATTATGAACAGACCTTTGTATCCTTTTTCCCAGAACGGGAGATTATCGCTTGCATTATTATCGTTCACATTTTCAAACGGAACCAGAGGAATCTGATATATGCTTGAAAAATTTGAGTAAGATGAGGCAAGAATGACTGAAGCATTATTCGTGTTCAATTTGTACTTATTTTGATTTAGCGGGTCGAATCCTATCATATCCAGATTAATAAATCCCATTATCGAATCTCCGTTAGCGTATGCCGAATTCACGTAAGCGTAACTGCCTATCATCCAGTCCTCCTCCTCGTCGAATGCGATGAACTTAACCGTGTAATACGAATCGAATGCCGAAAAAACTCTTGCCGCTTCAAGCACTCCGCAAACTCCGGATGCGTTATCATCCGCGCCGGGAATCGTATCAACTGAGTTCCTGCTGTAATCGTCATAATGAGCAAATATTAGGAACTGTTTATTCGGATATTTCGTACCGGTTTTTGTCGCGATTACGTTGACGCAGGTTGGACTGTTAACCTGATATCTTGCGCTCAATCCGAAACTTACAAATTTCTCGTATATATATTGCGCTGCAACTGGGTTATATGGAGAATTTGTCCTCCTTGAAAGAATTCTGTAAGTGTTTCCTCCGACGATTGCCGTTGTGTCCCCGCTCAGTTCCCTGTCGTACTTTGTTATTAACTGTTTTGAAACGAGGAGTTTAAGATAATCGATTGACGGCGTGTAAAAACCCTGCGCTGCGGTTTCAGCGCATAGAACCGCGCAAAAAATGCAAATAAGTAAAATTTGCTTTTTCATGATCGTATTGAATAATTATTTAATAATTACCATTTTTCTTACGCTTCTATTATTATCTGTTTTCAATACATAATAATATACTCCGCTCGACAGGTCGCCCGAATTGAACATTACGATATAATCCCCCGCGTTCTGATATCCGCTTGCAAGCGTTCTCACTTCCCTTCCGAGCAAATCGTATATCTTTAAACTTATATCCGAATTTTTCGGAATAGAATAGAAGATGCTCGTCGAACCGTTAAAAGGATTGGGAAAGTTCTGGGATAATTCAAATCCTGAAGGCATCTCTTCCTCTTCAACATTCACAGTGCTTTTTACACGAAAGAGTAAACACCAGTTTGTCAGGGTTCCCGTGCTTCCTGCCGCGGCATCGGTAATTCTCAGAATCCAGGTATTCGTCAAGGGTATTCCTACAAAAGCTGCGAGACTGCTCTGAGGTTTGAAAGTGCCTGTAAACGGAGGCGTACCCTGAGTTATCGGAACCGCAGCATCATCGTCAAACGTCGTGTTTATGTAATTCTGACCTCCCTGCCCGTTTCGCTGACTGAGATTTGTTGCCGCTAAACCGGGTACCTGAACCTGCAGTATAAGGTCGCCGTCATTCTGGTGATTCAGGGACAAATTGATTTTCAGTTTTGCGACATATCCGGGAAAATTCACAAGAATCGTATCTCTCAATATCTGCAAATCGTTTATCGGTTTCGGCAGTGTTGACGAGCACTGACTGTAATCGAAATAAATCTGATATGAGAAATATGTCGGGGGTGCAACAGTTCCCGGCGGATTGAGACCGCCTCCTCCTCCCGGATAAGTGCAAACATAATTCTCAATCGTATCCTGCGCGGCAAAATAGTATTTAACATAGGTACCGAGCGGAAATGAAGGTATCAGGAATTTAAAAGTATCATTGGACGAATAGTAAGCACCGGTATGAGTATATAAGACTTCATTATTTATTTTATAATACAACCTCGGCGCATTATTGCCGGTAGATGTTTTCATCGGCAATTTAATTACGACAGTTGCCGTTCTGGCAACCGTATCAAACGCGTTAGCAAGCGGCTTATGCCAGAAATAAGCCGTTTTATTCAAGGCAAACGCGGTCAGCATTCCTATCGCGGGACGAAGCAATTCGGCAAGATACGGTATGTTAGCATTAGCAAAGTTATCCGTGATTTTATGGTAATTCGGGTTTGAGAACACATTATACTCTGCGATTATGAATGCATGATAACCCTTCCGTATAAACGCGAGTTGGTCGCTGCCGAAATTCTCCGGCCGATAGTAGATTTGTGTATGAGATGGCAAGTATCTTCCGCTTATAACAGAAAAAATACTCTGAAAAAAAACAGAATTGCTGTCCGGACCTGCCCAGTATCTGTTCAACCCGCCGTCATTCCACGCCAGCATATCCAGATTTATGTATCCTTTGATTGAATCATTTCTTGATAATGCCGTATCTACGTAATTCCCTGCGCCCCATACCTGAGAATTTTCCTCCTGGTCCCATGCGGCAAACACTACTGTGTATTCCGGATTCATTCCCGATAGTATTCTTGCGGCCTCTAAGACTCCGCATACTCCCGAACAGTTATCATCAGCACCGTGAACTGTATCGAACGGGGAGGGATTGGCAGGCCAGATTATGTTATCATAATGCGCGCCGATTATGTACATTTGATTTGGATACTTCGAACCCTGCTTTATTGCGATTACATTCTTACAGGTCGAGTCGATGACTTGCAGATAAGAATTAAGTCCGAAACTCTGGAATTTCTCAAGAATATACTGTCCCGCCAATTCATTCCCGTATGAACTAGAGTATCTCGAGAAAATTAATCGGGGCGTTCCGCCGATCATTGCGACGGTATCCCCTGTCAGTTCACGCACATACTTTATTATTCTCTCCTGTGAAATTTGATTAACGGCAGAATCGATTCTTGAATCGAATAGGACTTGAGATTTGGTTTGCGCGGCGGTTAAAAACGCAAAGACTAAGAAGAAAAATATCTTTTTCATTTATCCTCCAGTTTTAGCGGGAAAACAGCAGAAACAAATTTCCGTTTTGTAATATAAATAAGATGCTTGCAATAAACAAGAAAATATTTATATAATTACGGAAATTTTTAATATGGATTCTCAGCAATCAGGCTCGCCGCAGTTCTCTTCGGGGGTTTCCAACTCGAGTGTTGCGTGGTGAATATTATAACCGTATAGTATTTCCTTTATTCTCTTTTTTATTCCTGCGGATTCGGGAACCGCGTCCTTTCCGTCTAGAATTACGTGCATCGTGAGTGAGTTCTCCGTCGTGCTCATCGCCCAAACGTGAATGTGATGAACGTTCTTAACGCCTTTGACGTTTAGCACGGCTTCCCTTATCCTGTCCGTATCAATTCCTTTCGGCACGGCATCAGTCGAGAGAAAGATGCTTTCCTTCAGCAGTCCCCAGGTTGAAATTATTATCACAACTGCAATTCCCATGCTTACCAAAGGATCTACAACTACCCAACCTGTATAATGGATTACGAGCCCTGACACTACCGCGCCCAGCGACACTACCGCATCCATAGCGAGATGAAGATATGCTCCCTTTATATTTATATCCGATTCCTTGTCCTTGAAAAATAAAAGAGCAGTGACGGAGTTTATTAAAATACCTATTAAAGCGACAGCAGATATGCTTAGACCGTTTGCTTCGGGCGGAGACGCAAGCCTTTCTATCGCTTCCTTTAGTACTCCGGCAATGACAATCATAAGCACGACAGCATTGACAAATGAAGCGAGTATGGTTCCTCTCTTATAACCAAACGTGAACCTCTTTGTTGCAGCGACCTGCGAAAGTTTAAACGCTATGAGAGAAAGCATTAAACTCGCGACATCGCTTAGGTTATGTCCCGCGTCAGAGAGAAGCACAAGAGAATTGTAATAAAAGCCGGCACCGAACTCAAGCAGCGTGTAAAGCAAATTCAGGCTTATCCCGATTATGAAAGCGGTGTTGATGTTCTTTAAGTTCCTGATGTGATTGTGCTCGTGTTCCATTTTCAGTATTTCATTCAATCTGCATCCAGTTAATCGTTTTGTCCTTTACGAAACCGAGTCCCTGCGCAAGGTTCATCGACTTCGTATTCCCCTCCTCGATATGAACAAAAGGGAGTTTCCCGGACTTTATTACTTTCTGAATCATGTCTATGGACACATTCTTTCCGAGTCCTCTTCCCCTGAATTGCGGCAGGACATTGAGGAAACCGATCGCGCCGTCGTCGTGAGTCATTCCCCATGCCGCCGGCTTGCCGCCGAGACGTATAACCGAACTCACGCCGCTCGTTATTCTGTCCCTGACATAACCCGGAGTAAGATATTCTTTGTACTCTGAATTTTCAAATACGTACATCGCTTCCGATTCCTTCAGATTATCAAGCAAAGGATTGTTAGTAAACATGTTCGAATTCAATATAAGACGGTTCGTCTTGAGCAACCATTTTATTTTTTTCCCTTCCGAAATTACAGGTATCATCCAGTCTTCGATGACAGCGAAATTCTTGTCACCGTCATCAAGATATTTCAGCATTTCCTTCAACCTGCTCTTCGATTTCGTTACAATGTACACCCATTCGCGGTCGCTTCTTCCTTTGACGATTACCGAATCTTCCGATTTAATGAGGAATACCGGCGTGTAGTTTTCAATGAAATTTATGACGTTGATATTTCCGCGAATATCCGCTTTAAGGAAACTTATTATGTCGCTGTAAACGCCGTTATTCATTCTTAATAAGTAAGTATCCCTGTAAATTATTAATTCTCAGACTGTCATTTTTTCTTTCCGCGTAAATGTATTTCACTATGAATTTTGCGTTAATGCCATTCTCGACGGCGTTAAGAGTCATTTCTTCCAATTCGGGAGTTTCGGATTCGAGCCGTTCCAGCGGCTGTTTAAAGTCGAATCTCATGGAATCTCTGTCCCTCCGCACGTTTAGAAGGTTCATATCCCTGTCAAAATACATCTCGGTTTTTGATGCGCTGTCCCCGAAGACTTTTTTTATCGTATCTCCTGAATATGTATCGAAGAAAATAAATCTGTCGTAACCTTTAACGTCTATCTCGTTCGTGTTTTTTGTCCGCACATCGATATGCGGCTTCTTCTTGAAACTCTCCTTATTCACGATATCGAGTCCCATCAGTTCGATTATTCCCTGCTGCTGCTGGTATGAACTCCTTGTTTTCATCCTGTTCTGATTTTTTTCACTCGTTACGGTGTTCAGGTCCGCGTCAAACCAGGGCTGTATGCGTTCAAGTTTTCTTCTCTGTATTAAAAATTCCACGATGGATTTCACGTCGGAAAGTTCCTCGCTGTTTATCTCCTCCTTCGCCTTAACGATTTTTCCGTTTACGAGCAGTGAGTTCTTAATAAGGACTTCTTCCAGTCTCGATAACTGACTGTTAATTGACAAATCGAACGAACTCCACGGACCCGCGGAGGTAACGACCGCAATCAGCGCAAGACTGACAGGGATGTATTTTATGTTTCTGAAGTTCGTCAGCAGGTAATAAAAAGTCGTTACGGCAAGCCAGATTGCAAGCACTATGACGTAATATCTTTTTTCCGTCATTCCGTATTCGGACGTTCTCCTGCTTATAGCGAGGAAGAGAAGGATTATCTGCGGTATCAACGCGGCGAAAAACAATCTTGAAAAAATCCTGAGCCACCGCACTTCATCTTTCTGCGGATAAACCAGCAGCAGCGAGAATATTCCCGCCGCGGAAAATCCAAGCACGAGATACGAGACCCAGCCCATCGGCAGATTCCATTGAAATATAATCTTGAAAAGATACATATATAAAATCACGACGTACACGACTACAATCGGCAGTATTACGTATTGAGCGAAAATTTTAAGCCCTTTCGGATATTTGAATTCGGATTCCTGTTCTCCGCCGATTGCCGGAATGCCCGAACAAAAGAACCAAGTATTGAATACACCCGCTATGAAGAAAAATAACTGCCCGTACCTTTCACCTTTAATGTTCATGTCGAACAGTTTATCGAAAGCGAGAAGAGCGATTGCAAGTCCCGCGTAAAGCACCCCCGAATATAATGCGGATAGAACAAACCTCAGAAAAATTTTCTGATTGAAATCCCAGAACCTTATCTGGTCTTTATCACCGGTTACGAACGGGGAGAACGAAACGAACAAATGAAACGCCGTGAGATAAAGGAAATATCTTCCAATATCGGTGTAATTGTCCTCTTTTGATAATGAGAAATAAAAAACCAGCAATATTATAAGAGGTATAGCCTGCAGCAATAATTTTTTCACCGTTGAATGCCCGCGCTTTTCCGAATACAACGCAAAGGCAAGAAATAAAGGGATTCCAAGAGAACAGGTCATTACTACGTTGAACCAGCCCTGAGAATGAAGCATATAATAGTCGCGGGAAAATCCAATAACCCTCATCATCGAATAGGCCCCGATTAGCGCCGATAAAAGAACGAGCGGGAACCTTAACAGAGTTTCCCTTGCCTGCCTGAGCAGCAAATCTATTGACGGAAGTTTCATAATTTATATTTAGATTTTGTTCTCAAATTCCGCTCATTATAACTTCTTAATTATTGAACGGTTTCACGGTTGTAAAAATTCTATTTCCCGATGCAGAATTTTGAGAATATGAAATTCAAAATATCTTCGTTAGTAACCTGTCCGGTAATTTCTCCCAGACGTTTAAGCGCGTTTCTCAAATCGACCGATATGAACTCGCCACTCATCTTGTTATCAATCGATTCTATTACGTTCTTTAACGATACGATTGTATCTTCAACGCACAACTTATGCCTCAGATTGGTCAGGATAATCTTTCCCTGCCCCGTCGGTATCGTCCTTTCATTTACGCGGGTGACCATGACTTTTTTCAGTTTCGACAGCGATTTAGCGTCATTAATGTTAATTAGCACTCCGTAAGAATTCACGTCCGATTGCTCGAAATCTTTTGATGAAATATCCGACTTCGTGAATACGAGCACCGAACTGCTCCTGTCTAAATTCACGGAATAATAATCATAACCCTGCTTTAATTCAACTGCGCTGCTGGATGTATCCAGCAGATATAAAACCAGGTCCGCGTTCACGATTTTGTCATTCGCCCTTTTTATACCCTCCGATTCTATCAAATCCTCCGTCATTCTTAATCCTGCAGTGTCAGTCAGGTTAAAAAGTATACCTTCGATAATTATGTTCTCTTCAAGGTAGTCGCGCGTCGTTCCCGAAATGTCGCTCACAATCGCCCTATCCGATTTAAGGAGGGCATTGAACAGTGACGACTTTCCGCTGTTCGGACGTCCCGCAATCACTACGTTGACACCTTCCCGAATAACTTTTCCGCTTATGTAAGATGCAAGAATCTCTTCCAGATTCCTGATAGTATCACTGCACTTCTTTCTGATTTCTTCTTTCTTCGTGAATTCGACGTCTTCCTCCGCGAAGTCAAGTTCAAGTTCGACGAGCGCCGTAATTCTTATAAGTTCTTCCCTGATTTCATTCACGATATCCGACAGCGCTCCTTCAAGTTGCTGAATCGAAGACTTATGCGCTTCGTCGGTCTTCGCTTTGATAAGATCCGCCACTGCTTCCGCTTCCGAAAGGTCTATCTTTCCGTTAAGGAAAGCACGCTTAGTGAATTCCCCCGGTTCCGCATGCCTCGCCCCTTTCTTAAGAATCGTTCCGAGAACTTTCTTTGTTACCAGTACTCCTCCGTGGGACGATACTTCTATTACGTCCTCTCCCGTGTAAGAGTTAGGACTTTTAAAAACTGATATGAGAACTTCGTCCACAATAATCCCATCATCAAATAAAAAGCCGAAGTGAATAGTATGCGTAGGCACCGAATTGAAATCGGTCTCAGGTTTTCCGTCACGCGATTTCGAAAAAACGCTGCCTGTAATATCAAACGCCCGCGCCCCGGAAACACGTATAACGGAAATTCCGCCTTCACCGAGTGGCGTCGATATCGCCGCTATGGTATCATTCAGGTCATTCATTTCCGCTTCTTTTAATTATAAGCCAGATGAATACAGGCGCGCCAATAAAAGACGTCACGATTCCTACGGGAATTTCTGATGGAGAAATTACAGTCCTTGCAATAATATCTGATACGAGAAGAAAAACCGAGCCGAGAAGTATGCTTCCGGGAATCGAATATCGATGGTCAGAACCAAGAAGAAGTTTTGATATGTTCGGCACTATAAGTCCTACAAAAGATATTATGCCCGCCACGGATACAGCCGCCGCCGCGAGTACAGACGACACGGCAATAGAGATATTCTGAAGTCTTTTCGTGTTCAGTCCCAAAGTTACGGATAATTCACTTCCGAGTGAAAGCACGTTATATTCTTTTGAAAGCAAACCCGCTATTATTACCCCTGCTATCACAAAAACGAATGTCGGATAGAATTCATTCCATCCTCTGCCGGAAAGCCCTCCGTTCAGCCAGTAAATTATGTGCGTAAGAGATTTTCCCGTATAAATGAGCAGAAAAGCGTTAACTGATGATAACAGAGCATTTATCGCTATTCCCGCTAAGATGATTTTATTTGATGATAAAAAATTAGTATATTTATGCTTTAAACCATTAGAAATATAAAATATTACGAGTGTTGTTCCGAGCGCGGAGATGAACGATACCGGTGCGACAAAATAAAATGACGCGTAAGGCAAAATGAAAAGAATTATCGCGCCGAGACCTGCGCCCGCGGATATCCCGAGCAATCCGGGTTCGGCGAGATTATTACGGAGAATTGTCTGGAGTACGATACCCGAACAACTTAACGCCGAACCGATAAGCACGGCATTAAGCGTTCTGGGAAGTCTGATTTCGTAAAAAATCATGATTAAATTCCGGTTGATTCCGTCTGCCCCTGAAAATAACTCGATGGGAGAAATAAAAACACTTCCGGAAAACAATGAAGCAATGAATGAAATTATGAAAAGAATAAAAAGAAAGAATAATATTTTGACGTTTCTGTTCAATCTACATTGTTTATCGCTTAACCCGGTAAAAATAAGAATATATTAATTAATATAGGATAACATTATTCGGAATGTATAAGATCGGCTCCCTAAAATTAAAAATTGTTCTCGTAATAAGCGCTGTCATTTTTGCCATCGCGATTCTGTTCTTCACGCAGATTCTAGTGGACAGAATTCAGAAGCGCGAGGCTCTGATCGCGAACCTTTACGCGAAGTCGCTCGAATACATTGCAAACGACGAAAGTTCAAGCGGAGAATACAGTTTCATTTTCAACGAAATAATTACCCAGATAGATTTTCCGATAATTGCCACTGACAAGGATTATAAGGTGGTAAGTTTTTACAAGAATATCGATATCGATACCACGCTGCCTGCACCGGATATGCAGCGTATACTCCTGAAGCAGGCTAAGAGCATGGTGGAAGTCAACCCGCCGATAAAAGTCAGTTACAGGGATACGGTAATTCTGAATTACGTTAACTACGGACAATCAACGCTCATAACACAGTTGAAAGTTCTGCCTTTTTTTGAAATCATAATCGGCGGCATTTTCATACTGCTCGGTTACATCGGTTTTTCATACGTCAAGAAGCACGAGCAGAGCAGTATATGGGTCGGCCTCTCGAAAGAAACCGCCCACCAACTCGGAACTCCCCTTTCATCCCTCATGGGCTGGATAGAAATACTGAAGAACACGGATCCCGGAAGCGGAAATTTCAAAGAGATTCTGGACGAAACGGAAAGCGATATTGAGAAATTAAACAAGATTGCAACGAGGTTCTCAAAAATCGGCTCGCTCCCGAAACTCGAACCCGAAAACGTGAGCGAACTTATTAAAAATGTCTGCGGCTATTTCGAAAAAAGAATACCCGGATTTACGAATGCCGACGGAAGCGTAAGGAAGAAAGTCAGCATCGGAGTACAGGCTCCCGATGAAGTTCTCGTAAAACTTAACACGGAACTTTTTGAATGGGTAATTGAGAATCTTCTGAAGAACGCACTCGACGCGATAGAAAAAGAACACGGATTTATTAATTTCAAGGTAGATGAGCGCCCCGGTGAAATAATAATTGACGTTACCGACAACGGCAAGGGCGTTGATAAAAAATACAGGAAAGATATTTTCAGACCCGGATTTTCCACTAAGAAGAGAGGCTGGGGTCTCGGACTTAGCCTTTCGAAAAGAATCGTCGACGATTACCACAAAGGGAAACTAATTTTGCTCGAAAGCAGCACAGATAAAGGAACAACGTTCCGAATTAAACTCAACAATTGAAAGAAAGCAGTTCAAATAAGATAGAATTATTAAAGTCCGCCTATGGAAAATTCAGGGATGCAATCCTGAACAACGAATGGCTGGTACTCGGGCTGCTAATGCTCGTCAAAATAATTTTCCAGATTATTATTTTCAATTCGGGCTACAGGTGGCTCTCATCGGACGATTATTGCCGCACTGTCAAATCATTTGAATGGATGCAGAAACCCGAAATGTACGCGGGTGTCTGGCTGTCTCCGCACTTCTGGCTCAACGGATTCGTGATGCTCTTCATAAAGGATTTGTACTTCGCGGCGACTTTTACGAATTTCCTTTTCTCCACCGCGACCTTATTTTACCTGTACAGGATATGCCGTATTGTTTTTGATAAATGGAATGCAGTCTTTTCCTGCCTGATATTTATTTTCTTTCCGTTTCAGGTATGGCTGGGAATTTCAGGACTGCCGGAATCGATTCACTTCTTTTTCATAATCGGAGGAATTTACTACGCTCTTATGTACAACAAGAGCGGCGGAAAGATTGTCCCTCTCGCCGCCGCGACGGTTTTCTTCGCGTTTGGAAACATGTTCAGGTATGAAGGCTGGCTGTTCAGCGTGGTTTTTGTAGTGTATATTTTTTACGTCGAGATAATTCTAAAAAAGGGGAAAAAGGATTTTCTTCCCGTCGCGATTTCCCTTATCTCCCTGCTGACCATAGTATGGTGGCTGCTCCTAAATCTGAAAGACTACGGGGACCTGCTTTACTTCGCGAAGGAAACCAACAAGATTTACGAAGATTACGGAGCAGCGAAAGTGCTGCAAAAAGTCATTCAATATCCGATATTCATTTTCTACATCGCGCCTGTCACTTCGTTCTTCGCCCTGAAAGTAACTTACGACTGCATAAAGGGATTTTTCAGGAAGAAAGACGAAATCTCCGCGCTCAGTATTTTCGTTTTCTTCAACGTCGCGCAGCTTTTTCTTCTTATGTTTCAGGGATTTTTCGGTACGGGCGGCACGAATATGATATCGAGATACATTGTAATAAACGCGATACTGTTCATACCTCTCGCCGTCAAGCAGATTCTGAATTACAGAAAGTATCTCACGCTGTCGCTGCTGTCCGTTATAATAATTATGAACATGATATGGAGTTTTTATTATCCCCATCCGTTCAGGGAAGACACTTATGAAGCGGGAAGACTAATAAGGGAAAGGATAGAAAGAAATTACGTCAAGGGCGACGACAGGGTTTATTTCGAAGAAATCGAAGGATATTATGACGTTTTCGCCGTACAGACCCTTTCAAACTACCCGTCAAAGTTTGTGCTCGGAAATTTCCCCGTTGCTATACATAAAGATAAAAAATCCTCGAGGAAAAAAGGTCCTACTGAAGAAGAGTTGAACATACTTGATATTAAGAGTTTTCTTCAGAAGAACAAAATCGCTCTCGCCGTCGTAAAGAGCGACGGGTACGCGGAGAAACTGGGAAAAATGAATTTCAAGAATGAAATTATCGGCGACTACAAGGTTTTTTACATTCGTGACCTCGAATCGAGCATCAACGATTCGAACGTCACCGTTCTTGCGAAGAACACGGTAAAACTTTCGGACAATCCGAACGTTATAAATTACGGAAAACTTCTTGTATTAAAGAATTTTCAGGTTGACAACTCCAACCTCGGCTTTAATCCGCAGACGGTGATGATAAACTGGGCAACCGCGTCAAAGAACATACTCGACAGCATAAATTACGACGAGTATGAATTCGACAGGTACCACTCACTCATAGAAATCAGAAGAGAATCGGACGACTCTCTCGTTTATACCGAAAAACAGAGAATATTCTCGGACCGTAACATTGAAGACCTTATCGACAGAAATGAAATTCGGACAATAATCGTGCTTAAACCGTTCGCCCTCATTTACTATTCCAAAAAATACATGAGTTCGCCTTTTGAAAGCGGAGTTTATAACCTGAATCTTAAAGTAATCGACGAGCGTTACGGCAGGGAGATGCGCATATTTAAGGGTGACAGCCTCTATACGGTCGAGGACAAACGGAACGACACGCTGAAATTCAAGTTTGCCGATACCCTGAAGTCCAAACCTAAAACTCAGGAAAAAATCAAATTCGTAAATCCGGAAAGTTACACGCTCGGCAACATAATAGCGTTTTTCCCGAATACGAACATTGAGAAAGTCGTTTCCGAAGGAGGTACGAATTTTTACCGCATTATAACGAGCAACGGTCTGCAGGTCTTCTTCTCGCAGAGGTATCAGGCGGACCATTTTCTGAATTTCGTGTTCAACTATTTCTAAATTGAATAACCTACATATAAAAATTATCTTAAGGGATGGACAGAAAAAAGATAGATAAGATATTCGAAGCGGCATCAGGCAAGAGAATCTGTATAATCGGCGATATTATGCTTGACAGGTACATGTTCGGAAATGTAAACAGGATATCTCCTGAAGCACCGGTACAGGTTTTTGACCTGAAGGAATCAATAAGTAAACTCGGCGGCGCGGCGAACGTGAGCCTGAATATAAAATCACTTGGCGCGGAGCCTTTCCTTATAGGAGTTATCGGAAACGACGGAGCGGGCAAGATACTCAGGGATGAGATGAGAAACCTCGGACAGGATACTTCGGGGCTTATAACCGACTCCTCAAGACCGACAACCTGCAAGACGCGCGTGATTTCGGACTCGCATCACCTTATAAGAATCGACAACGAATCGAAGCAGGATATCAGTGCGCAAATAGAATCGCAGATTATTAGTAAACTCGGAGAAATTGGCAATGATACGAATTACATTATCCTGCAGGACTACAACAAAGGCGTGCTTACAAAACCGCTCATAAAGAAAATTCTCGCTCACGCCGTTAAGAAAAAAATCAAGGTTCTCGTTGACCCGAAATTCGAAAACTTTTTCGAATTCAAGGAAACTTTTCTGTTCAAACCGAACAGGAAAGAATTGGAAGATGCGTTCGGAAAGAAATTAAAAACCGCGGGAGACCCGAACGAACTGGTGATGAGTCTTATAAAAAAACTGAAATGCAAAAACGTCGTTCTGACACTCGGCGAGCACGGAATGAGAATCTACAGCAGGGAAAACGGGAAAATTGTTGTTTCGTCCGTCAAGACCGTTGCGAAAAAAGTTGCCGATGTTTCGGGTGCGGGTGATACGGTTATTTCAACTATGGCTTTCTGTCTGTCCGGAGGCGCGGGCGTCAGGGACGCGGCATATATAGCGAACATTGCGGCGGGAATCGTAGTAGAAGAAGTAGGAATAGTCCCTGTGCGCAGGGACAAACTGTACAAAAAATTAATATCCTGATATTATGTTTGCAAAAGAAGATTTCGCCGAAATCAGGAAGAACCTGAAAGATGAAAAAAGAAGCGTCGTTTTTACAAACGGCTGCTTTGACATTATTCACAGAGGTCATATCGAGTATCTGAATGAAGCAAAATCTCTCGGAGATTTCCTTGTCGTCGGACTGAATTCGGACTCCTCAGTAAAAAAACTTAAAGGCAGCGGAAGACCTGTCGTCGGAGAAATTGACAGGGCATTCGTACTCTCGTCGCTGAAACCCGTTGACTGCGTCATCATATTCGGAGAAGAGACACCGTATGAACTGATAAAATTTGTCCGTCCTGATTTCCTCGTGAAAGGCGGCGACTGGAAGAAAGAAGATATTGTTGGCTCCGATGTTGTCGAAGAATACGGAGGTAAAGTTATCAGCCTGAAATTTGTTGACTCATACTCGTCAACCGGATTAATAAATAAAATCAAAACCCTCTGATTATTGTCCGAAAACGCGGAAAATATTGACGACTTAAAAAGTGATGAAAAACCTGCAGACCCCGTAACGGATGTCGTCGCGGGACCTGAAGCCGGAGAACCGTCCGGAAAGCCCATTAGTCAAAGGAAAAAGAGGGGTATCTTTAAAAAAATCTTCATCGCTCTGTTCGCGCTTTTCATTTTGTTTGGGATTCTGATACAGACGTCATTTTTCCGAAACTGGATTCTTAGCATTGCGGTTGACAAGATAAACGGCATCCTCGCGGATAAGGAATCCGTACTTTACATTGAAAGCATTGAAGGCACGTTCGTTCGGGACATTAAATTGAATAACGTCAGCCTTGTAGTAAAAAAGGATACTCTTCTTAAACTCGGAAGGCTCGACGTAAGTTATGATTTGCTCGGGCTCTGGAGCAAGAAAGTGAAAGTGAGAAGTCTCGTAATCGACAAACCCGAAATCAACCTGACAAAAGTTGCCGATAAAGACGGAAGCCGGATCTGGAATTTCGAGTACCTGCTCAAGTCGGAAAAAGAACCCGACACTGTCAAAAAAGAGTTTGACTGGAAAATTTACGCGGATAAGTTCGAAATAAGAAACGGTAATTTCCGTTCGATCGCTGAAAAAGACGAAAACGTCCCTGTACGCAATGTAGTGATGCGGAAGATAAAGAGCCTGGATTTTGACAATCTTGACGTCACTGACCTTAACCTTAACCTCTTCGGCTCGTACCTACCCGACGAGAAAAAAATCAACATACTTAATCTTTCATTCAGGACAAATTCCGATTTCAACATAAACAACCTTTCCCTTGAAGGAAAAATAGACGATAAAGACCTCGCCGAAGTCAGGCATCTGAGGCTGTTGACAGATAAGTCCCGCATATTCATTCGTGAAGCGTCAATCGAAAACCTGAACCCGCTCAAGGAAAAAATTGATTACACGGATTTCAAAAAAAAGAATTTCGTAATAGACATTACAACGAACAAATTTAACTTTGATGATCTTACGTTCTTCCTTCCCGACATCAAATTCATGGACGGTCTCGTGTATCTGAAACTTAAAGCAAAGGGGAATTACGCCGACTTCAAGATGGACGAACTGAAAATTAACCTGCCCTACGGCACTTCGCTGGACATAAACGGAAGCGTTAAGAACCTGCACGAACCATCAAAACTATATTTCGACGTTGACTGCAAAAATGCCGTTCTTAATCCGGATGACGAAAAAGAAATCATCCCCGGAATTCCAATCCCCGATTACAGCCATCTGGGAGTAATCACTGCTAACTTCAAGTTCAAGGGCGAACCTCTGAAGTTCAATGCGGAGGCGCAGGTTAAAACATCCGCAGGCGACGCCGAAGTAAAAGGTTATCTTGACATAACTAAGAACGAACTGATTTACGACGCGAAAGCAACGACGCGTAATATAGATATAGGAAGAATTATAAAGGACGACAAACTTAAGAGCAGCGTCACGGGCGATTTCGTAGTCGAAGGCAGAGGCGTCGACTACAGAACGATGACTAACAAGATAACGTATAAACTCTCGAATACTACCATACTCGGACAGAGAATCGAGTCCTCTTCGGGAACTGTAAACTCGAATTCGGGTGTCATCGTGATGGACGTGAACTACAAATCCAATTCGGGTTACGCGGATTTCAAGGGCAATGTAAACGTACGGGATTTGAATTCAATCGGATATGACGTAAAAGGAGTGTGCAGAAATTTCGACATTTCGACGCTCACCGGAAACAAGGATGACGCCGGCAGCCTTAATTTCGCGTTTGACGTTGAAGGCACGGGTACCGACCCCGACAAACTTATCGGCAAAATGAATTTCAATTTTGACAATTCGGTTCTCGCGGGTTACACAATTCCTTCTACTCCCCTCACCGCTGAATTCAAGACGGACAGTTCAAAAAGATTCGTAACGGTTTCATCGAACATTCTTGATATGGAAGCATCGGGAAGATTCAAAGTGCTCGATATTCCTTCGCTTATAACGGCAAACCTAAAAAAGATTACCGAGCAAATTGAAAACAATCTCAAGTCCGATTCGCTAGGCTTCAAGCGGGAACAGACTGCCTTCAGCCGGAGGGAGATTTTTTCTACGGCTGCGTCATTTGAAACGGACTTCAGATACAAGATAAAATTAAAAAGTCTGGTGCCCCTCTATCTTGCGATGAAAGACAGCAGCCTCGTGTTCAAGTGCGACATTCGCGGGAGAATCCTCAACGACAAAAATACGTTCGTGTTTACAACAGAAGGACGCTTTGAGGATTTCGCTTATAAGGACTCTGTTTTTGGATTCAGGAATAGTGTGGTAAGGGTGTTTTTAAAGGACGACGCGGGAAGTAGCCTGCCTTTTACTTACCTTGCGGACCTCACTACAAGATTTTCGGGTATTGAATTCGGCGGCAGCAAGTTCGATACGCTCAGCGTAAACCTTAACACGAACGCCGAAAGACCTGTCGTTCGCGTATTCGGAAAAATGGATTCGACAAAAGGGATATTTGCAAACGGACACTTGAATCTCAACACGGACGATTTCGGACTAAGACTTGACACCCTCAGTTTTTTATATGACAATTACAATTTTAAGAATGTTGAACCTGTCGCGCTGGAATACATTCAAAACGACACGGGAAGCGCGGGCAGCAACATACGCGTCAACAGTTTCAAACTCGCGGATGAAAACCAGAGAATCACTGCAAGCGGGTACTACTCACTGAACGGTTCCAGCGATCTTACTGTATCGGCGGATAAAATTAATATTTCAAAAATTCAGTTGTTTTCAAATCCCAGAATCGACAAGGATAATCTTATAAAGGGCAACGTCAGAAGAATTAAACTTCATTTCACGGGAAGTCCCGAGGACCCGTCCTTGAACCTTGAAACAAATACGGATTTCCTTTCGATGAATAAGATGAAACTCGGAAGAATCGACGCTCTTATCGATTATGAGGACAATGTCCTCGTTCCGCAGATATCATTTTACAATCCCAATAACGCCGGGCTTCTTACTATTGACGGTAACGTGCCTATCAAAAACCCGCTCGGAAAAGATATTACCGAGGAGCAGAGGAACAGCGTTCTCGAGAGTGAGGTGAATCTCGGAATAAACGCCAAGGATTTTCAGATTAAAATACTCGAACAGTTCGTACCGGTAATTTCGGACCTTAAAGGAAAAATGAACGGCAGCCTGAATATTTCGGGTATCGTGAAAGAACCATTGCTGACCGGTGGAATGAATATCGATAAAGGCTCATTCACGCTTGACATGACCGGAGTTAATTACAATTTCAACGCTAATCTGAACGCGGACAAGCAAAAACTTAACTTTCAGAAGTTTAAAATTTATCATTCGTCGGATTCGAAAAGAACTATGGATATGAACGGTTACATAGACTTTTCAAATCTGTCCTTTAATGAAATGGAACTGCGGCTCAGAGGTTCCGCTAAACTTCTCGATGAGAACGTGACACAGAACATAATGGGCATTTACGGTAACCTTTACGGCTCAACGGGTTTAAACGATATCGTTCTTAAAGGAAACGCTGACAATCTGTACATGACGGGAGACCTGAACATTAATGAGGGCAGGATTCTCATAGTCCCGCAGTACAGGATTGCTTACGACATTTATGCCGATAATTTCATCTATAAGGTTCTGATAGATTCAGTGTCTCTTAAGACAGATTCGCTTTACGTCGTGAAGATTACTGACAGCCTTTCCATCGGAGATAATTCAAGACTCGACCCGTTCGAAAATTATTTCTATAGAATGGCTGATACGACTCTTAACAAACCTAAAGCGAGCAATTTCAAGTACTATCTGAAACTCAAGTCACTTAAGGATGTTTACGCTAAATTAATTATTGACGAGAAAACCGGTCAGGAATTCGCCGGGAACGTGAGCACAAACATTACTTTTGACAACCTTGAGACGGAATCCTTCTCGACCCGCGGCAGGGTTGACCTCGGACAAAATTCCTACTACAAGTTTTACAAAAACTTCAACGCGACCGGCTACGTGTTGTTCAACGGAGACGTTACGAATCCCGAACTGTTCATTAATGGCTTGTATAAGACCAACGTTCAGGACGTTAACAATCCGGGTTCGTCAAAGCAGGTGGAAATCGATCTCGACGTTTCGGGCAACGCGTCTAATCCGAGGCTCGGATGGAAAATACTCGTCAACGATTCGCCTTACGGAGGCTCTAATCCAAGCGACGACGCGATGAGTTTCATCGTTTTCGGCAAGTTCAAGGACGAACTCAGCGCGAACCAGCGGCTGAACCTGCTATCGACTGTCGGCGCGAACGTTGGAACGAGTTTCGCGTCAAACTATCTCTCGGATATAATAAATACATATCTGCCTTTCATTCTTAAGACGGATATCTCGTACAAAGATTCCCAGAGCGGAAGTTTTGCCGATAATACGGATGTCAGATTCACCGCGCAGATCGCGGGTGCGACTGTCATTTTCGGCGGTCAGATTTTCAGGGACCTTTCGAACACGAACTTTTTAATCGAATATCCTTTAAACAATATTTTCGGCGTGAACAATTTTTCGCAGAACATTATTATCCAACTTGAAAGATACATCGACCCGTTCAACCAGAACAATCTTTCTTCAATCGATAATAGAACAGGCGGAGCGATTGTTTACAGAATAAAATTTTAAAATGAAATACTTCTACTGCCTCATCGCTTTTGTATTTGCAATTTCCCTGACGGGCGGAGCGGAAAAATCCGGTCCTATAATATCGGATGTTCAATATTCCGACGTACAACTCTATTCGGTGAAAATTACCTGGAGAACAGACTCCCCCTCGGATTCGAAGGTAAGATGGATGATATCGGATTCGCTTAACGAATCTGTCGTATATACCGACTCCGTGTACAGTTCATCGATGGATACAATCCACTCCGTCACGCTTAATTACCTGAATGTGAACACGATTTATAATTTCAACGTGACGTCGTCAAACCAATACGGCTCTTCGACTTCCGAAAACAGCGTGTTCATTACAATGTCGGCCTGCGAGGGCTGGGTAAACGTATATTTCAACAGCACTGTCGACACGACTGTTAAAACATCCGTTAATGCCGAACAACTTGTTAATCTCGAAGAAACGCTTCTCAATAGAATATCGAATTCGGGATTCTATATCGACGCGGCGTTAAGTTCATTCGAGGACGCCGCAGCGATAACGGATGCTTTGATAAGGGCTAAAAATGACGACGTTGTAATCAGAGTAGTTTACGACGGCAAACAGAATTCCAACTGGATTGATACTCTAATCGCTCACGGTATTCCTGTACTTAAAAGAAATTACGATACGGGAAGCGGACACGGAATGCACATGAACTTCTGGGTTTTCGACGCGAGATGCACCTGCTCAGGAGGGCTGGTTTACGTCTGGAACAGTTCGGCGGAAATCACGCATCAGAGCCTGTGCATTGATAAAAACAGCGCCGTCGAAGTCAATGACCGCGCGCTTGCATACGTTTACACGCGCGAATTCGACGAGATGTGGGGCTCTCACGGAGATTTGCCTGTCGTTTCTCAATCAAAATTCGGCAGCCTGAAAAAAGACAATACTCCTCACATCGTCAACCTGAACGGGATTGTAACGGAAATCTATTTTGCGCCCTCGGACAGCGTCGAAAAAAGAATCAGGAGTTTAATGTCAGGTACAGCTTCGGGTATCATGTTCGGAACCTATGATTTCAAATCACAGAACTTATACAACACTCTCTACAGCCTCAGAACTTCGAGACAAATAAAAGGCATTTTCGATCTCGTAAATTCAGGAACGGGAATTTTCAACCAGATGAAAAACTGGGCTGACGTGTGGGTCGATTCGACGAACGGGAGGTTGTCGCATTCATACCTGCTTTGCGACCCCCTTCAGAACAATCAGAATACTTCCCTCGTGATGGGCTCTTACGACTGGACGACGGCATCAAATCTGAACAACGACGAGGACATCATGATATTCCACAGCCCCGTTATCACTAACCAGTATTATCAGGAGTTTCACCAGCGATATAAGGATGTCACGGGACATCCCGTCGGAATAGGAGTCATTTCTTCGGAAACGCCTGACGAATTTTATTTGTACCAGAATTATCCGAATCCCTTCAACGCAGGAACGAACATAAAGTTCAGCATCAATAAAACGTCCCAGGTTTCAATCACCGTTTACAACATCCTTGGCAGAAAAGTAGCCGAGCCGCTTAACGGCAGGCGCGGTCCGGGAACATACAATCTTAACTTTAACGCCGGGAATTTATCCAGCGGAATTTATTACTACGTATTGAAAGCGGGTGATTTTGTCTCTGTAAAAAAATTCGTGCTGCTTAAGTAGTTATCTTTATAGATGCGAATTAAACGATTAATATTATTATATTAAATAAAAACATCAGACTGCATAAAGAAATAATCACGTTCCTGAAGAAGAACAGAGGAACAAATTACAAGTTCAACCATCTTCTCGGAAATCTCCGGATACCAAAATCATCGCGTCCCGAACTTCGCGACGCTCTTAACGAACTCGTTCTTAAAGGTGAAATCAGAAAAGACGGAAAGTATTTTTCACTGCCTCAGGTCGAAAGCGTTTTCCTGACCGGAGACGTCATTCTCGACGAAAGCAAGAACATTGCCGTAAGGTACTCGGACAATAAAAAATCTTACATTCTCGGTATCAGGCTTAAAAAAGGACAGAAGATTTCCATAGGGGACAAGGTAGAATTCAGAAAGTCGTACAAGGGAAGCACGGGTGTCGAATACGCCCGCGTGACCAAGGTAATCAATAAGGACGTTTACTACATAACCGGATTTTTCGACCCGAAGAGAAATTACGCCAGAGTTTATCCCGACTCGAGAAAAATAAAAGTCGACGTCATAGTGAGGCAGAAGGATTACAACGGTGCGGTTTACGGAAGCAAGGTTGTCTGCGAAATCATAAACGTTGACGACATCGAGGACGGCATAGTCGATCTCGAAGCGAGAGTTATTGAGGTTCTCGGCGCGGCGGGAGACACGCTTGTCGAAGTTATATCGGTGATGAAAAAATACGCCTTCGAAGACCGTTTCGCTGATGATGTCCTGACCGAAACCGCGGAGATATTCGGAGACTACAGGAAAAAAACCGAAACGGGATTAATCGAGGACTACAGAAAAGACCTGCGTTCGATGACGCTTTTTACAATAGACCCGAAAGACGCGAAGGATTTTGACGACGCGGTGTCAATTGAAAAAATTCCTGACGGCTATAAAATCGGCGTTCACATTGCCGATGTTTCGCACTTCGTTGCGGACGGAACGGCTGTTGACATTGAAGCGTTCAAGCGCGCTACGAGCGTTTACTTTCCGAATAAGGTAGTGCCGATGCTGCCCGAAATACTATCTAATGATTTATGCTCGCTGAAACCGAACGTTGACAGGCTGGCTTTTTCGGTGTTCATAGAACTCGGCAGGAATTTCGGTATTAAAAACTACGAACTCACAAAGAGCATCATAAACAGCAAGAGGCGTTTTACTTATCAGGAGGCGCAGGATATAATAGATAATAAGAAAGGAGATTTCTCAAAGGAAATTCTTCTTATGTTCAGGGTTTCGCAGGCGCTGACTAAAAAGCGCATCGCAGACGGCAGCATCGACTTCGATTCGCGGGAAGTGGAATTTGAAATAGACAAAAAGGGGCTCATCAAAAGCATCGGAATAAAAGACAGGCTCGATTCTATGAGAATGATAGAAGAGTTCATGCTCCTTGCCAACAGATGCGTAACGGAATTCGTGAACAAACTCGCCCTGAAAATGAAAAGCGAACTTCCGTTTGTTTACAGAGTACACGACCTGCCGGACGCGGAAAAACTCCAGAACCTTTCCGAATTCATAAGGCAGTTCGGGCACAGGGCAAACCTTAAAGATAAAAACGAGATAAAGAAACTTCTCGAGGATATTAAAGGACAGCCGGAAGAGTTCATCATAAACGACCTCTTAATACGTTCTATGGCAAAGGCCGTTTACACGAACGAGAACATCGGCCATTACGGTCTCGGTTTTGAAAATTATACTCACTTCACCTCCCCCATCAGGCGTTATCCCGATTTAATCGTGCACAGACTTCTATTCGCTTACGGCAATTACCTGAATGGCAGAACGCAGAACATCGACGTGCACCCCAGATACAGGAACGCATTGGATGAAATGTGCAAGCACTGTTCCGTGCAGGAACAGAACGCCGTCGCCGCCGAGCGGGAAGTAACTAAGATTCTGCAGGTAGAATTCATCAAGGATAAACTCGGAGACGAATTTGATGCGATTATTTCAGGAATCGGGAAATTCGGACTTTTCGTCGAACTGACCGAATTCAAGATTGAAGGTATGGTGCGCTACCGCGACATCGAAGACGATTATTACGAATACGACGAAAGGCAGCACTGCGCGGTCGGTAAACGCAAGGGAAAGGTCTTTCACGCGGGCTCGAGTATAAAAGTGCAATTAATCAGCGCTGATACGACAACAAGAAAGATTGACTTCGTCATAGTAAAGTAACTTCTAAACTTATTTGATGGCGTCAGGTATTCACCTGACGCACAGGCCGAAGGCCTGTACCAGTTTCACGTATCGCTCTTACTCCGGCGCCTCCGTGACCATCAGTAGTTTCCTTCTGACGGGTGAATCACATCAAACCTACTCGCGCGTTTATGTACTTTATAAGAGTATCAACCTCTTCGGGCAGCAAATGCCTGTTTATTTCCTGGCTTGCAATCGCCTGAATGTTTTCGATTGTCAGGTAGTACATCAGATTGTTGTTCGTATTCATTGTATTTAATTTTATTTATTACAAATTTATAAGAATACGGCAAACGGAGATTATCATTTTATGATAATTTTTTTGTTCGCCTTCAGCACTTAAAAGTCCTGTTGTTTGTTTCAATGGATAAGGGAAAACAAAACCAAAAACGCTATGAAAAAAATAACACCTTTCTTATGGTTTGACAACAACGCCGAAGAGGCTATCAATTTTTACTTATCAATCTTTAAAAACTCGAAAATAAAATCGCTGTTGCGTTACGGAAAGGACGCACCTATGCCCGAAGGAACCGTGCTTACAGTCTCTTTCGAAATCGACGGCAGAGAGTACGTCGCGCTTAACGGAGGTCCTATGTATAAATTCACTCCCGCTTTTTCATTAGCAGTCGAGTGCGAGAATCAGGAAGAAATAGACTTTTACTGGGAGAAACTTACCGATGGCGGCAAGCCCATACAGTGCGGATGGCTTGAGGACAAATACGGCCTGACCTGGCAGGTGGCTCCTCACAACATCAGCGACTTGTTAATGACAAAGGACCCTGAGAAGAACCGGAGAGTAATGGATGCAATGATGAAGATGATAAAACTCGATATCAAAGAGCTTGAGAACGCCTGAGAATAACCGGGTTACCGTTGACGATTATCTTGCCGGACAAACCGAAGAAGCAAGGAAGCATCTCGTTAAACTGCGCGGCGTTATTTTGAAAAATGCTCCCGGCGCTGATGAATGCATCAGTTACGGTATGCCGGGATACAGGAAAAACGGGATGCTCTGCTGGTTCGCGGCATTCAGGAATCATTACAGCCTGTTCGTGAAGCCTGTTGTAATGAAACATTTCCGGGAAGAACTTGAGAGTTTCAAGACTACCAAATCAGCGATACATTTTAATTACGGTGAGCCCCTGCCTTTACGCCTTGTCGCCGGCATAGTAAAACACGCCCTTAAAACTAACAAGGAGAAGAGCGGAAAGTAATCAGCTCTTTTAACGAACTCACTCCTGCACAACTTTTCGCTTTTTTTTCTACAAATTAATCGTTAGGTTTTATTGTAATAAAATATTTTTCCCGATCATAAGTATTCAGAATCATAAGAATTTTTATCATATACTCGATATGAAAAACGTCATCATACTTATTATTACCGCTATGTTATTAATGTCCTGTAATATATGCAGGGTGCTAACCAAAAGCGACAGGAGCAAGAAGAAGGAAGATACAAAAACCGAGACAAGCAGGACCGAAACCGAAAACAGGAAACAACTCAGGAAAAATCTCCCGCTGAAAACGAAAGAAAAAATATTGACGAAGTTGAGATGCTGCAGTTCAG
>CALGII010000143.1 GCA_937915485.1 uncultured Ignavibacteriota bacterium | reverse complement strand
TTAAAATTATTTAATAACTGAAGTAAAATCAATTTAATAATAAATGAAAATCAAAACGTTCGTTGTAAATCCTTTTCAAATGAACAGTTACGTTTACTACTGTGAAAACTCGGGCGAAGGAATGGCAATCGATCCCGGGTATTACACGAAATATGAACAGGATGAAATCGTTGATTTTCTTAACGAACACAGGATAAGAATAAAATACATAATCAATACGCACGGACACGTTGACCACGTGCTTGGAAACGATTTCGCGGAAGAGCAGTTCGGAGTGAATTCTTATCTGCACGCGGATGATTTGTTCCTGTATGAAAGAGCGGAACAGCAGGGACTGCTCTACGGAATAAATGTCGGCAGGCTTCCCGCGATAAAAAACTTCTTGTCGGAGAACGACGTATTCAGGCTGGGCGGAAATACCGTCAAAGTCATTCATACGCCCGGACATTCACCCGGAGGCGTATGCCTTTACGACAGCACCGAAAAGATTATTTTCTGCGGAGATCTTGTATTCAGCCAGTCCATCGGTAGAACCGACCTGCCCGGAGGCGACTACGATACATTAATCGGTTCAATAAAAAAGAAACTCTTTAATGTTTTCGACGACGATTACAGGCTCTTTCCCGGACACATGGAATATACCACTATCGGCAGGGAAAGAGCCGATAATCCTTTCCTGAAATGATTATAGTTTAATCTTGAAACTGTCCGCGATTGATGACGCTTCCTTTTCGGCTTCGCCGAGATTCGATTTTATATCGGCAATAAACCGCAGCATGTAGCAGAAATACTCACCCGAAGAATCCTTGCTCGTCGCGTAATAATATATTCTTTCGTGTGACTCCGCGTCCTTGTAGTCGGCGTATTTGCCGCTGAATCCGTCTCCTTTAATATCGGTATAACCGCTTATCTTTTCCGGAATGTTCAGGTTAAAATCCTTTTCGAGAGTGTATATGAAATCTTCGAGATTTCTTGCCTCGGTAAACTTGAACGCGATTAGTGAAAGCGTAAGTTTTCCGTTGTCCTTGTCAAAACTGTAAGTGATAACGTCTTTCTTGTTTGTCTCGACCGTAGTCCTCGAGGTCCACTTGTTTGCAAAAGTTATCGAGAATTTATAATGCGAATCTTCTATTGTCTTCCCGTTCTGTGCCTGCAGAGACGAAACAAAAAATATCGCGAACAGTATTATCAGTATTTTTTTCATTATGCTTACTTTAGTTTTGATTTAATAATTTGATATTCGTCCCTGTATATGCCCTTGTTCGGGTCATACGTTATCTTGTTCTTCTTCAACTGCTCCTTGACGTTCTCTACCCTGTCCTGCGGAAGCGGGTGCGTCGAGAGAAGCCTGTCGAACGAACCGCCGACGGTGTTCTTTTTCTTCTGCTCGTCAAGAATCTTATTGAAGAAAAACTCGATTGCTCCGGGATAATACTTGGAAGTCATCAGATATTTAATCGAATAATCATCCGCTTCCTGCTCGTCGGAACGGCTGTTTGCAAGGAAGCCCAGACCCGCCACGAGGTTAGCCGCGATTTCGGCAACCGCGTTCGGATTGTTTCCGAGAACGAGACTCATCAGTATGCTGACGCCGTAATAAGATGTCAGACGCTGCGTCATGTGCCGCCTTTCCGCATGCGCTATCTCGTGAGCCACTACGCCCGCCAGCGCCGCCTCGTTATCGAGAAATTTCATCAGCCTCGTGTAAACATAAATATATCCTCCCGGAGTGCAGAAAGCGTTTATTATCGTATCGTCTATTACCTGAAACTTATACGGGAATACAGACTTGTACTCGATTTTCGGTGAAGAATTCAGGATGTACTTTCCGATGCCCGAAACGTAATTAGTTACATCGGGATTGTTCTGCATCATCGGGTACTCCCTCGGGCTGTTCTTTATCTCCCTGTCAAGGTCTTCGCCGAGTTTAACGTCGTCGGAAACGGAAAACAAATTCGCTCCGCAACTGTAAAATATCGAAACAGTCAGAAACAATACAAGAACCGACAGCGTAATGTATGCAATGCGTTTATTCTTTTCCATAACGTCTCCCTGAAATTTAATATGAATACATAAAATATTTTCGCGAACGCCAAAGAAATGAAAAATTCATTTCTGAAAACGCGGCGAAATAGTTCATTAAACTTCTTTTCCTAAAAATATCCATTTTCACAATTTTATACAAGAATAATCTGAATTTGTTCCATTATTTCAACGCGTACCTTCATTAGGTGGACCTTAATTTTTCACTTACCCGTTCTTATTCATATTTGCCCTTATCCCGTACAGACCGAAAAACTGAATTGAGTATTGAACATATTATCGATAATTTTCATATTCTTTTAATACATTAACTCGCATTTATGCCGGATAAAAAGAAACTCCTTGTAATTGCGCTTGGAGGCAATGCATTACTGGATTCAAAATCCAAAGGTACGATTGAAGAAAGAGAAGCGGCAGCCGCCGAAACGGCGGAACAGTTGATTCCCTTATTCAAATCGGACGAATACGACGTGATATTGACTCACGGAAACGGACCTCAGGTCGGAAATCTGCTTATACAGCAGGAGGAAGCGTCGGCAAAAGTCCCTCCGATGCCGCTCGACGTATGCGTGGCGGAAACGCAGGGCGAAATCGGCTACATACTTCAGAAAGCGATGCAGAATTCATTCGAGAAACACCACATTAAGAAAAGCATACTTGCGCTTCTTACGCAGGTTCTCGTCGATGAAAAAGACCCCGCTTTCGAGAAACTCTCAAAGCCGGTCGGCCCGTACTATTCTCCGGAACAGACACGCGAAATTCTTAAAACCAAGAACTGGAAATTTAAGGAGGACCCTGCGGGAAAAGGATTCAGAAGAGTTGTCGCGTCTCCGAAGCCGATTAAAATACTTCAAACGGGAATAATCTCGGACCTGACGAAAGACGGTTACGTCGTAATATCAGTCGGAGGCGGAGGCATACCCGTCTGTCACGACAAGAACGGCGATATCGCCGGAGTCGAAGCGGTAATCGACAAGGACCTCGCGTCAGCCGAACTCGCGATAGAACTCAAGGCGGATGAATTCGTAATATTGACGAACGTTGAACAGTGTTGCATAAACTTCAACAAGCCCAATGAAATCAAACTAAAAGAAATGAATCTGGACGAAGCATCGACCTATTACGACCAGGGGCATTTTTCAGCGGGAAGCATGGGACCGAAGGTGCAGTCAGTTATCGAGTTCGTTCAGAATACCGGTAACACTGCTATAATAACTCACATTACTAAACTTCCCGAAGCGCTCGAGGGCAAAGCGGGAACGTTAATACATCTTTAGAATTTCAAATATTAAATTATTATATGACAAAAGCAGAATTAAGAAAAATTGAAGCGCTGAAAAGCCTTACCTGGGAAGAATTCTACAGGACTCCCCTTAAAAATAAACTCACGTATTTTGAAAAGAGCGGCAGGATGTTCGATATGCTTTTCGCTCAGCAACTTACCCCTGAAATCATAAGTACGCTGTTCGCTACGGCTAACAAGATAAGAAAAATCGCAAAGGCAAAAGAAGGTCTCGACTGGCTTCAGACACTGCTCTCTCACAAAAGGGCGATGCTTTATTTCGTTCAGCCTTCGACAAGGACGTTCGTTTCTTTCCAGAGCGCCTGCTACATTCTCGGCCTGAAAGTGAGCGAAATACGCTCGACTTCTACGTCGTCCGAACTTAAAGGCGAAACTCCCGAGGATACGATAAGAACATTCAGTTCTTACGCCGACATGATAATAATGAGGCATTTCGAAGAAGGCATGGCGGAGAAAGCAGCGTGGATGCTCAATAAAATCAAACGCCCGATAAGTATCGTAAACGGAGGCTCGGGTAAAGACCAGCACCCGACACAGGCGCTTCTCGACCTGTACACGCTCGACCTGTCATTCGCCGAAAGAGGCGGCATCAACAACAAGACAATAGTAATGGTCGGCGACCTGAAAAGAGGAAGAACCGTCAGGTCACTTTCTTATCTGCTGAAACTATACAAGGGCGTTAAGATTGTTTACGTATCGCCCGATTACCTGAGAATCGATAATGAGATTAAAGACTTTCTTAAGAAGCACAAGATACCATTCAAGGAATCCGCTGACCTTGAAAAATCACTGCCCGGCGCGGACGCGGTTTACATGACAAGAATTCAGGATGAATACGATATTAACGGCGAATCGAAAGATATAGACTATTCGAAATTCCACCTTACGAAGAAACACCTGAAACTGCTTAAGAAGAACGCGATAATAATGCATCCGCTTCCGAGAAGACAGGAAATCGAAGTGGCGGTTGACAGCGACCCGAGAGCGAAGTACTGGAGACAGGAAAGAAACGGAATGTGGATTAGAGCCGCTCTTATCGCTTATCTGTTCGGTATTGAAGACAAGATATTAAATATTTAAGTTTAATTTAATGTCCGCTAAAGATTTAAATAAGAATCCTGCCGCGAAAAGAATCGCGGAAATAGATAAGGAACTCGCCGAACTCAAGTCGGAACGGGACAAACTGTATTCTCACTGGAATCTCGAGAAGGAACTTATTAAATCAATAAGACAACTTAAGGAACAAGCGGAGCAGTTGAAACTCGAAGCGGATAAACTCGAGCGTGGCAGCAAACTTGCCGAGGTAGCGGAACTGCGTTACGGCAAAATCCCCTCACTTGAAAAGGAAATTGAGTTGAAATCGTCTGAACTTCTGAAACTTCAGAAGGACAAAAAAATTCTGAAGGAAGAAGTTGACGCTGAGGATATAGCCGAAGTCGTATCGAAGTGGACGGGAATTCCCGTAAACAAAATGCTCGAGAGCGAAAGAATGAAATTACTCGGAATGGAAGAGCAATTGCGAAAGCGGGTCGTCGGACAAGAAGACGCAGTTACGGCCGTATCGAATGCGGTAAGAAGGTCGCGCGCGGGGCTTCAGGACGAGAACAGGCCTATCGGCTCTTTCCTATTTCTCGGCACGACGGGCGTCGGCAAGACAGAACTCGCGAGGGCTCTCGCTGAATTCCTTTTCGACGATGAAAAGGCTATGATTAGAATCGACATGAGCGAATACATGGAAAAATTCTCTTCTACCAAACTCATAGGCGCCCCTCCGGGATACGTCGGGTACGAAGAAGGAGGTTATCTGACAGAATCAGTCAGGCGCAGACCTTATTCGGTCGTCCTTCTGGATGAAATCGAAAAAGCGCATCCAGATATTTTCAACATTCTCCTTCAGGTGCTGGACGAAGGAAGGCTCACCGATTCGCAGGGCAAGACCGTGAATTTTAAGAACACGGTGATTATAATGACTTCAAACATCGGCTCGATGATGATTCGGGAACAGATGCAGTTCATAAACGACAAAAACAGGGACGAAATAATGGGCGGCATACGGGTTAAACTCGTCGAACTGCTTCAGGCAACAATTCGTCCCGAATTTCTAAACCGCATTGATGAAGTCGTTCTCTTCAAACCTCTGCTGAAATCCGATATAAGAAAAATCGTTGACATACAACTCGGATATCTTGCCGCGAAGGTAGAGAGGAACGGGATGAAACTTGTCGTGAGCGGCGACGCGAAGGACTGGCTCGGCAAACTGGGATACAGCGCGCAATACGGAGCGCGTCCCGTTAAAAGAACGCTGCA
>CALGII010000142.1 GCA_937915485.1 uncultured Ignavibacteriota bacterium | reverse complement strand
TGGCTCCGTGGTACACACTTAGTCAGGGCTATTATAACGGAAAAATGGACGAAGTAAGGGTATGGAATATTGTCCGCACTCAAAGCGAAATAAAGGCTAATATGTACAGAGAACTTGCGGGAAACGAGACGGGCTTGCGCGCTTATTACAAGATGAGCAACGGAAGCGGAACTTCCCTTACAGACAATCAGAGCAACGTGACTTCAAATACAGGCACAATAAACGGCGCCGTGTGGAGAGCATCGGGATGTTTCACCGGTCCGAAAAAATGTCTGGATTTCGACGGAACGAACGATTACGTCTCTCTTCCGAACACGTTCGCCAACAACTCGATGACAGTGGAACTCTGGGCGTGCGCATCCGATTGGAACGTTTCGTCGTCATTCAAGACGATTATCGGCAATTCACAGAGCGGAGGCTGGAAAGTGTATTTGCAGAATTCGCAGATATGCGTTGACGTTTGCCTTTCCACGGGCTCAACGTCAACCGCGGTCTATAATTCAACAAATCTTTCAGGCTGGAATCATTTGGCTTTTACAGCGGACGCGACGTCATTGAAATTATACGTTAACGGAATTCCCGTAACAACGTCCGAGACAGGCAGCACGTTCATGGCGCCCGGCGAAGGGGTGACGACTACGCTTCTCGGAACGGAAATGGCGACGAATAATATTCCCGACAATAATTATTTTTCCGGCAAAATAGACGAAGTACGGATCTGGAATTCTGTAAGAACTGAGTCGGAGTTAAAGGAGAATATGATGAATACGTTATCGGGTAACGAAAGCGGACTTCAGGCATACTACAGAATGGATTACAGCGACGGTACGACTTGCTACGATGTTACCTCGAACTCGAGGAACGGAACGCTGACAAATATGGACCCTGCCTCAGACTGGATAAATTCAACCGCATTCAATACCTGGTTAGGTACTGAAAGCAATTCCTGGTCAACCGCGTCAAACTGGAGCAGAGGCTCTGTCCCCGCTTCAACCGATAACATCGGCGTTTATAAATGGACGCTCGGAAACGAACTCACTCTGAGCGGAACGCCGACATTAAGCCATTTGTTTTTTTCTTCAACTTCATCACCCGTTCTTGGTTCTAATTTGACTGTAAACGGCACGTTTGCTCTCAACAGGAACATTGACTTAAACGGATATACTATTACTATCGGAAGCGGCGGAAATCTTAGCGAAGGCAAT
>CALGII010000141.1 GCA_937915485.1 uncultured Ignavibacteriota bacterium | reverse complement strand
ATTTCAAATATCAGTTTTGCATTCACGTACAGTATTTGCAACATGACAAAAAAAACAGTATGCGCCTGCACGGTCGACAGCAATATATCCGGTAAAGCCGGAGATGCCGCATATCATCCAAAATCCTGCTGCTCTTCGGAAGTAAAGATGATAAACAATTCATCGGATTTTGAAAATATAAATAAACAAATAACCGCAAGCAGCCCGCAGTTATTAAATCAAACTACGATGATCGTTCTGCCGGATAGTGATTCGTTCAAAGATTTTAATAAGGACGTTCCGGGCTTATATCAGAAACCGAATGATCTTCCCGTGAAGTATTCTTCACTTCTAATTTAATCAATCCGCAATTCCGAATCGATTTGCCGGGGAAACAAGAATCCGGTGAATCAGTCTTTTTATCCCTGTATCAGGGATTGTAATAACAAATTAAAAGTAACTTATGAGATACATAATTGCATTATTTATTGCAGCATTAACTGCCGCCGCATTAAATGCGCAGACAAGCCGGGATACACTGAAAAACGCGGGTCTTGACTATCTGATTAAAAACGCCGCGGCAAATAATTCGAAACTCTTATCAATAGAGTATCAAAAAAGAATTGAGATTGTTAAGAAAGAACAGGTTAATAAGCAGCCGATGCCGATGTTCGAAGCGATGGCGGATTATATTCCGTTTGACTTTATGGCAAAACCGGAATACGGAGGAATGTATTCGCAGAAATTAATGGTGGGTAAACTTCATGATATGAGCCTGATGTCGGACATCAAAGCGGAGAAACAGGATATTTCAAGAGAGATGCTGCGGGTTGAACTGACAAGAAATATAAAACAAAACTATTTTGACCTGTATTTCCTTGAACGGATACTCGCATTCAATCTCGAGTATCAGAATATTATGAAGAATATTTTAAGAACGCTTGAATCTAATTATACATCAGGAATGGGCAACCAAAGCCAGATGCTGAAAGCCGGCAACGAAGTACAGATGCTCGAACTTGAACAAATCGAAATTAATGAAATGAAAAAAATAAAGATAAATAACCTTAGAGTGCTTGCGAATCTGGACTTGCCGGATGATTTCTCGACAAAAAATATTCCGCAGTCTATTTCAGCCGTTTCGGACCTTGATTCAAACAAATTAGTCAATCTAATGCTGCAAAATAATCCGGAATTCAAAATGCTTGATAACATGCGAAATGAGGCGATGCTCGAAAAAAAAATTGCCGAAAATGATAAGATACCCGATATAACCTTGCGAGGGGGAGTAAAATATATGGCGAAAGAGCCCATGACATTTCTGTCGCTCGGAATCGGAATTGATCTTTCATTCATGCCGTGGAATACAAGGCGTATTAACGCTTCCGTTGAGGAAAAATCTTTGACCGAACTGCAGGTGAACTCAGTCCGAAATTCCACTGCTCAATATATGAAGAATGAACTTAAGTCGATGATCATTATGATTTATTCAATAAAGAAAAAATACGATTACATTATCGACGTGCTCGCCCCGCAGACACAGCAGACATTTAATTCGACTCTTGTTACTTATTCGTCGGGCGCGGGAGAGTTCATGAACCTGCTTGATTCCTACAGAAAACTCAGAGAGACAGACCAGATGCTTGTAAAAGAAGAAACCAACTATTTGAAGCAGATAGCGGAACTGGAGTTTATGGTCGGGAAAAATATTACAACATTTAAATAAAAGAACATGAACAGAAAAATAATTTTAGTAATTGCCGCATTAGTATTCGTTGTCGCCGCGGGATTAGCCGCTTATAATTATTTATTAAAGAATGATTCTGCGCAAAAAGACACTTCCGGAGGCGAACTTTATGTTTGTCCGATGCATCCGCAGATACACTCAGATCATCCGGGAGTTTGTCCGATTTGCAATATGGATTTGGTTCTTAAATCCGATAGCGGAGCGGATACGTTAAAAGAGACGTCTGATAAGGAAATTGGCGAATTAACTTTATCGCCATCCCAGCAAGTTCTCGCAAATGTTAAGACCCAAATCGTCCGCGCCGGTACCTTTGACTTTTCGGTTACTGCAATCGGAGTCGTAAAATCACAGGATGATTCCTATCGGCAGATATCTTCACCGGTAAAAGGGAAAATCACTAAACTTTACGTGAATTTCGAGGGACAGAAAATCAGCAGAGGACAAAAAGCGTTTGAAATTTACTCGCCGGAATTGATTTCAACTCAAAAGGAGTTTCTCCTTGCTTATGAAAATTATTCTAAAATGTCAGGAAGCAATTATGCTGCGGTCACCGAAAGCGCCTATTCCATTCTGGAGGCGGCAAGACAGAGGCTCAGACTCTGGTTTGTTAACGAAAGGCAGATTGATGAACTCGCGGAATCAAAAAAGATCAAAACGTCATTGACCTATTATTCGGATTACTCGGGGGTCGTGACAAAAAAATACATTAACGAAGGCTCCTGGGTAATGGAAGGCGCAACTCTCGCGGATGTGGTCAATCTTTCC
>CALGII010000140.1 GCA_937915485.1 uncultured Ignavibacteriota bacterium | reverse complement strand
ATGAAGAGAAACTTCTTAAGAAGAATCTGGAAGAACAGAAGAAAAGAGAAGAAGAGGAGCGCAAGAAACAGGAACTTATTGCTTTTATGGAGCACGAAGAGAAAGCGAAAGCGGAAGAAGAGGAAGCGAAAAGAAGAAAAGCCGAACTCGAAAAATTATTTGAGACACAGAAAAAAGAGAAAGAATCCAAAAAAGCGGAAAAGAAAGATAAACCTCCCGTTAAGATAGAAAAGAAACCTGAATCCGGAAAGACGACCGCGGAGGAAAAGAAAAATAGGACGGACGTCAAAGTTAAAGATGATGCGCAGAGCATACCCGTGCCTCATATTGTATCCGCAAAGGATTTTCCTGCGGGCAGCGCTGACGCCAGGAAAACAACCGTACCAAAAGTTGAAGGTCAGCAAAAGAAAACTGAAGATAAAAAATTCAGACAGGACAGACCGTTCAACAAGGATTTCAAACACGGGAAACCTGAGTTCAAACAGGACGGAAAAGGCGAGAAACCGAAATTCGACAGGCAGAACAAAGGCAAGTTCGAAAAGGTAACGATTAAGGATACAGGTAAGCCTCCTAAGAAATTTATTAAAGACAAAGATAAAGATAAAAAGCCTCATACGGACAACAGGGGGAAGCCCGCTGTTCAGACACCCGCGCAGTTGAAAGATATAAAGAAGCCTATTAAAGAAAAGGATAAGAAGCCGAAAACAGAATCCGAATACGAACGCAAGAAAAAGAAAGTCGCAAAAGGTCAGAAAGCAAGGGAATTCTCGCAGAAGGAAATTGACGAGGCGATAAGAGAAACATTTGCCAAGATAGAAGACGACAGCGGAGCATCTGCTAGGAGCATCGCGCGTAAGAAAAAGAAGAAAGAGCGGCTCGAACAGGAAAAGAAGAATCTCGAGATACAGGAAGCGAGGAAGAATATACTCAGCGTTACTGAATTCGTATCGACGATAGAATTATCGAATATTATGGGAGTGCCGGCTAACGAGATAATAAAGAAGTGCTTTGACCTCGGGATGATGGTTTCAATCAACCAGCGTCTTGAGAAGGATTTAATCCTTTTGCTTGCTGAATCTTTCGGATATAAAATAGAGTTCCAGAGCGAATATGAAGAGGACCTGCTTAAGGACGATGAGGACGCGCCTGAAACGCTGAAGGACAGGCCGCCGGTAGTAACAGTGATGGGTCACGTTGACCACGGAAAAACGTCTCTCCTCGATTACGTAAGGAAAGCGAACGTAGTCGCTGGTGAAGCGGGCGGGATAACCCAGCATATCGGAGCGTACAAGGTTAAATTGGACAAGGGCAAGCAGATTACTTTTCTCGACACGCCCGGTCACGAGGCATTCACTGCAATGCGCGCTAGAGGCGGTCAGGCTGCTGACATCGTAGTGCTCGTAGTGGCGGCTGACGACAGCGTTATGCCCCAGACAATCGAGGCTATAAATCACGCGCAGGCGGCAGGTGTTCCGATTGTAATCGCGATTAACAAGGTCGATAAGCCCGAATCTAACGTCGAAAGAATAAAATCTCAACTTGCGGAAAGAAACATTCTTGTAGAAGAATGGGGCGGAAAGTATCAATCGGTGGAAATATCCGCGAAGAAGGGTATTAACATTGAAACGCTGCTTGAAAAAATACTGTTGGAGGCTGAACTTCTTGAATTGAAAGCAAATCCTGACAGGGAAGCAAGAGGTGTCGTACTCGAATCGAAACTCGATAAAGGAAGAGGTTCGGTTGCTACAATACTCGTTCAAAAAGGTACTCTGAAAATCGGAGACAGTTTTGTAGCGGGGGTTTATTCCGGAAAAGTCAGGGCGATGTTCGATGAAAGAGACAATAGAATTGAAACAGCGGGACCTTCTACACCTGTACAGGTAATCGGTTTCGAAGGACTTCCTCAGGCAGGCGATTCAGTTATAGTGCTGAAATCGGAAGCTGAGGTAAGGGCAATCGCGTTGAAGCGCCAGCAGTTAAAGCGCGAACAGGAATTGAGGCAGGTCAAACACACTACACTTGAAGATATTACCAACCAGATTAAACTCGGACAATCGGTTGAGTTGAACATAATTTTAAAGTCAGACGTCGACGGTTCGGCGGAAGCGCTTGCGGATTCACTGCATAAACTTTCTAAACCGGGAACCGCGACAGTCAGGGTAATACACAAGGCAGTCGGCGCGATTACGGAATCAGACGTGCTTCTCGCCGAGGCGTCAAACGCTGTAATCATCGGATTCAACGTCAGGCCGAATCTTAACGCAAGAAAACTGGCCGAAAAGAGCAATGTCGAAATTAGAATTCACAACATTATTTATGCCGCTATCGATGAAGTAAAACAGGTGCTTGAAGGTCTGCTCGCGCCGGATGTGAACGAAGAAATCACGGCGACAATTGAAGTCAGGCAGGTATTCAAGGTTCCGAAAATCGGGAACATCGCGGGATGCTACGTACAGGACGGAAAAATTGTGAGAAACCACAAGGTAAGACTCGTCAGGGACGGCCTTGAAATATTCAACGGAACAATTTCCTCGCTTAAGAGAATAAAAGACGACGTAAGGGAAGTCGAATCCGGATACGAATGCGGTATCGGTCTTGAAAATTTCAGCGATATAAAAGTAGGCGACGTCATCGAAGGCTATAAATTAATTGAAACCAAACGCAAATTAGAGTCGGTATAGAATATGTCAATAAGGATGGAAAAAGTAGCCGAGGAAATAAAGCACAGGCTAAACTCGGTGATGACGAAGGATTTGTCTGACTTGCACGCCGGATTAATTACAATATCGAAGGTTATTATGACTCCAGATTTGAAACTCGCGAAAGTTTACATTTCTTTTCTCGGAAATAAAGAACCCGCGGAGAAATTAATAGAGAGAATAAATTACAGAAAGCCGCATATACGGTACATGCTGGGCAGGCAGTTAACGATGAAATACACTCCCGATCTGATTTTTTTCTTCGACGATACTATGGAATACGCGGATAAAATAAACAAACTTCTTAATGAGGTAAAAAAGAGCGACGATGAGACGCACGGAAAAACTACAATATAGTTATACCTTCCTTTTCATTTTTTCAAATTGTTAAACCGAAACCGATTCTTGTGGAAACTCCGAAAATCAATTTGTTATCGCGTTTCATTACAGCCCATAACCCGGGCGTCAGATTGCCGAATTTTATAACTCCGGGATATATGTTTATGTTCAGTTTGTTTTGCGTATAAACGCTGTAGAATACAGATGCAAGAAGAGAATTGTTTCTGTCGTAAAATACGGCAGCGTCCCAGTGCAGGTTTATCTTATACATGTTGGTGTTCGGGTTTGTCACCACCCTGTCCCTCGACCTGACGCCGAGCGAAACCGATATTGCATCTCCGTTCCGGAATTTAAACGATAGTCCGCCCATACCACACATTCCGAAAAAATAAGTCGCGTAAATATTCTTTAGAAACGGCAATTCCAGTTTGACCATGAAATATTGCCCATTGTTCTGAATTGAGAAATCCGTAATAGATATGGACGGCTGGTATGACCAGTCAGTAAGATTGAGTTTCTTGCTGAAAAACCGCTGAACTTTTTCGGATGAAAAGAGTATTGCTCCGCCGAGATTGAAGAACCACATATCGGATGTTATTCCGACGTCATCTCCTTCATAATCTCCGTTTTCTACTGCTTCGCAGAGATAATCTATTAACATCTTGTTCACGAACGCCATTGTTTTCGGATACGGAGCTTTTTTTATCGTGTACCAGTCAGCAAGAGCCGCGTATGTCATGCCACCGCCGATTAAATGCAGCAGATAATTCGGAACCCATTGCGCTTCTTCAGAGGTAAACGTGAGCGGAAGTAATTCCCGTTTAATGAAATTCCATGTACCGTAGCGCTTTATCGGACCGAAAGGAATAAATGTGTTTCTGGCTACGTTTTCAAACCCCGTGCCATACCGCTGTTTCAGGAGACGTCTGTCGTATCTTTCATACTGGATAATATCAAAACCGCTGTTGAGAGCGAAATTCACAGGGTTGTACATAGATTCAGAACCGTAATCCTTTCCTGAATAGAAATATTTATACTGAGCCCTCGAAGCGGTATTTAAAACAACAAACATAATTAAGGCTGTCGTCAATATTTTCACACATCTGAACATAAACAGGTTAAGTATAAAATGAACGACATTTTGTCAAAAAAAAATATTATACATCGATATTGTTCCTATCCTCTTCAAAATGGGAAACAACTTCAAAACCCATTGTCGCCCTTAGCGTATTTTTCAATTTCGCCAGTTGTATGAACAAATCGTGTTCGGGTATATCATTTTCTTTGTGTATAGGACTTTTGAAATAGAACGATAACCAGGATTGAATTCCGGAAAAATTGTATCGTTTTGCAAAGTCCATAAATAAAACGAGGTCGAGCACCAATGGCGCCGCGAGGATTGAATCCTTACAAAGAAAATCTATTTTGATTTGCATTGGATAATGCATCCAGCCAAAAATATCAATATTATCCCAGCCTTCCTTATCGTCTCCTCTCGGAGGATAATAATTAATTCTTACCTTATGATAAAATTCTGAGTATAGTTCCGGATATAGTTTAGGTTGAAGTATGTAATTTAATACGGATAACTTGCTTTGCTCTTTTGTCTTGAATGATTCCGGGTCATCAAGGACTTCGCCGTCTCTATTCCCAAGAATGTTGTTGGAAAACCAACCGCTAAGTCCGAGCATTTTTGATTTTAACATAGGCGCAATAACAGTTTTCATTAGTGTTTGACCGGTTTTGAAATCTTTTCCGGCTACCGGAACTGAATTTTCTTTTGAGAATTGAATCAATGCAGGCACGTCACAGGATAGATTCGGAGCGCCGTTTATGAAAGGTACGTCTTCTGAGATAGCGGCGTACGCATAAAGCATGCTGGGGGATATATCCGGGTGATTATTTCTCATTGCCGAAATTAGATTATCAATATCGCGATGGACGCCGTTGACGGGAATATATATTTCCGTACTTGCGCACCAGATAATTACAATTCGTTCGAGATCGTTCTCTTTTCTAAATCTTTTTATATCCTCTCTGAGCATCAGCATCTTTTCGTATTTATTACCTTCTTCCTTCACAAAATCGCCTTTAAGTCTTTTAACGTAAAATTGATCAAATACTCCTTTCATCGGAGAGATAATCTCAAGTTCTTGTTTTACTTTTGCAAGGTCCTCTTTGCTCAATACGCCTGCGTATAATGAGGACTCGTAACAATTCTCGTTTCTTATGTCCCATCCCCCGAAGACGAGGTCTTTTAGTTCGGTTAATGGGATAAACTCCTTAATTCTCGGGAAGAAATTGTCGTCTCTGTTCCCGATACGGATTGTTCCCATTTGCGTTAAGGACCCAATCGGACTGGATAGCCCTTTTAGGATTGAATATACCCCGGCAAGGAAAGTAGTCGATACAGCGCCGTTCAATCCAACAATCAGAACACCAAGTTTACCTTCCGGATTTTCGATTGACTTTATTCTTTTTTCCATAATATTTTATAATATTTTTCTTAATTCGTTTAAATTATTAATTATGAAATCGGCGGATTCTGAATCGCCGGCTTCTTTCCACGATTTGTTTTTTAGCCAAATAGTATTGCAGCCGAGAATCTTTGTTGGAACGATATCTCTGTCGTAAGAATCTCCGACCACCCAGACATTTTCCGGTGTTGTATTCAGTTTTTTTATAGCAAGAGAAAAAATACCGGGATGAGGCTTCTCAATTCCAACGTTTCTCGAATCTAATATTACTTTGAAGTAATTTGAAATATTAATATCACGGCATATTTCGGGGAGGTTCCCGTAAAAATTTGAAACAAGCCCGATCTCGTAATCATACACAAGTGTAAATAAAATCTCTTTAGATTTTACCAGACAATTAATGACTTCATTCCATACATCATTCAATACAATTTTCGCAAGATTCTTATAATTATGTTTGTCTTCCTGAGTCAATTCATTGATTATAGAATTTATTTGAGTATCAAGCAAAGTTTTATAATCAATAATCCTATAACTATTTTCTTTCAGATAAATATCGGATTTAATGAATGCTTTAGAAAAATTATCGGAAGTAAAGTTAAGACCGTGTCTTTCCAGAAATTGCGAATACATAACGCTCCAATGAACACCGTCTGTATCAAGAGTTCCTCCGAAATCAAAGATGATGCATTTCTTTTTATTCATAAAAATCAGTTTTACAATCCCTTTTATTAAATTGGTAAAATTTCATTAGAAATATTCCCGTGAAAATCCAAAAGAATTCTCTTATTCGCGTAACGACCGAAATATATATTCCGGTTTCGGCATTAATCCCTATTGAATCGGAAATGTAATACAGTGCGCCTTCTCGTGTTCCGGATTCCATGGGAACAAAGGACAGTATGTTTAGAAGCAATGACGCGGCTCCGTATATGTAAATTGCCGTAAATAAGGGAATATAGATGTCTATTGAATAAAGTATTATATAGAACTCGATTGATGCAACAATTCTTGAAACAAATTCCGACAGGATTGCCGCATAGAAATATCTTTTTTTACGCGAATGAATGCTGCATATTAGACTGTCTATCCTTAGTATTTTTTCTTTCTTGTCCCGAAGAAATCTATTTAGAGGTTTGATGAACAATCTGCCCTCTAATTTTCTAATGAAGAATGCGAAGAATCCTTTTCGTAATCCGGCAAGGAGCAATAATATTATCAATGAGAATACTATCAATGCCGCCCATGAAAGCGAAATCAGATATCCGTCCTTGAATGTCGTTATTATAACAATACAGCATCCTGTCCAGAAGAGTATATGGGAGAATACGTGAAAAATATTGTATAAAATTACTGATGAAATTGCTTTTTCCTTTCCCATCCTTTCGGCGGCATAAATAAGCCTATAAGGCTCCCCGCCGAGGCTTACGAATGGAGTTATATAATTGATTGCGCTGCTGCATATGTGATTATTTAATAATTCCCAAAAGCCAATATGCTCATCAAGCGCTTTAATGTTGACAAACCAGTTATATGTGTTTAGCAGGTAAATAATCAGCCATAATAGTATTACCGGTATGAACCATATTCCTGTCTTGGCGATATCATGCGCAAGATTGCCAAGACCGTATCTGAGTATGAGATATAAAAAAGCGATACTGCCAATTATGAGGAAAACATATCTGTATTTGTCTGCAAATCTGTTCATCAGAATCTTATAGTTTTTTTCAGTCGTGATGATTTATAACAACAATCAAGCATTTTAATCACATCAAACGATTCCAATATGAAATCCGGTTTATAAGTTTCGGATTTACATTCTTCTATAAAGTCAATCAGCATATTTTCATACATTTCTACGTATGTTTTCTTATCTGACGCATCGGGAACATCGAACAATTCGGATTTACCGTTTTCATATAGTTCAATCTTTGTTCCGTCATAAAAAAGATTCTTATTCCCATCTGTCATGAATGCCGTATTCAATCGTTTGGCGGCTGCCCAGGTTAGGTTGATTTGTGCTGTGCCCCTGTCCGTTGAAATGATTGTTACTGAGGTGTCTTCGATTTCATACGGATTTTTCCTGAGCCTGAAATTGTGAGATGCTATTTCCAAAGGCTTTCCCAAAAGGTAATCGGTTAGATAAAGATAATGCGTGCCTGTATCGGATAGGATTCCGCCCCCGCTTGTTCCCCGGTCAGTTCTCCAACTTGGATTCTTACTGTCATAACCTGAATCTGCTGCGAGTCGATAGACGTTAAATTGAAGAAATATTTTATTCGAATTCTTTATGTCTTTGACTTCGGCTTTAAATATTCTCCAGACCGGAGAATATTTATACTGATGAATCGGCATGAATTTTATGCCGGAATCGAGCAATTCGTTTTTTAAAGAAACCGCAGATTCTATACCGGTTGTTAAAGGTTTTTCGCACAAGACATTTATTTTATTCCTCATCGCAAACCCTATATACCTTTCGTGCATGTTTGGCGGTACGCATATATCTATGAAATTTACTTTTTCTTGCGCATACATTTCTTCGATTGTGCTGTAAACGTTAATACCGGGTATCAATTCTATGAACGACGCTCTGTTTGCATCTGAAATATCCACACCTGCCGTTATTCGAATATTCTTCCGGACTTTTTCACCGGTATATGCCGGGACATGCGCTGTACGGGAAATTTTGCCCAATCCGATTATCGCTCCTTTAATCAATTTGACGGGATTTTATTAGTTTTGAGAGAAGAATGCTGAACTTTACCCTATGCAAAATTAGAACCCAAACGAGAACAATGTTCATAAAAACTATCTCAAATAAAAAGTAATAGAGGTGTTTGTTTATCAAAGCGCAAACGGCTATCGCGATTACACGGGAATTCATAGTCAGGAAATTATAATATTTTATCATAGGTCTTAATTGAGTTATGAATTCATTTTTCAGCCCGATGGGAATTTCTTCATTGCTTTTTGAAACGAAATCCCGAAATAGCAGATACGGCTTCGATAACATTTCCTGCTCTATTGTATAAGTCAGATAAAGCAGAAGCACAAATTTCTTGAAGAAACTTTTTCTCCAGGAAAAACTATTATACCTAATTCTTACACCTTCAGAATTATCCAGTTCGGATTTGTTTTTGTCCAGTCCATAATAGACGTAAATATTTCTGTAATAATCCGCTAATGAAGCCTGAAGGCTGTGACTAAGAGCGGAAACCACCGCCGCCAAGATAACGGCGGAACCGTAACCATTTGAGATTAACCGAAAACTGAACACAGTATAAATCGAAAAGAAAATGATATTCCCTCCGAGTCCGTCGAGTATTCTTCCGAATTTAGAAGACTTGCCCGATATTCTGGCAAGTTGACCGTCAGCGCTGTCGAATATATCCGAAATTATCAGGAGTAAAATGCCGGTGATGGCGGCAGTCACTTCTGAATACATAAAGAAGAGACTGCCGATAATACCAATTAGAATGCTGAATACAGTTAAAGAGTTGGGTGTCAGTTTTAATTTCGCTGAAACTATTGCTACAAAATAGCCAACGGGACGGTAAAATGCCCTATCGATAAATTCTTCAGTGTCTTTCGACTTATATGTTAATTCTGTCTGATACAATTTTTAAAGATTCTTCAAAAATATTGATGCCTTCCTCCGCTGCCTCTTTATTGATAATGAGAGGAGGATTAATTCTGATATCAGGATTGTATCCCATCATTATCAGACCGCGGTTCAAAGCCTCTTTAAATAGCATCTGGGTGTATTTCTTATCGAGTTTTTCGTTCGTTTCGCGGTTCTTTACGAGTTCCACTCCAATCATAAGACCCTTGCCTCTTACATCACCGATAATGGGATATTTATTCTTTAAATCCATAAGTTTTCCGAGCATGAATTCACCGACGACTCTGGAATTTTCTACGAGTTCTTCATCGATTATAATTTTCAGTGTCGCCAGCGCGCTTGTGGCTGCTATAGGATTGCCTCCGTAACTTGAAGAACTGCCGCTTGGATTCGCGAAGGGCTTTGAAAAAATTATTTCTTCGCTTGACATCAGACCGGTCATCGGGAACCCGCCTCCAAATCCTTTTCCGATTGTGATAATATCAGGAATGACACCGTCGTTCTGGCATCCGAACATTTTTCCTGTTCGGGCGAATCCGGTTATCATTTCGTCGGCGATTAACAAAGCGCCGAATTCCCGGGCGAGATTTTTCAATTGAACGAGAAATCCTGACGGCGGGACGATATTTCCGGCTGTTCCTTGAATTGGTTCCGCGATTATAGCAGCCAAATCCCCGGTTGTTTCATACTGTATTTTCTTCCTTATGAATTCCACGCAAGCCCAATTGCAGGAAGGAAATTTTAGGAAAAACGGACACCTCCTGCAATTAGCGTAAGGGGTTAAATGGCGTCCAACTGGCAAGGGACCGAGATTGTGCTTGAACGTATCGCCGAGAAGTCCCACTACGCCGAGGGTTTTCCCGTGGAATCCCTCCCAGAATCCGACGAATTCGGATTTTTTCGTATATGACTTTGCAAGTCTGAGAGAGGCTTCAACCGCTTCGGCTCCGCTGCTATAATACTGCGTTCTTGTTAAGTTTCCTACAGCATTCTTTGCGAGAAGTTCAGATAGTTCTGCTCTATTTTTCGTTGTGAAACTTCCAACATGAATCTTGGAATATTGTTCAGACATCATATTATTATAACGATGATGATTATAGCCCAATGATGCCACGCCTACGCCGGCAAAAAAATCTATGAACCGATTTCCGTCAGCATCTTCAATTACGCAGCCTTCTCCTTTCTCAATCGTTATTTGGGCGGATGTTGCTATTGACTGAATTCCGGGTGAAATGTATTGCTGTTCTTTATCGAAGAATTCTTTTGAAACAGGTCCTGGTATTACTGTTCTAATTTTTGAATATTTCATGTTATTTTTGTAAGGTTTGAATTTTGTTATAAATATATTTACCAATTGCTTCTCCCGCCTGATTGCGTACCGGCGCGAAACTCGGCCAGTCGTTTATATCAACAATGTATATTTCCGAATCACGGGTAATAATAGCGTCCCCGCCGAAAATCTCCAGCCCAAGCGATGTCGCGGCTTTATTAGCGGTTTCTCTGAGTTCATTGACGCTGAATTTATTTCCGTGCTTCAAGTCAGTTCCATAACAGTGAAAAAAATCAGTATCAAGAATCGAATAAAACTTTATCGTATCGCCTTCGATGTGATTTTGAATGACACATCTGTCAATATTTCGTTCTTGGAAATCTGATAATATACGCTCAAGTTCATCATTCCTGTCGATGAAGACTACGTCCTTAGCGCTTACCGCATGAGCGTCCCCCCTTTTAATCCACTTCTTACAGTTTAAAGATTCAATCAGGGTTAAATCAGGATTATTAGTTGCAATTATTATGCTATCGGGACTATTTATACCGTCCTGACTCAATATTCTTACAAGGTTGTATCTATAACAGTTTATCACGCTTTGCGGATTGTTGACTACCAGTTTCTTGTTTCTTGATAACTCAAGCAGTCGTTTTATGCCGGTAGGACTTTGTACCATCGAAAATATATAGTCCTCTGCAACATCTCTGCTCATCAGATCATCTTCGGAGTATATACAAACGTCGGCTCCAAGCCTTATCAATAAATCCGCTGTTGCTTTTATTATTAAATAATCGTTCATTACATGATTTGGTGAAAACTCCGTTTTTCTAACTATTCCTGCAATGTTCATATTAAAAAATTGAAAGATTTATGTATTTCTTAGGATTTTTCTTTATATCAAGTATTAGCGAGTTAAGGCTCTTGACGGTTTTTATTAATTCCGCATAACCTTCCTCACTGTTTAATAAATTCCCGACCGTGGAATTTCCGTTTGCTTTCGCGAGTAAACTGTCGAGTCTTGATGAAACACTTTTCATATCGTTGTAAAGCGAGTCGTTTACAAGTAACTTCCCAAGAGAGCCCTTGCCTTCATTTAAACCGTCCGTAAGTGATTTTAAGTTTTCGGTTGAAATCCTGATGTTGTCATACAAATCGTTCCGGTAAATGGTTTTTCCGAGAGTTCCTTTTTGTCCGATTACATCCGCTGAGATTCGGTTTAATTTGTTCGAAACATCGTTTAAATTATCGTATAATTCCGATGATGTTATTAGTCTGCCGATGGTTGAATTCTTGTTATTCAGGTTAACGGATACGGACTTGAACTCGGTCAGGACAGTGTCTAAATCATAAAAGGCGTGGTCTAATTTTTTTTCCATGTTTCGGAAACTTTTTTCAAGGCTAAATGACGGCTCAATCATTATGTATTCATTTTCTGCTATCGGTTTCTCGTGAGAGTTTCCCAGCGTTATATCCACGTACTTATCGCCAAGCATCCCGAGACTCTTTATACTGGCTTTCGAGGTTCCCGTTATAAGCCGTTGATACTCTCGTTTCACTGAAAGCGTTACGGTGATACCTGTTTCTTCAACATCATTCGTAAATTCAATGTTTTCAACCTTTCCAATTTTCAGCCCGCCGAGAGTTATCATTGAGCCGTTAGCGAGTCCCTCAAGATCTTTAACTATAAACTTAATAGAATATGTGTTTGAGAACAAATTGTTCTCACTGCCGACAATAGTAACAAAAATCATAAATACTATTAAACCGGCAATCAGGGTGAATCCTACTTTTAGACTATGTTTTTTATTCCAGTACATATTATACCAATCTTTATTATTTATTGACTTTTTGTAAAAACTTTTCATCCGGCTGATAATCAGAAAAAAATTCTTTTACGAAATCATCTTTTGCGTTTAAAATGTCGTCATTGCTGCCGTTTAGTATTATTGAACCGTCCTTAATCAATGCGAATGAGTTACCGAGCCGCAATGCGCTTGTTACGTAATGGGTAACAATTATTGAGGTGGTTCCTTCATTTTGTATCTTCAGAATTAAGTCTTCGAGAATCTTAACGTTTATCGGGTCAATACCCGTAGTGGGTTCATCATATAGAATTATATCCGGTTTGAACGCAATGGCGCGGGCAATAGCGACCCTTTTCTTCATTCCTCCGCTGAGTTCTTCCGGGTATAGATTCTCCGCATTTTCCAGATTTACGAATGCAAGACATTCTTTAACTCTTCTGTCTATGTCCCGTTCTGAAATCGAATTTCTTTCCTTGAGGAAATATGAAATATTGTCTTGAACATTTAATGAATCAAACAGTGCATTGCCTTGGAATACAATCCCGATTTTTTTCCGCAAAGGCATCATCTGGTTTTCGTTCAACGATGACATCTCTGCGCCTTTAATGAAGACGCTTCCCGAATCAGGCTTCCAAAGTCCGAGCAATACTTTCAATATAGAACTTTTTCCGGCTCCGCTTGGACCGAGAATAACAAAAGTCTCACCTTCCTGAACGGTAAATGAAACATCTTCCAGAATTTTTCTTCCATTAAGTTTGAGTGAAACATTACATAATGATATTATATCTTTTACATTATTTCCCATACTACTTTTGTAAATATGAAATCAATTATTAATACAACTATTGATGATGTTACAACTGAATTAATTACTGAACGTCCCAAGCCCGTCGTTCCCCCCGAGGTTTTCATCCCCATGAAACAACTTATTGTGGAAATAAAGAAACCGAAAACAATTGGCTTTGAGAACCCGACGTACAGATCCTTCATCTGTAATCCGTATAATGCGGCATTCCAGAAAATTGATTTATCCAGCGACAGCCAGGCGGAAGAAACGAACATACCGCCTACGATACCCGCAAAATCGGCGAGAAGGGTAAGGGGCAGAAACATTACGACAGACGCGAGCATTCTTGGAAGCACAAGTTTTTCGACAGGGTCGGTTCCGAAGGCGCGCATCGCATCAAGTTGCTCGCTGAGTTTCATACTCCCAATTTCGGATGTATTTTTCGAACCGGTTCGCGCGGCGAGCAGCAATCCGGAAATGACCGGACCGAGTTCCCGTAAGATTCCAAGTGAAACAGTTCTTCCAACCATTGTTTTTGCACCGAACATTTCAAACCTGTAACCGACTTCGAGCGCCAGAATAATACCTACAAATAAACCGCCAAGCACGACAATGAAAAGTGATTGCGTGCCAATGGTGTACATCTCCTCGATTATAGCCGTTTTATTTCTGCGGATTTTTGAAACTTTTTTAATCATTTCTACTGTCATAAACGAATATTCCTGTAAAGATTCGGCTAATGCAGTAATCTTTTTCTTATTTCTTATTATTATGTCCACTTTCTTTAATCCTGAGTGATTTTAAATATGTCTCGGCAGTTATTATATCTTTTAAATGATCTACATCGATAATTTTATCGAACTTGAACGATTTAATTTTTTTCCCGCGTTTTGTTATGAAGTTCAGAAATTCCCTTAACTTTATGAATCCCAATGCCAGCGATTCATCTGACATCTGTATAACGCCTGACTTGAAATAATAAATACCGCCTGTAACGAGATTGAAACCTGATTTTTTATCCGGAAACCTTTCTACGTAACCCTCTGAATTTATATGCACCCATAAGGGCTTTTCGTCATCGATGAAATCTGTAACGGCTACGACTCCATCGGCATCTTTCAGACTATCTGTGTATTCAAAGAATGATGCAAATTCATTCTCATCGTATATGCTATCGATTGTCATTAGCATAAACGGCGAGTCCTGAACATATGGACTTAATTCATTAAGACTGAAAAGAGAACCAGGGGTTGATTTGTATATGCAATTTATTTTTCCCGGTTCATAAGATTTTAAAAATTTCGATTCCCGAATATGAGACTCGAATTTCTTATTAATTATTATATTGAGCGAATCGAAATTGTATCTGTCGAAAACGGATAATATCTTTTCAATTAGAGTTATTCCGTTAATCTGAATTAATGGCTTTGGAATCTCCAGTCCATCATTTTTTAACCTTGAGCCGTCACCGGCGGCTATGACACAAAGTTTCATATATGATAAATATAAACAAAATAATATTGAAAGATTGAAAAAAACGGAGTCGGTTTCGACCCCGTTTTTTACATTTTTATTAGAAGTAGAACCGTGCTGTCAGCACAGTATTCGTATTTATTTTTGTACTTGTTTCCTGCTTGGGAATATCTCTTTCGAAACTTATATCCGTGCCGACTGTTTCCTTTATACCCACACTGATATTTTTATCAAAGAAATAATCGATGCCGAAAATAATTCCGGCATTAAGATAACTTCTTGCATCGGGGGCGGTGCCTGCGGTATAGAAACCGCCTTCTTTTTTATTCTGATAGATTCCCTGAATTCCGAGGTACGGACTGACTTTTGTATTCGTGAAATGGTACATGAACGCAAGCCCCGCGCGGAAATCCGTGCCGGTTACTTTCTCTGTTCCGGCCGTTTCATCGCCGCCCGGTATATCGAAATCGGCGCCCGCGATTATCATACCGGCGATTTTATCCGTGAAATAATACTTGCCTACGATGTTCGGTGACGATGTAATACCGTCAATACCGAGACCGAATTTGCCTGTTCCGGGATAACTCTGCGAGAATCCCGAACCGGCGAATAAGAACATTGCGATTAAAACTAAAATTGATTTTTTCATGATTTTTTCCCTTTTGTATTTTATTTTTTAATTTTTAAGTCCGGCATTCATCGACACCGGTTTTCATTTAGTTAATATTTCAGTTTGAACTGGTTTTATTTCACTCGATTTCTTTCGGGCAAATTTTTCTTTTGCCGCGTCAATTATGTAGCAAAGAACAGGTATAAGAATTACAGTGATTACCATAGAAGACAAGAGACCCCCTATGAGCACGAGTGCGAGTCCGTTTTTCCATTCGGCATCTGCGCCTTTCGCGATAGCGACTGGAATCATTCCGAATATCATAGCGATAGTTGTCATTAGAATCGGACGCATTCTGAGTTTACCCGCCTCTATCAATGCCTCTCTGTAATGCATACCCTGCTGTTTGAGTTTGACGTAAAAGTCCACGATGAGAATTGCGTTTTTCGCGACGAGACCGAGCAGCATTAGAATTCCAAGCAGCGAGAAAATACTCATGCTCGACATGCTCAGGTTCAGCGCCAGTAAAGAGCCTACAAGTGAAGCGGGAATAGAGAACAAAATCGCGAGTGGATACAGGAAATTATCGAACAATATCACGAGAATAAAGTAAATCATTATTATAGACAGAAGTATTGCAAAACCAAGCGAAGCGAAAGTTTCATCCTG
>CALGII010000139.1 GCA_937915485.1 uncultured Ignavibacteriota bacterium | reverse complement strand
GTCATAAACACGTTGTCAACGAAGAGGCGGATTTCATCGAAATCCATCGCTTCGGGCTTTGCCGCTATTGAATCGAAGAGTTCCGTCTGAAGTTTGTCGAGCAGTGTTATTTCCATCGCGAACATTTTTCTGTTCGGAATCAGCACGGGCGCCGCCGCTTTTTTCACTGCCGCCTTTTTGACGACTTTCTTTACAGCGGGTTTCTTTACCGCGGTTTTCTTAACGGTTTTCTTAACGGATTTCTTAACGGTTTTCTTTGCCGCTTTCTTCAGGGGTTTCTTCGGCGTTTTCTTTTTTGTTTTTGCCATAATAAAAAAAATTTAAGAGGGGGGAATTTAATCCCCCCGAATGTAAAAATACTATTATGAAATGAATTTGCCTCTCGGAGTATAGTGAGTGTGCAGAAGTTTATGAGAAAGATGTCCGCATGGTCCTTCGGTGAAGAATTTTTCGTAAATCATCTTCACGTACGGGTTGTCGTGCGATTTTCTCATAGTAAGTGATTCGTCTTCGGCGTAAATCGCTTTCGCGCGCGCCTGTCTGATTTCGATTGAAGTCGGAATCGGCTGTCCGCCGCCGCCGATGCAACCGCCCGGACACGCCATGAATTCTATGAAGTGGCATTCGCTGAATTTTCCTCCGCGCTTTATGTCGTCGAGAATCTTCTTCGCGTTCGCCGTGCCGTGCGCTACCGCTACTTTAAGCGTCGCGCCCTTGAGCCAGTTCCAGTCCTTTACGAGATGTTTCAGGATTTCGGGAACGGGTCCGACCGCGTTTATCGGAAGTTCTACGTACTTGACGCCTTCGAATCCTCTTACGGGCGTTATGTTCGCGTTCGCGAAAATGTCTTCAGTCTTGTTGCCCGTTACGAATTCGATTACGGAGCGGAGAGCCGCTTCCATAACGCCGCCCGTAGCGCCGAAAATCAATCCCGCGCCGGAGGCTTCGCCGAACGGACTGTCGAACATAGACTTCGGCATTTCGGGAAGGTAAATACCCACTTCCTTAATCATCTTCGCGAGTTCTCGCGTCGTTAGACCGTAATCAACGTCCTTGTAGCCCGAGTCCGCCATTTCAGGCCTGTTGCATTCGAACTTCTTCGCGGAGCAGGGCATCAGAGCGACCGAGACAACGTCCTTCGGGTCAACGCCGATTTGCTGCGCGTAGAAAGTTTTTATTATCGCGCCGAACATCTGCTGAGGCGATTTCGCCGTCGAAAGGTTCGGTATGAATTCAGGATAGAAATGCTCGAGATATTTCACCCATCCCGGCGAGCAGGATGTGAACTGCGGGAAAGCGACGCTCTTGTCTCCGCCTACGAGCGCTTTGTAAAGCCTTATTATTAATTCCGTGCCTTCTTCGAAAATCGTGAGGTCGGCGGTGAAGTTCGTGTCGAATACCGCGTCGAATCCGATTCTCTTGAGGGCTGTGTTTAATTCCTGTGTCATTGACGTTCCGGGCTCGATTCCGAAACATTCCGCTATCGCCGCTCTCGGTGACGGAGCAGTTTGAATAACTACGTGCTTCTTCGGGTTGTCTATAGCGTCCCAGATTTCGTCAGACGGGTCGTTCGCGTGCAATGCCGCGGTCGGGCATCTGTTGATGCACTGTCCGCAGTTTATGCAGATAACGTCCGCGAGCGGTTTTTCCATAAACGTGCTTATGTGAGTCTTGTCGCCTTTGTCAATCGCTTCGAGAACGCCGACTTCCTGAAGGTCGATGCAGGTTCTCACGCATCTCTTGCA
>CALGII010000138.1 GCA_937915485.1 uncultured Ignavibacteriota bacterium | reverse complement strand
ATTCAACAGGTGAAAGGTGTATCTGAAGTGAATCTCCTCGGGGGCGAGAAACGGGAAGTGAGAGTGAATGTAAACAAAGATAAATTGAATCACTACGGTTTATCAATTCTGCAAATCACTCAGGCTGTAAATTCAGCAAACCTCGAATTCCCTACCGGAAAGATAAAAAGTGATAACGAACAACTTGTGGTTAAACTCGCGGGAAAATTCGAATCCCTCGATGATTTAAGAAACCTCGTTGTTTTCGGACCGCCGTCGGGTACTCCGGTACGAGTCAACGACGTCGCCGAGGTTAAAGACGGTATAGTGGAATTGACTTCCATCGCGCGGTATAACGGTGAGAACGGAATGGCTGTTTTAATAAAAAAATCACCCGACGGAAATACAGTTGACATCAGCGATAAAGTCACAGAATCACTAAAAATTATTGAATCAGAAAATAAAGAAAGCAATCTTAAATTCACGATTATAGGCGACGACAGCGTCGTAACGAACAAATCCGTAAATTCCGTTATTTTTGATTTGATACTGGCTGTCCTTCTCGTCGCTTTTATTATGTATGTTTTCATGCATAATATTAGAAACTCAATTATTGTAGTCATATCAATACCAATATCGCTCATATCGGCTTTTATAATGATGAACGTGATGAACTATTCTCTGAACCTGATGACGCTTCTGGCGATGACTCTCGTTATCGGTATTCTCGTTGATGATTCCATTGTAGTACTTGAGAATATTCAACGGCACATGGAAATGGGCAAGGACAAGATAACAGCAACATACGAAGGGATCAAAGAAATAACTTTCGCGGCAGTAACGATTACAATCGTTATTGTTGTCGTGTTTCTTCCGCTGACTTTCATGCAAAGCATAGTATCCGAAGTAATGAGACAATTCGCGCTTACCGTAGCGTTTACAACTTTAATGTCGCTGTTCTCGAGCCTCACGCTTACCGTATTTCTATCCTCAAGATTTGCAAAAATTGACGAAAAGAAAGATTTGGCGAATCCCGTTCACAGACTGCTCGCGAAGTTTGAAAGGCTTTTGCAGCGGGGCGCGGATTTTTACGGTAAAGCGCTCGATTGGGCTCTTTCGCATAAAACAGTCGTCTTCGGTATTCTAATCGCGTTGTTTGCCGCTACAGTAATGATTATGAAAATGGGTATTCTCGGTCAGGAACTTATGGCTTCGGGAGACCAGGGTAAATTCCGCATGACATTTGAATTTTCGAAAAATACAACCGTACAGCAGAATAACCTGATTATGCAGAATATCGAACAGAGAATTTTGAGCAGACCCGAAGTGAAATACGTATTTGCTAATGTCGGCGGTCCTAAACAGGGATTGGGCGGTTCGGGTTTCGGTCTTGAAAATGAATCGGAATTAACGATACAACTGAAGGATGGAAAAGAGCAAATTGACATTCCTACGGAAAAATACATGGAGAACCTGCGAAATGAGATATCCGAAAAATACCCGGGGGTGAAACTGACTACCACATTGATTGGAATCGTTGATTTATCAAGCGCTGCAGTAGAGATAATACTGCTGGGTGATAATTACGATGTCCTTTTCAAAGAAAGTGAGAAAGTTAAGAATATTATTGACAATACACCCGGGGCTATCGACTCGAAGATTTCCGTCGATATCAGCGGAAATCCCGAACTAAGTATAGATTTGGACAATGAAAAGATGTCGGATTTCGGACTGACGACCGCAATAGTCGGAGGTACAATCCAGAACGCATTGTCGGGAAACCACGATTCTAAATACAGAGAAAACGGTATCGATTATGACATACGCATTAATTTTGACGCTTTTGACAGAAAGAATCCGGACGACCTGAGAGAAATTCAGTTCCTGAACAAAACAGGCGGACGCGTTCAGTTAAGCCAGTTCGCGAATGTTCAAAGAAGCGCGGGTCCGAACATGCTTGAAAGATACAATAGGAGAACTTCGATTACAATTACGGCGAACAACCTTGGCAGAAGCAACGGTCTGATAGTCAACGACATTATTGATGCCTTGAAGAAAGATCCCATTGACCCGTCTGTAATGCTTACCTGGGGTAGATTGAATAAAACACAGGATGAAACTTTCGCTTCGCTTGGTTTTGCAATACTTCTGTCTATAATAATGA
>CALGII010000137.1 GCA_937915485.1 uncultured Ignavibacteriota bacterium | reverse complement strand
ATAATCTATTCTATTTATATATCGAATTAAACATATTTCGAATGAAAAAATTCCTTTTAATCCCTTTTAATAAAATATTTCCTGTTTCAGAGAGTCTCTGATTCTTATTATATAAGAATCAGGACTCTGCTCTTTTATGATAGTAACGAGAGTCCCCCACAGAACGGGAAGACTCTCGGGTACGGGTTGGACTCTGCTCTTTATTATTTTATGAAATCAAGATAATGTGAAACCGGATAACCGGAATAGAATAACCCCTCGTAAAATCTCGCACTCGAATATTTATAATCCAGAAATGTATCGCATAGACGCCATTTTTTTCTTACCGGATTCAAATGCAAGTATTGGATTTTTTGAAAAATAAATTTTTCGCTAAACAACTCCTTCAAATCAAAAGATGGCTCAAAAACTTGATGAATCTTACCCGTCAAACGTTCCCTCTCATTCACATTTTTTTCAAGAAAATATAGAAGGTTCTCTTTTTTCATATCAGATAACCTTTTCACAATTTCATACGCCATGAATCTTTTTCCATTAGATATAACCTTATTTATCGAGGTACAATCATTGTCAAAATAAACTACGACATGTAAATGATTCGGCATGATTACATACGCGACAATATGTGTTTTGTAGTTTTTTAATAATTCAAACCATGTAAATATTTCCTCGTAAAAATTCGTAATTTCGAATAAATGCAGCCATCGAAAGCAGGTAATTGTGAAGAAATAAAATGCTGCTGATTTATTTTTTGTTGTTCTTGTTGACATACTTATATTAAGGGATAATTTCGCCTTCCTCCTTTTGTTGGCTGTTCATTGGATATATTAATTAAAAACAATTCATTTATCAATTTACTCATTGGTGCTGTTTAAGAGGTCCGAGAGTCCCCCACAGAACGGGGAGACTCTCGGGTACGAGGCGGACTCTGCTCTTTTATGATAGTAACGAGAGTCCCCCACAGAACGGGAAGACTCTCGGGTACGGAAGACATCGGGATTTATTCTTGAGGTATTCCAGAATTATCTCTCATATAAAAAAAGCGGGGTTATGCCCCGCTTTTGAGTGGATAAAAAATATGGATTACCAGCCGAGAGAAATATTCGCTCTGAATGAACGCTTCATTCCCGGAATGACTCCGTATCTGTCCGCGGACGCGAAATATTCCGTATCGAATATATTCAGAACCTGGAACACTACGGTTCCTTTCAGAGGCAATTTTTTCCCGAAGTTAAAATTGTAACCGAAGTTCGCGTCGAACAGGAACCTTGTCGGCAGTTGGTCGTCGAATTCGCTCTGGAATAATTCACGATTCTTGTAATCGGTTCCAACCCAGTCTCCTTTAACAGCCATGTAACTGCCTCCGTCGAGTATATAGTCTCTTGCGAAGAAACTCATATCCACGGAACCAAAGAATCCCTGATGGTCGTAAGTAAGGCTTAGGCTTGACATGAATTGCGGGCCGCTGGCAACCGGAGTGCCTTCGAGTTCATCGAAGAATAAAGTATCTACGTTTCCGTCCTGGTTCAAAGCGCTTGTATTGAAAGGTCTTCTTTTTCCTGAAATCGGGTCGGTTAATACGCTGCTAAGAACCGTTTGCCAGGTATTATCCATGAAAGTCAATGAACCTCTCACTCCGAATCCTTTCACCGGTAAAAGTTTATTCAAAGAATATCCGATTTCAAATTCAACACCCATGTGTCTTGATGTACCTATGAGTTCAGTTCTGAAACCGTTTCTGTCATACCCGGGCTGTCCCGCCATTGACTGGTCCTGAATGCTCGCTGCTTTGTTGTCCCAGAGCATGTAATAGCCGTTCAGTTTAGTGGTCAGGAGTTCGGAATTCCATCCGACACCAAGTTCGAACTGATTCGATTTTTCATCTTCCGCATCCGTGTTTATGCGTCCCTGATTGTAATAAACTCCGAGGTCCGCGAATCTTTCAACGTGCGCGAAGTTACCGAAAATATTGAAATTCGGAGTCGCGTTGAAGTTGAATCCAACCTTCGGCTGCAGGAATCCCCTTGAACGGTCTGCTCTCACGAGGTCGAATTCATACCATCTGTTATCGGTGCTCTTCATATAGAATTTATCTCCGACAGGACCTTCATTCTGCAGATTCATCGTGCTTGCCTGTTCGAGAGTGAGTCTTTGTCCGATAGCGTTTTCGCTCGGCATATTTTCAGTAAGTTTGTACTGATACCAAACATACTGGAGCGAGCCCATAATATTTAGGTTTTTGTAAATCCAGTTACCCTGAGTGAATACCGTTAACTGAGGTGTTTCACCGTTGTAATTCCTGTATTGCTTGTTGTAGGTCGGGTCGTTGTCGGATTTCCATCCGAAGACATCGAATCCCCAGTCATAGTCAGGTCCGTTTATATCACCTTGATACACAGCCCTGTTGAACGTAGCGCCCGTAACCCTGCCTGCAGTATCCCTGTAAGCGTATCTTTGAGTCACGCTGTTCTTCCCAAATAGATTTGTGAAGTAACCCGGGTGGTCGGCTGTCCAGTACCTGAATTCCGCTCCTCCCGTCAGACGGAAAGTCTTGCCGAAACTCTTTTCATAACTTGCAAGAATTCCCGATTGGTTATGAATCGAATAACTGTTTCTCTGATAAGCGTTTTTCGTGTAGATTGTATCAAAGACTCCGAAACTGTTTATATAACCTTCGGAACCGTAGTAGTTTGTCGTAAGTGTATCGACTCTGATTCCGTTTACTCCTCTGCCGTTTTTATAACCCCAGACAGTACCTGCGGAATTAATGCTCGAGCCGCCGCCTCTTCCGGCGCTCCAGAATCCCGTTGCGCGGATTGTCGAGTTGTCTTTAAGGTTATAAGTCCAGTGAAGTTCGACCTGAGGTTTATGGAACATGTTGTGAGATAGGTTCACAAAATTATCGTCCGCTAATTCCCTCACACCGTCCGATATGCTTCTATATTGAGATGTAAACTCAGGCTGTGCATTATGAACCGCGTCCCAAAGATTCGCGACATCTCTCGAAACCAGCGGCGCCGAATTCGCCACATATCCGAATTTCTTAAAATATCCGACGTCGTTGCTGTACGAGTATCCGTGAGACTGAGGCGCGCCGTGCAGGACGAGTTTGAAAGTCTGATTCGCCGCAGGCAGAAACGCCGCCGACAGGTAATAATTCAAACCTTCATACCGTCCGCTGGTTCTCGAACCTTCGCCGATTTTTCTTTCGACGTTCAGCGTACCGGAGAACTTTCCGAGAAGCCCGGTCCCTACAGTAATGCCGTACATCGTGTTTTTCGGATCGCCGATATTGCCTTTAAGACCTATGAACCTGTTGAGTCCGGGCGTTTCGGTCAGAATATTAAAAGAACCTCCGAAAGAACCCGAGCCGTACAATGATGAGCCCGCGCCTCTCTGTATCTGTATTGACTGTGCGTTAGCCGATACGGAACCCCAGTTCGACCAGTAAACAGAATTCGATTCGGGATCGTTTGTCGGTATTCCGTTAATCAGAACCTGCACGTAATTCTGATTAAAACCTCTGATTAACAACTTGCCTTCGCCGTTACCGACGCCGTCGGTAGAGTAAGCGTAAAATCCCGGTACGTTTCTGAGAAGGAGCGGAGCATCCTGACCCTGCATCCTCTTATCAATCGTGTTTTGATCGATGTCCGTAAACGCTACGGGTGTTTCTCTGTCGATAGCGCGGTTAATTTCAATTACTTCAGTCGACAAGCCCCCGCTTTTCATAACAACTTCGTAATTCATATCGGATTTGATATCCACAAGAGCCGAGAATTTCTCGAATCCGATGTAATTTACGATAAGTGTATATGTCGCGGGACTTATACCTTTAATTTCAAAAACGCCCTTTGAATCCGTAACAGCCTTATACTGCCCCGGTACCAACTCGACAGTCGCGTTGGATATTGCTTCAAGGGTTTCCGAATTTACTACCGATCCTGTCAGTTTGACGCTTTGAGCCTGCAGAACGGTACTAAAGGCGAGAACAAAAATAACAACAAGTAGATGGATTTTTCTCATCTTTACCCCTAAGTTTAAGTTTGAAAAAATTTTTTATGAACTAATGAAAAATATTATACTGCAAATTTATAAAAAGATATAAAGCCAAAATTAAATTTTGATTTCCGAAATGCAAATTTTTTCTGCACAAAAAGAGAACATGATCCATTTATCGTGAAAAGTTGAGGTACACAGCAAATTAAATTTGTTTTTATCAATTATCAAGACTTATTTTTTTTATTATTCAATCGAATTAATCGCCGATTTTTCATAAATTGTTTTGTGTTTTTCCCCGATGATAAGAATTCTGAATCTAATATTGTTATTTTTTATAGTTACCGCAAACAGCGCCCAGACATATCCGGTCATAAATTCACAGCATCCGAGATTATACGTGCCGCAGTCAAGGTTTAATTTTCTCGATTCGAACAAATCCGTCGCGCCTGTCAGTTCCTTTTACAATCAATTCGTCAGCAACTACTTCGGGTGGTGGTACAATGTGCCGGATTTCTATCTCGTGGGCAGCGATTCAACGCAGTGGAATTACATTTTCAGATATTTCACGACCGATGAAGGAGCCTACAGGGACGACATGTGCTATACGGGAATGTTTACAGCGTTCATATATAAACTAAACCACGACCCGCTGCAATTAAAGCGCACGCGATTCATAATAAGAAAGTTCGTAGCGTCAGTGGATACAATGGCATATAACGGATATACTGGAGACAATCTTGAGACGATGCTCAGATATTTCGGGATTTTCGGCAGTTCGGTATTTGACTGGTGCAGGAATGACATCGATTCTTCGCTTCGCCGGCAGTTCGCTGCAACGCTTTATAAACTGAACAGGAAATTCGTAAATTCATTCATTACAACGAGCGCGGGGAACAGTTATGTATCAAGCCACAACGCGTGGAACTGCGTCCTTACGCTTCAGAATATCATCGCAATAAATAACGAAATCGGCTCCGGCTCACAAGCGGATTCACTGAACCTCTGGTACAGCATAATATACGACAAATGGATTAACGGATTCATGCCCGTTTACGGTTATTACCGCTCCAATACGGGCGGATGGAACTGGGGCGCGGCTTACAGCGTATGGGGGCTTCCGGACCAATTCACGCTCTTCGATAATTTTCTCAACGGCACGGACAAGAATTTTTACAATGACTACGGCTGGATAAGCAATTCGATTAACCAATATTATTACCTTGTCAGACCCGACAACGTCACGATTCATCAGGGCGACGGCGAAACATTCGTCACGGGAACAAACTCCATATACAGACACGCCGCCGTTTATCAGGACCAGAGAAGCAGATGGCTTGCTCAGGAGTACTCAAAACCCAAATATCTGACAAGCACGTACACGTATTTCAACATTCTTTGTTTCAAGGATTTCAGCGCTCCCGCGGTCGTAAAGCCCGTGATGCCGCTGAACTGGTTTGCAGACCGTGTAGGGCTCCTCGTGAGCAGTTCCACAAACGATTCGAACGCCGTGCAGTACTGGCATTTTAATTCGCACAGCAAGCGCGCCTCGCACGAACACAGGGACAACAATACGTTTTCGATTTACTACAGGAAACCGCTACTAATCGACGCGGGTTACTATGACTATTACGGCTCAGCGCATTTCAAGAATTACTACACAAGAACGGCAGCGCACAACGTAGTGACTGTTTACGATTCAACGGAGCAGTTTTATTACGGAGGCGAACCCGTCTCTAACGATGGAGGACAGATTTATTCAAACCCGCTGATGAATTACGGAAATATTTTTGAGACACAGTTTCAAAGAGGTCGTTGGACAGTGTATGCGCCCGACAGCGCGTACGTTTACTCGAACTCGGACGCGACAATGTCATACAATCCGCAGAAAGTAAAAAGATATATCAGGAAAATTGTTTACATAAAGCCAAAGACATTCGTCTTGCTTGACAACCTAATACTTCAGACAGGTTTAAATCAGAACCTTCGGGAAGTAAGATGGCTCGCTCATTTCGCGAACCAGCCACAAATATCAGGAGACATTATAAATGTTCAGGTGCCGGGTCATATTGAAACGTTCAGCGGCAAGCAGTGCGTTTATTCTACCGCATCATCATATATCGCGGTTAACAATGTATATCCAGATTCGACAAAGATAAAACGAATCGGCGGGTCAGGGTACGAGTACTGGGTCAACGGCGCAAATTATCCAACGAGCGGGAATCCCGATACGGTATATTCGACCGCGGGAAAATGGAGAATCGAGGTCATTCCAAAATTGACATCAGATACCGTAAATATGATTCATACATTGCACGTAAACGACATCGGAATGCCCCAGCCGGAAACGGCAGTCCGCATTTCTAACGAAAGCACTCTCGGATGCGATTACGTCAATTCATTATTTCTCTTCAATTCCAAAGGTGATACCGCAGCGGCAAGCCTCTTCGCAGCGAATGTAACGGGCGGCAGAATCGTAAAACTATTTTGTTTTGACCTGAAGAAGAATACACCGTATTTCGTTCATCTAAACGGCGCACTTAATTACGCGGGAAACGCGGACTCTACAGGAATAATCGTCAGAGATGTGTATCTGCCGCCGGGATTCAACAGCATTAGTATCTCACTCAATCAAGTAGGTATTACCGAAACAGGGGTACTACCGATTACAAGCAGGCTTTATCAGAATCAGCCGAATCCGTTCAATCCCGTTACGAAAATAAGGTTCGATGTCGGAAAAGAAACTTTCGATAATGCAGGCAAAACGGGTTCGCTTGTAAGCATTAAGGTATTTGATATCACGGGAAGGATTCTGGAAACTCTAGCGAACAGGGTTTATGAGACCGGAACATATTCCGTAGATTTTGATGGGAGCAAGTATCCGAGCGGGATTTATTTCATTAAGATGAAGGCGGGGAAAAAAGTATTCACGTCAAAATGCGTTTTGTTAAAGTAATACAATCGGGTTTTAATTCTCGGTTCTCAGGTATTCGAGAATTTTTCTCGCCTGTATCTCATCGAGATTCTGGGGCGACATTCTAACGCCTGTTTTTTCGAATAATTCCTTAGCAGCCTTGTTCTCTTTAATCATACCATCGGGATTCAGCATCATATTCATGATCCACTCGGGTGTCCTTCTGCGGGTTATTCCGCGCAGAGGTGTTCCTACGAGTTTAACATCAAGTCTGTGGCAGGTTGAGCACTTGTTTTCAAATAAGATTTTCCCTTCCGCCACGATGCTATTATCGATTTCGTATAATTTCAGTTCCTTCACGGGTCCGACTCCCCTGTCTTCTTTCGAACAGCCGGAAATGAACAGAATGGCAAACGTTATCAGGATAAGAGCGGTTCTCATAATCACGATTTACTTTTAAATCAGGCGTTCATGTACTGCCTGCGAAGTTCAATAACCTTTCCGATTACGGAAAACGGTCTGTTTACGATTGATTTATATTTCGGATTCGCCGCCTCGAGATACGCTTTTATCTTGCTGTTGCGAAGCGTCTTGACGGTTGCTTCGTCGTCAAGCAAGGCGATAACAATTTCACCGTCCTCTGCCGCGTCCTGTTTTCTCACGATTACTATATCTCCGTCATAAATCCCTGCATCCGTCATGCTGTCTCCCTTAACCTTAAGCGCGAAATGTATGTTATGTCCCCGAGGACTTTTTTCCATCGCGACGTATCCCTGTATGTTATCGTTCGCGAAAATCGGCTCGCCAGCCGCGACATTTCCGTAAAGAGGAATGTAATTCACGTCCGCTTTTGCTTTGATCTGGTCGCCTGAACTGGATTTTATCACCTTGAATCCACGCGCAGTGTCGGGCTTCTTCTCCAGATAGCCTTTTCTCTGTATAGCGAAAACGTGGTCCTGAATCGTGCCGATAGTAAGTTTAAACTTAGCGGCAATTTCCTTCAAAGTCGGAGGGTAAGAGTTTTCCTCGACGAATTTTGAGATGAACTCAAGAATTTTCTTCTGCTTTTTGGTTAATTTTTTGTCCATAATTCAATATGGCATATTTAATTAGGTTTGTCAAGTAAAAAAATATTCTATCTAACCAATCCGTTCTCCGTGAATTCAGCGGGACTTTCGGGAAAATCCTGAGCGCTCAGTCTTTTAAGTATTGAGTACGCCGTGCCGTTTTCGTCTATGACAGGAAACCCTCTTCGGACCTGCTTAATTGATGTTACTTCCGCCTTCTTGAAATTTCCGTTTCTGTCAATGAAAACTTTTATTATCGGCGCCACGCCCTGCGGTCCCGCAAGACTGAACTTGCCGTAAGTGCAGAAATTTCCGAGGCTGTAAGCGATGAACTTCTTTTTATAAATCTCGACTCCCCGCGTCACGTGCGGTCCGTGACCGAATACCGCGTCGGCTCCCGCGTCAATCACGGTATGTGCAAATTCATAAACGTCGCCCCTGTTCTCGCCGAGAAACATTTCTTTCCTGCGGGGAACGCGCTGCGCTCCCGCTCCTTCAGCGCCGCCGTGAAAGGTAACAATGAGAAAATCGCATTTGGATTTTATTTCAGACACGAGTTCAGCGGCATAATCCAAATCATTAATATCGTTCGTCAGCCTGTTCGGTGAAAAACCCGTTATTCCGACTTTTATTCCCCTGACGTCCGCAATGACGTAGGGATAATCATTCGTGCCCGCGTACAGAATTTCATTTTCGTCCAGAACGTCGTATGTTTTATTCCTGCCTTCATCACCCATATCTCCCGCGTGGTTGTTTGCGAGATTCAGGAAATCAAATCCCGCATCGCTCAGATATTCCGCATAACGCTCGGGCACGCGGAACGAATAACATCTTGATGAAGAGTCCCTGCACTTTTTCGGCGTACCGCCCGCGTCAAGAAACGGTCCTTCGAGATTCCCGATTGTCAAATCAGCATCGCCGAGAATTTCCGAAACTCCATCAAGCAAAGTCTCTCCGTCATTCGGCGGCAGGTCTTTAGAGGGGTAAGTAGTTCCCATCATTATGTCGCCGACAGCGATTATTGTGAAAAGTGATTCATTGTCTGACTTCTCCGTGCTATTTGTATCGGGTTTATTTTGTGTATTCGTGTCCCGCGGTTTTTCAAGTTTGCAGGATGCAAATAATAACAGCGGGAGAAATATTAGAAGAAAGAGTTTCATTCAGTAAAGCAGATAACGTGACGATAATCTTGTGAATTCGGTTACATCTTCCCCTGCTCTTTTTAAAATCTCTTCGTAAGAATATCCATCATTTATCATTTTCCTCAGAAGGTCGGTTCCCGCAAGTTTATCTATGAATTTTCCTTTATCCCAGGCGAACTCAGGCGCGGTTTTTTTCAATGAAAGCAGAATCGCGACGGACACATCAAATGGTTTGAAATTATTTATATCAGTAACTTTCATCTTCAGCCCGAAACACTTCACGCCATTGAATTTCAACGCCGTATATGACGGTAGTTTTTCCTGCAGAGGCACGAATTCAGTCTCAGTGAATTCGACTCCGGTCAATCCGAATTTGTCAAGTTCTCCAAGCAGAGATTTGGAGTCGACGAACGGAGCGCCGAAAACTATGAAAGGCGTATCGGTTCCCCTTCCTTCGGAAATATTCGTCCCCTCAAGAAAGCAGAGCGCAGGATAATTTCTCGCGGATGCGAGGGACAGGATGCTCGGAGAGGGATTGACCCAGCCGGACATAACATCTTCATACTTCGTGTTTCTTCCGTAACCTTTCATAGCCGCAACGAAGAGTTGAGAACTTTTTATGTATTCCCCGTTAAGAAAATTTGCAAGTTCACCGATTGTCAATCCGAAAACTGCGGGAGTCGGAATCCTGCCGACAAATGACGAAAACTTTTCATCAAGAAGGAAACCTCCCGCGTAGTTCAGGTTGGCAACCGAAGGCCTGTCGCAGACTATATACGTCTTGCCGAAATCCGCAGCGTCTTTCATCGTGAGATAAAGCGTCGAAGTGTATGTATAGAACCTCGCTCCGAGTTCCTGAATGTCGTAAATAATCACGTCAATGTCTTCGACGTCATTCCGCGAAAATGAATTCTTCTTTCCGTAAAGCGGGATAACCGGGATTTCTGTATCAGAGCCTTTATAAATATCATCCGCCGAAAATCCGTGTTCGGGAGTGAATATTTTTTTCAGATTAAAATTATTTTCCGTCAGAATTTCGATAATGTGTTTACCGCCGCGGTCAACCGCCGTTTTATTAGTAATAAGCGCCAGATTCTTTCCTTCGATAATGTATTTCAAATCCGAAATCAGCGTTTCCTCGCCGGATGAGAACCTTCCCTGTTTAACCTGAGCCGATGCGCAGAGAGATAAAACAAGAAACAATATCGATATCAGAAATTTCATTTCGTGAACCGTCTAATAGTTTTCGGATTAATGATTTTGAATATAAAAATCGAGCCGGTAAGGGCGATGAAAAATAATATTTTAACGTACAATAAATCATACGGTCTGATAATCAGGTATGCGGCGTAAGAAATCACCATCAGAATAATCAGGATTACGATTTTGCTGTACTCGTAGTCGATTTTATAAAATTTCTGAGAAGCGATGTATATTCCCGCGAA
>CALGII010000136.1 GCA_937915485.1 uncultured Ignavibacteriota bacterium | reverse complement strand
GCCACGTCTATAGGAAAATTTTCGATTAACTTAAAAAAGATTGAGTTTTAATTCATGCCGGATTTTTAGATATCGCTTGCGTGAAATATCACTTTACCTTTATAGCGACAAACGTGATATCGTCGTTTATCGGCGTGATGTTTCTGAAGTCGTCAACATCCGAAAGAATATTGCTCTTTATCGTTTCCGTGTCGGAATCTTTGAACTCAAGTAATTTCTGCTCGAGCCTTTCAGGCGAATACAAATCTTTTTTATCATTCATCGCTTCCGACAGCCCGTCCGAATACATGAAGTATAGGTCGTCTTTTATTAGTTCCGACTCTGTCTCTTCGATATTCGCCGCAAATATCTCGTTTTTTTCGAGCCCGACTCCGATTCCTTTTGGATAAATTCTGTTTACATTGTTATTCCTTATCTGTAAAAGAGGGGAATGTCCCGCCCTCGCCGTTTTTACTTTGTATGTATCAAGGTCAAACAAGGTAATCAGAACGGTAACGAAAGAATACTTGTCCATCTGCTCGAATATCTGCTTGTTTATCTCGACCAGTATGTTTTTCGGTGATTCGAATATGCTTGATGCAAACTGTATCATCGCCTGTACCTGAGACATATAAAGCGCGGCAGGGATTCCCTTGTCGGATACGTCGGCTATCGCGACGAGAATTTTATTCTCGCTCATCCTTATAATATCAAAAAAATCGCCGCCTATGTTTTCCGCGGGCTGGGCGAATCCGCATATCTCAAGACGCGGATGTATCTCGCAGGTCTTGGGAAGCAGGCTGCTTTGTATTCTCGCGGCGATGTTTACTTCCTCTTCGTAACGCTGTTTATCCGCCTGCTCCTTGAGCAGTCTTGAGTTCTCGAGACTGATTGCGCTCTGGGACGCGAATGATTTCAATAAGTCGATATCCTCGTCGGAGAATGCTTTCCCGGATTTTTTATCACCGAAAGTCAGCGTGCCGAGAAGTTCGTTCTTCAGATATATCGGAATCAGAAGTTTTATGTTCCTTTCTTTAAGCAGCGTAATCTCGTCTTCCGATAATCCCAATTCGTTAACCTTTAAAGCGTTGACAAGTACAGGCTCCGTTCCGTCCATAATAATCATTTTCAGAACAACGTCGATTTTCTTGTCCTGGCTTAGGTCGAGCGCCTTGATGTATTTTACATTGAACACGCGCAGGTTGAATTCCGTAATGCCTACTGTATCGCGAAGAAAATCCTTGATGTTCGATATAAGGTCGGTAATGTCGTTTATGTATGACGTCTCTTTTGTGAAATTTAAAAGGGCTTTCCTGTAATTGTATCTTTCCCTGTAAAACTGCCTGTCAACGAAATCTTTCGCGAACTTATTCACATAATCGAATGAGAAGGTGAAAAAGATAATGAAAGTGATTATGAGAAGTTGATTGCTGCCCTTGAAAATTTCCTTGAAGTAAGAATTCATCAGGTAAACGAGTACGAGGTAAACCGTAATAATGATAAGCGTTACAATGCCGAATACTATGCTCTTCTTCACTATGAACTCGGTATCGAGAATCCTGTATTTAATTATCGAGAATCCGAAAGATATCGGTATTGCCAGCACCAGAGCGTTCGGCAGAAGGTAAAGCGGATTAATTAAAAAATACGGATCCTTGTTCACGAAAGAAAAAACCAGGTAATATGTTATGCCGATGCCGCCTAATAAAAATCCCCTGCTTATGATTGACAGCGATTTAAGAAGTCCCGGGTCGGTAATTTTTCTCTTGGACCGTTGGAAAAGCACGGTGCCTATTACGAAATAAAGCACTGGAATTACTTTAACAAGATAAAATGACAATATTCCCTGTAACTTCGCGCCAACGATAAATACCGCAATCAGAGGTGCCAAAACCAGAGCATAGATAACGAGAAGGAATGCTCTCCTCCTTTTGAAATCATATTTTATCGGATATGTCATGAAGAAATGAACATACAAAGGGGGAATAAGTACCATCGCGAATGCGTAAACCCTGTTCATCAGAACATAGAGAAAAGTTGAAACGCTGTCGAGGTTGTCAATCCTTACTGCGCCGGCAGGATTAATGCCCGAATACAGTACTAACCCCGTAGCTGCCGAGCAGGACAGGAAGAAAAAGAGTCTTGATGTGAGTTCTTTTGGCTTTGAATAACCGACAAGAGTGCCGACGAAAAGAAACGCCAGACCTACTACCCAGAAAATCAGAAAACTTATGCTTACAAACTTATATACCCAGATATCAACATCAATCATTACCCCGCCGCGAATTACCGTGTAAGTTATGAACTGATTGCTGTACTGGTTCAGCAGGTCCATTGCGGAAACCGTGTTGCTGAACGTGCGTCCGTTTATCGCGACGAGGAGGTCGCCGTCTTTCAGCCCGGCCTGGTCTGCTACGCCTCCGGGTATTATCTGCGTTATCAGCAGTGTGCTCTCGCGGCTAAGTGAGTCGCCTTTCGGTATCCAGAGACAATCGTCCGTTGTCATCCTGCGGGAGAAGAAGTTGTTCTCGAACGCCACGACATTCAAAATAAGGCATAGCAATGAGAAGAATACCACGAAGAATCTCAAGTTGCTTTCCTGTATTTTATCTAAAAACTTCATCTTAATATTAATACGTTTTTACAACCACTAAAGTTATGTCGTCGTGCTGTTCGGCATTTTCCGAAAATGCGTCAACTTCATTTATCAGATTACTGCTTAATTCTGAAGGCGTCATCTTTTTGTGCTGTTTGAGTATGTTGATGAGCCTTTCCATGCCGAATTCCTCTCTTTCCTTGTTCATCGCTTCATTCAAGCCGTCAGTGTAAAAGAAAAGCATATTGTCTTTCCCGAATTCAATTTCATACTCGTCAAGCGATTTCTTGAAAAGTTCGTCCTTATCCAGTCCGAGACCGATTCCTCTCGTGTTAAGCAGTTCGATGCTGCCGTTTCTCGCGAATATCGCGGGATTATGACCCGCACGGATGAATTTTACTTTCCGTGTATTCAGATTGAACAGCCCGAGCGATACAGTCACGAATGACCTTTTTTCGAATCTGTCGAAAACCTGCTTGTTAACTTCTATCATTATGTCCCGGGGACTCTTGAATATCTTGGATGCGAATCTTATTAGCGCCTGAACCTTAGCCATGTAAAGTGCTGCGGGAAGACCCTTGCCCGATACATCCGCGATTACTACGAGTATATTTGCTTCGTCTATTTGTATTACGTCATAGAAATCTCCGCCGATTATCCGCGCCGGTTTTGAAAGACATGATATTTCCATATTATCGAACTTGAATGAATTCACAGGCAGAAGTCCTTCCTGTATGTTCTTTGCAATCTTTAGTTCCTCTTCTATTAGGTTCTTCTTGTATTCCTCTTCACGCAATCTCGAATTTTCAATCGCGATTGAAATATTCGAGCATATGGTCTTCAGCAAATCGCTGTCCTCGTCGGAATAGGGTGTATTCTCCGGCTTGCTTCCCATCAAAAGAGCGCCCGCAAGTTCGTTTTTTACCGTTATCGGTACGGCGAGGACGTAACCGCTCTTTTTAATTGCGTCAATCTGCTCTTTCGGAACGGATATCTCCCGAAGAACTTGTTCCTGCAGATATCTGGGCTCGTATGATTTATTAAAAATCAGTTTCAGAAACAGAGAATTTCTGATGGCTATGTCGGGCGATGTGTTCTGATACCTGTATTTGCTGTCGGTTAAAAGCAGTTCGGCGTTTTCAATGCCCATGTTCTGCTTAAGCATTCCGCATAGTTTTGTGCATACCTCGTTTATGCTGTTCAGCAAAGGAAGTTCATTCGAAAAATCCAGAAGAGATTTTCTGTAATTATACCTTGCCCTGTAGAACTTCTTGTCGACGAATACTTTTATTAGTTTGGTAACGTAACTGAACGAGAATATTACGAGGACGATAATCAAAACAGTTATCAACTGCTTGTTCTTCAGGTTGTAGGAATCGAACAGGTTGTCAATCATCGTAATTAATACCATGTATCCGGAAATCGTAACCGCTGTAACGATTCCGAACACTATTCCCCGTTTAACGAAAAACTCCGTATCGAGAATTTTATACTTGTAGATTGAGTAGCCGAATGATAGAGGAATCCCCAAAACGAGTACGATTGGTATCCTCGATATCGGATTCATGCTGAATTTCGTAAGCAATAACGGAAATATTGCATAATAATATATGAGCCCGAGGAATCCTATGAAAACTCCTATAAGCAGTATCCTGAGCGGCTTCTTCTCCTCTTTATCCTGAATCTTATTGTAGGATTTCAGGAAAAGGGCTATGCTGGCAGCGATGAAAAGTAGCGGGTAATAGGTGAACAACAAGTCAACAATACGCATATTCGCCAGATGGATGTATACATCTATGAAGAACGCGGGCAAATTTATAAGCACTGCCGCAAGGTAAACTATAAATATTTTAAACTTTCTCTTCCGAATGTCATAGTAAAGCGGATAAACCGAGAAAAAATGGAACAGCAGGGGATAGATGAATATGCTCGCGACAAAGTAACTCACCATCAGATACTCAATCTTTCCCACATAATACCAGACACCTCCGTACGAAAGAAAACCTTGCGAAGCCGCGGCTGAAAGAAGGAAAAATATCTGTGAGGTCAGTTCCTTCGGCTTTGAAATCCCCACGAAAAACCCGTTGAACAGGAAACCGAAACCAAATGCAACGAAGATGTAGAATATTAGATGGAAATACCTGTGAACGCTGACCGAAATTTCCATCGGTATGCCGCCTCGCAATATTAGATATACAGCATCATTACCGGGAGTGATATTGCTGAGTATGTTCTGAAATTCTGTAAGGTCGTTGACCTCTATGCCGTTCACGGCGACAATTCTGTCTCCTTCAAGAATCCCTGCTCTTTCTGCGGCGCCGTCCTTCAGTACCTGCTGGACTTCGATTATCGATTTCGAATCAACACTAACGTTTGTCTTGACACAGTCGTCTATCGTCAGTCTGTTCGTGAATAGGGAATAAAAGACCGGAATACCGCCCGCGATAAGACAATAAACGGTTATCAATACAATGAAAAACCTCAGTGTATAATCGCTGTATTTGTTTATAAATCTCAAAATTCCCTTTATTTAAATACGTAAAAAAAATCCCAATGTTCTATATATCGTAACCGATGGAGAAGTAAAATGTGTACTGTCCCCAGATAATGCTTCCCTTTGAAAATCCATTGGTCAATAAAAATGTCTTCCCCGCCGAGAAACTCGCTTTGCCTATGGGCGTATTGAACATCGCCGCCAGTCCGAGACCGTGTCTTAGATCCTTGAATCTGATGTCGTCTGAATTTTCCCATATCCTTCCAATGTCATAGCGGAAAGAAAAATACGTGTCAAAGAATATCTGCACGGGAAGTTTGTATCTGTACTCCATTGACGCGAGTAAAATTTGTCTTCCCATTAACTGGTCTTCTACCATGCCGTAAAATGAATTTTCGCCGCCGAGTGAAAATAATTCAAAATCGGGCGTTGTTTTATCCGCGAAACCGAATATGAACTTCGGCTTTAATATGTGCGACGAAGCAACAGGTATGCTGTGCGTTATATCAAAATAGAATTTTGTGAATGTCACACCCCCTGAAAGACTGTTCCTCGATGATTCATAATTATAATTCAGTACCGTTCCCGAATTCGCGAATGGGGATTTGTCTTCTGTGTCGATTCTGCCCCCGACATTAAGTTTAAACAGGTTCAGGTCGGATATTTGGGGTATGTTTCCCTGCAATTGTGTCCTTGATACATTTTCGAGCGTTATCTGTGTAAACAGAGTGCCGAATTTTTCGAGTTGAGTACCGATTTTGAAACTTCCTCCGTATCTTATGTTCCTGTATTCGCCTGTCTGCTGCCTGGTTAATGTTTTTTCCGCTTCATCGGTGGTTTCTATATAGTCAAAGTAATTCTGAAATTTGTAATATCCCGAAAAATTGTAAGTTAGCGGTGTGCCGAAGAATTTGTTCGATAAGACCTCGAGTTTGTATTCCCTGTCCCTCAGCCCTCCTTTTATTATACCTCCGATTTCATTGCCGGTGCCGAAAAGATTCTCGTTTCTGAGCGAAGCGTATCCCTGCAATTTCCTCTCGTTGTCAGCCCTGAATGAGATATACAGATTCCTTGCGCTTTTTTCAACAAGATAGATGTCAAGTACTGGCTTGGACTTTTGATAATTAATGGAGAGACTCGTCTGCGTGAAAAGACTCGTTCCGTAAATTCCTCCGAGGCTTTCCTTTAGGTCCTTCAGCCTCACAGGCTTGCTTGTGTTAACGTATGTCTCGCTGAGTATAAGCGAACTTTTCGTCAGGTCGTTGCCGATAATGTTAATATCCGAAATCTTCCCGTCGGTGAACTCGATTTCGAGTATCCCCGAATTCTCATCAAGATAAAACTTCGAAATATCGATTAGAGAATAGCCTTTTCCCCTCAGACTCCCAAGCAGGTCGCTGTATAACTCGTAGAGTCTCTTGTTGTTACTGCGGTATGATATTGATTTATTGCCAAACTCCGAAATCAGAGTAGTCACCGCGTCAGAAATTTCCGGTAGTATCTTTTCCGTTGCTGTCAATTGCGAAAATGCAAACACGCCCGTGTTTAGACTGTCCGTGCGCTTTATCCTGTAGTCGAATAACCTGACGTCGTTACCTTTATTGAATATTATTTTTATCCCGTTCAATTTCGTGTAATTCTCCGCTGTGTATTCGATTCTGCTCCGTGAATTATCCGTGTATATGTTCGCGCGCACGTTTTTAAAAAAACCCGTCTTGTACATATCCCTGAGTCTCTTTTCTATTGTAACATACCTTACAAAATTATTTTCCTGCTCGCTGATAATTGCGTTTTTCAGGGAATCGGGTAGCGACTCGCACTTGAATGTAACGGCTCCGTTGAAAAGAAAATTATTGAAATTTTCCGAGGCATTGGATTCCAATGTGTCAATTCTGCCTATTATCGCGTTTATCTGGTCCTCCGCCGCGAGTTTTCCTTTCTCAATCATGTAATCGGCGTAACTGAAATCAGTGGAATTAATATTGAAGATTTCGGGGGTGATTATGAAATCCGAATTTTTTAACTGCTCGGCGTTCAATTGCGCGAGTGTTATGGACAGAATCTGGTCCGCGGTGTTTATCGGATTCTGCAACTCTTCCGTATTCTTCAATGGACTCGTTGAATTGACCGTGATAACAAGGTCCGCGCCTAACTGCTTTGCCACGTCCACCGGTATATTCGCTGTCAGACCTCCGTCAACCAATTCTCTTCCCTTTACTAGATCGGAAGAGC
>CALGII010000135.1 GCA_937915485.1 uncultured Ignavibacteriota bacterium | reverse complement strand
AACTTTAAATCGCTTTTTTCGGAACCCATCAGTTCGATGAGTTCGTCATTAATAATCTTAACAATCAGTTGTCCGGGGGTGATGCTGTTGATTACATTCTGTCCCAGAGATTTTTTCTTAACCTCCGCTATGAAATTTGAGACGACTTTGTAATTCACGTCGGCATCGAAAAGCACGCGCCGGACCTCGCGAAGAGATTCGTCAACGTTCTTTTCCGTTATCTTACCCTGTCCTCGTATCTTTTTGAGAACGGTATCGAATTTATTTGTTAAATCCTCGAACATCTAAAAATTACGCATAAACTTTAAAGTTAACTAAAAAAGCCTATTTTTTCAATGAAATAAATATTATTGAGGCTGCTGAAAATCAATCGTTCTTGTCTTGAATCCGTCTCCCATCACGTCGTTTACGTCAACCAAAATCATGAACGCGTTCGGGTCTTCTTCCTTGACGATTCTTCTCAAGGGCGTTACCTGGCTCCTATTGACGACAATGAAAAGAACATTCTGCTTCTCGCCCGAATATCCACCTTCAGACTTGAATACGGTTATGCCCCTGTCCAGTTCCGTTATTACCCTTTCCCTTATGGCGTCTTCGCATTTTGACATTATGTACGCTCCTTTTACGTAGGGAAGACCTTCCGCCGTGATGTCAACAATCTGAGTTGTAATGAACAGGTTCAGGTATCCCCAGATTATTAAATTCAAATCTCTGAACGCCACACCGATTGAGAATATTATGAGCGTTTCTATCACCCAGTATCCCGAACCTATTGAAAGTCCCGTGTACTGTTTAAGCATAGCGACGGGAATATCCGTTCCGCCCGTCGAGCCTTTGAATTTGAATATTATCCCGAGCGCGAGACCAAGCAGTACGGAGCCCGCGAGCGAAGCGAGAAGTATGTTGTCGGTGAACGCCCAGTACTGCGTGTTTATAAACTCCCTGAGAAACGCGAACTGCTTGTACAGCAATTCGGGACTCGTCAAATCGATGAATATCGAGCCCATGAACATTCCGAAAAATGATTTGAACCCGAACTGCTTTCCGAGGAAAAACCACGCGATAACGAATAGGGGAATATTAATGATTAGCATAGACACGCCGGCGGGTATTCCGACGAAGTAATAAATAACCTGCGCTATGCCGCCGACGCCGCCCGGCGAAACTTTAAAGGGTATGAGAAACCACGAATAGGAAATACCGAATATTATACTGCCGAGAATTATGCCTGCAAAGTCCCGAATATTTATAATGAGTTTTCTTCTGCTGCTAATCATTGCAAGAGATTGATAAGTAATCTTAAAAATACTAAAATAACAGGAATACTTAAAGCCAGAAAAAAAAGGCGTGAATTAATTAAAGTGCTGTAAAACAGTTATTTGGGTGTGAGCGTTTAAAATCGGTATGTTGCGATATGAAACGGGAACCTGTCGGATTAAGTATTCGGGGAAATTGAAACATGAGCAGGCGTCAATCAACCCAGTCGCAGATGAAGACATTTGTTTCGCCAGCAGCCTTGCCGAATCTGTTTTAACAGAAAACAAATTTCTTTCCGTCCGGGATGAATAAATTTTTTGCGAATAAAAAAACCGTCGGGAGGAAACTTCCCGAGTTCTCGGGACAAGCTCCGACGGTCACGAAATTAAACTCCGACGGTCACAAAATTAAACTCCCGACGGTTACATAAAAACTTTTGAGCGTTAAAATTATTTAATGAGCGTTCCGATTCTATCCCAGCGTATTGAGCCGAGAAGTTTAAAGAAGTTCGCGAAAGAGATATTCGCATCCCACGACCAGTAAATCATGAACGCTTCTCCGACAACATTTTCCATCGGCATGAATCCCCAGAAACGGCTGTCGAGAGAGTTATTTCTGTTATCTCCCATCATGAATAGATAATCGCGTTTCGCGATATAGTTTCCGTTCGGGTACTTTACTCCGTCAACGACGAGTTCATTGCCGGGATTCAGTACAACGTTGCCCGCGCCTTCTTTTACAAGGAACATTTTCCAACCTTCGAAATTCGTACTGTCAATTTTTATAACGTCGCCTTTTCTTGGAATTTTAACAGGTCCGTAGTTATCCTCATTCCAGCCGGACCCTTTCGGAAATACCCTATTATTCGCTATGCCCGGCGGCTGGAGCGGAGCGATGAACTTGGACTGTGGGGGATTTGGGAAAACCTGACCGTTCCTGTACAGCACTTTATTCACGACCTGTATTGAATCTCCCGGCACGCCTACGCATCTTTTAATATAGTTTAAAACTTCCGTGGATTGTTTCTCGTCCCTGTCGCCCGGGAAATCAAAAACTACAATGTCTCCGGGTTTCGGAGATTTGAGTCCGGGGAGTCTGAAATAGGGAATTCTTACGTCCGTGAAAGGAATGTTTCTCGGGGTTGTGGCTCCGTAAGTGAACTTTGTCACGAGAAGAAAGTCGCCGACAAGCAATGTATTTTCCATTGAGCCTGTAGGAATTCTATACGCTTCAAACAGAAACAATTTAATAAGAAACGCGACTACCGCCGCCCAAACGAGAGCGTCGAAATATTCTTTTGGTTTTGATTTTTTACCCTTGCTGAGTTGTCTCGGTAATTTATTCGGAACGTTTTCTTTTAATCCCATTATAGTTATATAAATTTATTTTTCAATTGATAGAACTGCTAAAAATGCTTCCTGCGGAATCTCAACCGACCCCACTTGTTTCATACGTTTTTTGCCCTCTTTTTGTTTCTCGAGCAGTTTCCGCTTTCTCGAAATATCGCCGCCGTAGCATTTCGCGATAACGTTTTTTCTCAAAGCGCTGATTGATTCGCGGGCGATTACCTTCGTGCCGATTGCCGCCTGTATGGCGACTTCGAACATGTGTCTCGGAATTAATTTGCGGAGTTTCTCGCAGAGTTTCCTGCCCCAGTAATAAGCGTTCTCCCTGTGAATAATCGTAGAAAGAGCGTCGACGGGCTCGCCGTTAAGGAGTATGTCGAGTTTAACGAGGTCGGATTCGCGGTAATCTTTCAGTTCGTAATCGAAAGACGCGTAGCCTTTTGTTATTGATTTAAGCCTGTCGTAGAAGTCGAAAATGATTTCGGACAGCGGATACTCAATAGTAAGGTCAACTCTCTTCGCGTCTATGTAGTGCTGGTTCTTGAAAATTCCGCGCCTCTCGTTCGCGAGTTTCATTATATTGCCGATGAACTCGACGGGAGTAATAATTTGAGATGAAATAAAAGGCTCTTCGATGTGGTCGATGACAGTCTGGTCGGGCATCAAAGACGGATTATCGACGAGAACAACTTCGCCGTTGGTCTTGTATACCTTGTATTCCACGTTAGGAACAGTTGTGATAATATTCAGGTCGTATTCGCGCTCGAGTCTTTCCTGAACGATTTCGAGATGAAGGAGTCCGAGGAATCCGCATCTGAAACCGAAACCGAGAGCGACGGAAGTTTCCGGCTCGAATGAAAGCGCCGCGTCGTTTAATTTAAGTTTCGCGAGCGACTCTCTCAGGTTTTCAAAATCGTTCGCGGCAACGGGATAAATCCCGCTGAACACCATCGGTTTTACTTCCTTGAATCCGGGAATAGGTTCATCGCTTCTGTTATTCACGTCGATTATTGTATCGCCGACTTTCGAATCGTTAACGTCCTTGACGTTGGCAATCAGATAGCCGACATCGCCCGAGTTCAGATGTCCAGTCCTTTTCCTTTCCATTTTCAGTATGCCTACTTCTTCCGCCTGAAATCTCTTTCCGTTCGAGAAAAACTCAATTTCATCGCCTTCTTTCAGAATTCCGTCTATCACTCTAAGATAAACAATCACGCCCCTGTAGTTGTCGAATTTGGAATCGAAAATAAGCGCGCGCAGAGGTTTTTTCTCTTCAACCTTCGGAGGCGGAATTCTTGAAATTATGTTCGTAAGAATTTCTTCCGTACCCGTTCCGACTTTCGCGCTGGCTGTCAGTATATCTTCGCGTTTCCCTCCGATTAGTTCGATAATCTGGTCTTTGGTTTCGTCAACCATCGCGCTCGGCAGGTCAATTTTATTTATTACAGGAATAATTTCGAGACCATTGTCAATCGCGAGATAAAGGTTGCTGATAGTTTGCGCCTCTATGCCCTGCGTAGCGTCAACGACAAGAAGGGCGCCTTCGCAGGCGGCGAGAGAGCGAGATACTTCATAAGAAAAATCCACGTGTCCGGGAGTATCGATTAGATTAAGAACGTATTGGTTTCCGTCTTTCGCCTTATAATCCATTTGAATGGCGTGGAGTTTTATTGTAATGCCGCGTTCCTGTTCGAGGTCCATATCGTCCAGGATTTGTTTTGTCATCACACGGCTTTCAATTGTTCCTGTAAATTCAAGCAGTCTGTCGGCGAGAGTTGACTTTCCGTGATCAATATGAGCAATTATACAAAAATTTCTAATGTTTGAATTCTGCACTTTTTAAACGTATAACGATAAAATATAAAAAAAGTGGGTTTAAAGGCTACAACCCACTTTAAAACTTTAAGATGTTTGTAGAGCAAATACCCGATTATGCACCGGTTTTTCTTGATGCTCTGATGTCCTGAATGTCTTTTCTGATTTCTGCAGCCATTTTTCTCAGGTTGTTCAGTTCTTTTCTTAATCTTGTTCCGGCGGCATTTTGCGACTTTTCATAGAACTTTTCGATGTCGATTTTCATTCCGTCTAAAATTTCCTGTAACTTTGTAAATTTTTCCATTTTAATCTCCTAGGTTTGTTTTTAAAATATAATAAAATTAGATATTAATTAGAATTCATTTTAGAGTTATATTATTTAAGTACGGAATCGAAAATATAATATTGTAACCCCAGGCGAGAAATGCAATTCCTAAAATAAAGAGAGACGTAAGAATGCTCATTTTCAGCCAGGGTTTAAGTTTGTAATCTCTGAATATTCCCCATATTCCGTTCAGTCCGTGGTATAAACCGAGCGTTACGAACACCAAATCGATAATCCGGTACCAGGAAAACTGCATCCTGCCCAGAACGGCATCGTATGTATGTCCGGAATCGGGAGTATAATGCATCAGAATATAATGACCTATCATCAGCACTACGAGAGCCAGGCCTGAAATGCGCTGTAAAACCCAACTGGTGGCGCCTGAATTCTTTGATGATTGATATCTATACATTATTAAATCCTATTTTCCGAATAATTTTAAAATTTCGTGAGAGAACATTATATATCCCATTGCGAGGAAAAGTATGATTCCCGCAATCCAGGATATCCTGTACAAAGTCTTGTGATATCTTGCTCCGTCGGCCCAGTCAACGAGCACGATTCTGATTCCGTTAAGCGAATGAAAAAGCACAAAAATTAATAAAATCCATTCAAGCGCCATAAAAAGCGGCGACGTGAAAGACTGCATTTTTGATTCAAAAACTTCCCGTCCGCCCGTGAGAGTGCTAAGGGAATAAATATGCAGAAACAGATAACCGATTAAAGCGATACCTGTAATTCTATGATAAATCCACGCCCAGTTGCCGCTGTCCTTGTGGTAAGAAATATTTTCTTTAATCCACTCTTTCTGTTCGAATTTTTTGATTTTTACGTGATCCTCAGGCATTAAAAAACTTGGTTTATTGAAATTATGCAATTATTTTAAATTAAACAATTATAATATCATAAAAATTTTCATTTTTTAAAATTTTTAAAAGATTTAATTTGTAAAAAAAATAATAATACAATGTTTAAGACCCCCGATTATATCAGCAATCTAAAGCCTTACATACCCGGAAAGTCAATCGAAGAACTTGAAAGGGAATTCGGTTTGACGGAAATTCACAAACTCGCCTCGAACGAGAATCCTCTCGGGCATTCGCCTAAAGCGAATGAAGCGATGAGCAAGGCTATAAGCGAATTAAACAGGTATCCCGACGTAGGTTCGGTAGTTTTGCGGGAGAAAATTTCCGATAAATTCGGAATTCCCGTTGAAAACATCGCCGTGGGAAGCGGCAGCGAAGGTATAATGGCGAACCTTTTAAGATGCTACCTTTGCGAAGGCGACGAAATGATTACGTCCGAGGCGACGTTCATCGGATTTCAAGTACTCGCGAGGGGAAGGGCGAACAAGACGCATTACGTGCCGATGTCACGCAAGACTTACAAGTTTGACCTCGACGGAATACTCGACAGGATAAACGAAAACACGAAGATGATTTATCTTTGCAATCCGAATAATCCGACGGGCACGATTTTCACGAAGAAGGAATTTGGCGAATTTTACAAGCAGGTGCCTGAAGGCGTTATGATAATTCTCGACGAAGCGTATTTCGAGTACGCGAACGCTTATGAAGAGTATCCCAATTCTCTTTTGTACAGATACGACAACGTCGTGACATTCAGGACATTCTCGAAAATATACGGCATAGCGGGACTCAGAGCGGGGTACGCGATGGGTCATTCGGACATTATCACGACACTGATGAAAGCGAAACTTCCGTTCGAGCCGAACACGCTTGCTCAGGCGGCCGCGGCGGGAGCGCTTGACGACGATGAATTCCTGGTGAAGTCCGTGAAACTGAACAGCGCAGGATACGAGTATTTCAAAGCCGAACTCGCGGAACTCGAGAAAAAAGGCGCTTTGAAATTAATTCCGACTTACGCGAACTTCATAATGCTGGATTTGTTCTCCGAGGATAAAGTTAATTCAGTTAACGAGACACTTTTGAGCAGGGGAGTAATAATCCGACCGCTTAAGCCTTTCGGGCTTGCCAACTGCATCAGGATAACGATGGGGCTTATGAATGAGAATCAGGCATTCATCCGGGAATTTAAAAAACTGTTCTGATGGCGGAGACGATACTCTACGCCCTGATGATAATGGGGCTTCGAATCATCGATGTTTCTCTCGGAACAATAAGAACAATAACGACAGTTCACGGCAACAAGTACCGCGCGGGATTGATAGGATTCTTCGAAGTAACAATATGGGTCATCGCAATCAGCACGGTAATGAGCCATTTAAACAACTTCATAAACATTTTCGCGTACTCGGGAGGATTCGCTCTCGGAACGATAATCGGTATCACGATTGAACAGAAACTCGGCTCGGGATTCGTATCGATGAACATAATCTCGATGAATTATCCCGACGACATCGCTAACGCACTTCGTGAAAGCAAGATAGGCGTGACGATGCTGCCGGGTGAAGGCGCGAGCGGGGGAGTGACCGTTCTGAACGTTTTGATTTCCCGCAAGAGACAAAAAGAAGTAATCGAAACCGCGGAGAAGATTGACCCGAACGTTTTCATAACCGTCCAGCCTTCGATTCA
>CALGII010000134.1 GCA_937915485.1 uncultured Ignavibacteriota bacterium | reverse complement strand
CGTGAGTCTTCACATTTTCTTCAAGCCGCATCGAAAGAGATATTCTTTTTCTGGCGGCGTCAACATCGACGACTCTGACGGTGACTTTCTGATGAACCTTCAGGACGTCCGCGGGATTTTTCACGAACCCGTCCGCGATTTCGCTAATGTGAACGAGGCCGTCCTGATGAACGCCGATATCGACGAACGCTCCGAAGTTAGTTATGTTTGTAACTATTCCCGGCAACTTCATTCCTTTGGCGAGGTCGTCGAGTTTTTCAATTCCCTTCGCGAACTCGAACGCTTCGAATCTTTCGCGCGGGTCGCGTCCGGGTTTTTTCAATTCGCTTCTTATGTCTTCGAGCGTAGGAAGTCCGATCTTATCGTCAACGTATTTTTCAATTTTGATTTTTTCCTGATACAGAGGATTAATCATTAAATCGGAAACGGAGCAGCCGACGTCTTCCGCCATTTTTTCAACGACGTGATAACTTTCGGGATGTACGGCGCTTGAGTCAAGCGGATTCCTGCCGTTCCGTATTCTAAGAAATCCCGCCGCCTGCTCAAACGCTTTACCTCCGAGCCGCGGAATTTTTTTAAGTTCATCTCTTGAAGAGAAAGGTCCGTTGCTATCCCTGTACGATACGATTGCAGACGCGAGTTTAGGGCCGAGTCCAGAAACATAGGTAAGCAACTGCTTGCTTGCCGTGTTCACTTCGACACCAACTTTATTGACGCAACTTATAACCACGTCGTCGAGTTTCTGTTTCAGGTGTGTCTGATTCACGTCGTGCTGGTACTGACCGACGCCGATTGATTTCGGGTCTATCTTAACGAGTTCCGCTAGCGGGTCCATCAGCCGCCTGCCGATTGAGACGCTGCCTCTCACTGTAACGTCATAATCCGGAAATTCTTCTCTCGCGGCATCCGAAGCCGAATATATAGAAGCGCCGCTTTCATTGACCATAATCACAGGAATCTTTTTCAGTTTTTCATCTGACTGGTTTTCGAGAAGTTTTTTAACGAAGTCTTCGGTTTCGCGTCCCGCGGTACCGTTGCCGACAGCAATAACTTCGCTTCCGAAAGTTTTAAGAAGTTCAAGCACCTTAACGGCGGCATCCGCGGCTTTTCCTTCGCCAGTGTGGGGATAGACGGTGTCGTTATGAAGAAGTTTGCCCTGTCTGTTGAGTATGACAACCTTGCATCCCGTTCTGAAACCCGGGTCAAAAGCCATCACGGATTTTTCTCCGAGCGGCGCCGCCATCAACAACTGATGAAGGTTTTCGGCGAAAACTTTAATCGCTTCAAGGTCGGCTTTCGCTTTCAGCGCAGCCCTGTACTCCGATTCCATTGACAGGGATAGAAGTCTTTTATAACTGTCGGTAACCGCGAGTTTAACCTGCGCGCCCGCTTCGTTCGGGTTTTTAAGAAAATTATTTTCAAGTATTGATATCGCTTCTTCCGCTTCGGGCATTACATCTATTTTCAGAAAATTTTCTTTTTCACCTCTGAACATCGCGAGTACTCTGTGCGAAGGCGCGGAGTAACCCGGTTCCTTCCATTCGAAATAATCCTTGTACTTGACGCCCGTTTCATCTTTTCCTTTTGCAACTTTTGAAAATATAACCGCTTTGGATTCAAACAGCGCTCTAATTTTTTCGCGGGCAATCTGGTCTTCGGAAACCCATTCGGCGATTATGTCACGCGCGCCTGCAAGGGCTTCATCCGTATCGTTAACTCCCTTTTCGCCGTCAACGAAGTTTGCGGCTTCGGCGGCGACGTCAAAATCGTTCTGTCCGAAAAGCATCAGCGCGAGAGGTTCGAGACCTTTTTCTTTCGCGATTGTCGCGCGCGTGCGTTTCTTCGGCTTGTAAGGAAGGTAAATGTCTTCAAGTTCCGTCATTGTTTCGGCGGCGTCTATTTTACCTTTAAGTTCTTCGGTAAGAAGTTCGCGTTCGGCAAGTGACTTGAGAATCGCCTCGCGGCGTTTGTCGAGTTCTTCGAGTTGAATCATCCTGTCGCGTATGGCGGTAATTTCAACCTCATCAAGGCTTCCGGTAAGTTCTTTTCTGTATCTCGCAATGAACGGCACGGTGGCGTCTTCCATCAGGAGTTTTGCCGTGTTCTCGACCTGATGAAATTTCAGTTTCAGTTCTTCCGCGATGCGCGGAGCGTATTTCAAATCCATTTTATTATTACTTTAAAAATTACAAAGATAGAATCTCTTCCCAATTATTCCACGTAATTCTTTTACCGTTGACAATTCTTCTGTTGTAACTCTTGTCGAAAATCACGTGTTCCCAGGACGGTTTTCTTATTCCCGTCACTTCGGGTTTGTCATCTATGAGAATATCCCCGCCGATTAGAGTCTTATCGCGCGACAGTATAAGCCTCGTAGTCCAGTCGAAGCCGAGGTGTTTTTCGACCCATTCGTATTTTTCGGCGACGCAGTTCGAATACTGTCTCATCGGACTCGTGCAAATAAATACTTCGTGGCCTTTTTCCTTCATTTTTCTGACAGCCTTCACGCCGCCCGGAATTTCGGGAAGCGAGGAGACAAAACTTTTTTCGGTAAACAGTTCCGTCATCGAGGGCAGAAGTTCTTCGGGATATTCGTCACGCATATAGAACTCTTTCCGCTCTTCAAGCGGTATGTAGAAGGCATCCGGAAAGCGTTTGCGCCATTCCGCGAGGAAGCCGCCGTCAAAGTCGGCGAGAACGTCGTCCATATCAACAAGTATAATCATAGGAATAATTATTTTCTGAAATTTACTAACTCTGCATGCTTCTTTGTATTCATTTCCTTCTCCACTTTACTTTTGACAGAACACGAAAGGCGCGGATTAGTTACACAGAGATACACAGAGAAATCACGGAGAAACACAGAGGCAGACAGTAATCTTAGTTACACAGAGGTACACAGAGAAATCATGGAGAAACACAGAGGCAGACAGTAATCTTAGTTACACAGAGGTACACAGAGGAATCACGGAGAAACACAGAGGCAGACAGCAATTGGTGTTCGATAAAATGCGATATGTTACAAGTTAGAAGCAGCGATGTACGCGGTGCTCCAGGCGCTCTGGAAATTAAATCCACCTGTAATTCCGTCAATGTCCAGCACCTCTCCTGCGAAGAAAAGATTTTTACATAACTTGCTTTCCATAGTACGGAAATCGATTTCTTTCAGGCTTATTCCGCCCGCGGTTACGAACTCTTCTTTATTTGTATTCTTACCGCTGATATCAAAAACGGAATTTATAAGAGCGCGATTTAATTTTATTAATTCGGCGTTTGACACATCGCGCCATTTCTTTTCCGGATTAATATCCGACTGTTCGACGAGCCTGTTCCACAAACGCGCCGGTATTTCGTCAGGATGCGTGTTGATAATTTTTTTATCGGGTGTTTTTTCTTTAAATGAATCCGCGACGCAATCATTTCGAATCCAGGATATTTCAAGTTTGAACTTATATTCTTTCGCGTAAAGTTCACGCGCCGCGAACGCTGACAGTTTAAGCGCGGCGGGTCCGCTGAAGCCGTTGTGTGTAATCAGCAGGCTTCCCGCGGAAGAATATTTCGCGCCTGATATTTTAAGTTCTGCATCAGGGACGGACAATCCCTGAAGTCCTTTGATGGCGGCGGACTTACAGACAAAAGAAAAGAGCGAAGGAACGGGCTCGATTATCTTATGTCCGAGTTTTCGTATGCAGTTAAAAGACGAGGAATCGGGAAATCCGCCCGGGCAATAAAGGATTTTGTCGAAGGAATAAGCGATTCTTTTTCTGTCATAGACTATGAATTTTCCCGAATCAAGCCTTACAATTTCATTTACATCAAATCCGGTAACAATCCTGATACCGTGTTTTTTGGATAATGCAAGGAAGAGGTCAATGATTGTGTTTGAATCGTCGGTAACGGGAAAGACTCTTCCGTCATTTTCCGTTTTCAACTTAACGCCCCGCGATTCAAACCAGCGAATGGTTTCGGGCGAGCCGAATTTCGAGAAAACGGAAATAAGTTCTTTCGCGCCGCGGGGATAGTACGAAGCGAATTCACGAGGGTCGGAAATTATATTTGTTACGTTGCACCTTCCTCCGCCCGATATTCTTACTTTTGAAAGCAGGCGCGGGGATTTTTCAAGTATTGTTATTTCGGCATCATTGTTTTTTCCGGCAATGTTAACCGCGGCGAAGAAACCCGCCGCGCCTCCGCCGACGATGCCGATTTTATTCCTGCTCATTATTATTTATCGGATTCTTCTCCTTCTTCATTAAGTTCAGAACTTTCCTCCACACCCTTAAGCAGTTCATTTGCCATTTGCTCGTTTTCAGGCAGGACCTGAATGCACATCGGTCCCGTCAGAGGGTTGAATCCCGTTCCCACAACACCGAGCCCGACGAGGTCCTGAACACCTTCATTCTTTACGAGATATTCAATTCCCGCTTCGTCAAGTATTGACTTAGCGAGCGCTACCAATCCTTCGTGGCCGCTTTTAAAAACGGTAACGAGTTTTTCCTTATCCAGATTTTCCATAACGACTCCTTTTGTTTAATCGCTCTTAAATAAATATAAACAATTTTTGATTATTTAGAAAACGAAATTCTTACAGTTGTTTTAAAGATTTCGGAATTAATAAAATCCTTATAAGCCCTGAGCACTTCGGGTGAAGAGTCGACCCTCATATTAGATATAATGCCGTCTTCGTTATCAAAAGAAGAATGCCAGTAAGAAACGGCTTTGATGCGCGGGTAGAGGCCGCTCAACACGGCGGTGAAGGCGTCAGTAATCCATTCGGCTTTGTTTCCTCCCGCGGGGTCTTCCACGACGCCGAACTCCGCGATGGCGAGGGGCTTTTTCAGAGACACCTTTTCCATTTCCCAGTACGCGGTCTGAAACACGTCAAGAAATTTCTCCCAGGTCCAACCGGGTTTTTGCGAGCCGTAAACGCTCATACCAATCCAGTCTATGTAATCATCGCCCGGATAGTACGCCTTCATAGTATTCCAGGAAGCCTTTGGTTCCGAAACGGCGTTAACGTGATACATCCAGGTGACATTATCCGCTTCGGCGTCTCTCATAACTTCAACGACATGCCTGTGCGCTTTTTTATAAAGTTCGGCGCCCGATTTTTTTCCGTTAAAGAGACCGCTCCACGGAAACCAGTTGCCGTTCATTTCGGGAGCGAACTCAGCGAGTATAGGCTTTCCGAATTTCTTCGCGTCCTCCGCCCATTTTTCAATGTCGTCGTCATACGTTCCGTCGGCAATTCTTTCGAGGTCATAAACGACGTCTCGTTTTCCGGTTGTCCAGTCATAACGCGGCATTATTCTCACGTAAGGCACCGCGCCGAATCCTGAAATCACTTTAACGTTCTGCAAAGGAAATTTTATTCCTTTGAACCAATTGTTCGAAAAGCACACCCAGACAGGTTTGTGGCCTGTCAGTTCGATGTATTCGGATATTCTTTCTTTTGTAACGCTGTCTTCGGTGCTGCCCATATCCGGAAAGACGCCCGCGTAAATTCCATTGAGCGGCGGAAGGAGTTTGCCGTTCTGGGAAAACGCCTGTTGAAACAGGAACAAAAATAATATTATAAGAAATGTTTTCAGATTCACGTTACCGCCTTTTCGACATCGCTCATCTTATCGAGAGCGACAAATGATTTACCTTTTTCGTCTATAAAAATGGCTCTTTTAAATTTCACGCCCCAAAGCAGGTCATCGTGCCTGTATGAAAATCTGGCATTAACGGTTTGAGCGAACGTGTCGTCATACGCTTTGAAGAGAATAAGAAATTCGGCTTCTCCGGCCGTCATATCTTCATCGGTTTTTCCGTACAGCGGGCTTATTTCATCTATGATGTGATTAACCGTCCAGACAGTCGGAAAGAAAACGATTTTTTTATATTCAAGGTTGAGGTTATAAAATCTTCTGACGTCCGTTCCCTGATTATCCTTTTCGAGCCAGGACGCAATTACCTGCACTTCGGCGTCAATCATTTCTGTTGAATAAGAATTCGCGACTCTGAATTGCAGCGCCTTGCCGTTTTCGCCCCAGTCAGTAAAAATGGCGTTACTGCTGAATTTTATGTTGGTGACGGGGCGGGAGAATCTTCCGTAGAGCAGACCCGTCGCGATAGCGAAAGCCATCAATCCTATACCCGCCTCAAGAGTGGCAATAATATTCGTCCAGTTGTCGTGCGGGTTTATTCTGCCGAAACCTACCGTCGTGAGGGTTTGCGCGCTGAAGAAGAACGCGTTCAGGAAACCGTGAATGTACCCTTTGCCTGCTTCGACACCAAGATTTTCGGGACCGTCAAAGAAATACAATACAGAGAAGAAAAAATTTATCAGGACATAAACCACGAGCGCAAGAAACAGAAAACGTGTCCAGGAAATATTGACGAGAAAATGATACAGGTTGAACGATTCAAGCCTGCCAATTCCTGTCTTTCTGACATTAAAGGAGCCGTCCCGTTTAATTAATCGCTGAGTTTTCGTCTGGTATCTCGAACTTAGCCCCGTGTCATTTATTTCTTTTATGTTACCTGCCATTTACGTATCTGTGAAATTATTATACGGATAAATCCGTCTGCTATTCAGAATACAGATTCTTTTTCAATATAGTTCATCTTTACAACTTTTTCAGTACGGATTAATAAAATCAAATTTTCAGAAACCGTATCGGGTGATAACAGAAATATTCAGTTTACCGAGTAACCGTTTTGACCTGTACGTTTTGATTCGAAGAAAGCCTTAAGCAGAAACGCGCATTCCGTGTCGAGCACGCCACCGTAAACTTTCACCTTGTGATTAAATGATTTATTATTTGTGATATTGAGAACGCTTCCGCAGGCGCCCGTTTTCAGGTCATAGGAACCGAAATATACCGTATCGATTTTCGAGAGAACGAGCGCTCCCGCGCACATCGCGCAAGGCTCGAGCGTTACGTACATCGAGCATCCTTTCAGTATTTTAGTCTGAAGCGCGTCGAAGGCGGATGTGAGCGCGAGCATTTCCGCGTGAGCGGTGGGGTCTTTAAGAGTTTCTATCTGGTTATAAGCCTTCGCTATAATTTGATTTTCATGAACTATAATGCAACCGACAGGAACTTCGCCGAGTTCAAAGGCGCGCTCCGCCTGTCTCAGCGCCTGTTTCATCAGGTTGGAGTGGATTTCTTTCAACCCGTAATCTCCTGCTTGATTTCAGTCTCGGGGTTTTTCTGTCTGCGCCTGATAATTTCGGTGAACGTGAAGAATTTAAAACCTTTTCGTTTAAGTTTGAATATTTCTTCCTTGTAGTTTTTGAATTCATCGGCGGTCAGCGATACGAGATATATCATGCTTCTTCCGCCTTTCTGCGTACGAACGTTTATATCGTTAAACAGCGCGTCAATTTTTCTTTTTCCAGTTTCCTCGGAATTAAATTTTATCAACACCGTATCCCTGTACGCTTTGAGATTGTACAGTCCGAATTCCGTAAGTATATCCGATCCGAGCGGAAATATTTTTTTCGGATTCAGGACAATGACACCCGCGGCTTTATCATACTCGTAGCATACCGACCTGACTTTTGACTTCCATTCTTTCTCGCGCATATCGTTCTTGAATTCCGCCGTAAGGTCTTCATCGGTTCCGATGTTCATGAACAGGAGATAATCCCTTTTGGAATCGAGCACGATAGTCTGGGCATCGATTTTATCGACAATGTCGGGTAGGACAACTGAAAACTTTTCGGGGGACTTCAGAACTTCTTCAAGATTTCCCTGAGAAATGTCCTCCACACGGTCGAGAATCAGGCATACGTCAGCGGCGTCGCGCTTCACCTTGTCTGTATATACAAACTGCACGGCTGCCATTGTTTTTTTCGATGAATCTTTTTTGTTGTAAATATTCAGAAGAAGGTTACCGTTTTTCGGGTCTTCGTTACCCGCGCAGTCGAAATCGAGTTCATACAGCGAGTTTGATATTTCGTAATTAATCTCGACGGCGGGAACGTCTTTCGGAATAGAGATTTCCCTGAAGAACCACAGGTTGGGCATCTGCGGCGGAACGGGTTTTTTCGTTTTATCTTTCTTTGATTTCTGCTTATCCTGCTCGGCAACTGTTCCGTCCTCTTTAATCCATTCTTTTTTAACGCCGAACAAAGCGACGACTGAATCGATTTTCGCGGGTATAATTTTTTTCAGTTCATCAGTCGAGAGAGTTCTGACTTTCACGGTTGAAAACTCTTTAACGACCGGGTCGTTTTTAACCGCAGCCCGCCTGTAGAAGAAGAACAGCACGAGAAACAGCACAATCAGCGAGCAAAGAACGATGACTTTAGTGTTCCCGCTTAAACTTGTTAATTTTCTGAAATTCAATTTCGTAAAAATTAATTTTCATTAAGAGCGCCGGAGAGATCTTCTTTCAGTTTCAGCAATATCTTCTCATATTTTTTTACCTGCGTTAATTCTTTTAAAAGGAGCGCTTCGTCAACATACTTTTCCTTCCGCATTCCCGAAAGCACGCAGGACACGCCGGGCACGGAAGACACCGTCAGCATTGCTTTCTGGGACAGCGGCAGATTTCTGTGCCCGCTGTCGAGAAATTCATCAAAAACTCCGTGCAGGTAAGCGGAACGTTTTGAAGCGGACTCCTTATAAAAATTAGAAGTCATGTTCAGGAGTCTGAAAACCAGTTTTATGTACCTGTCAAACTGTTTAATCAAATCATCGTCATTGACCCTATCCTCGAAATAATCCACGAGCAGGTTCAGCCTGTGAGAAAAGAAGTGTTCAATCGTATCGTTAAAATACTCAATGGTGCCGAATTTCTCCCAGTTGTTTTTCAGTGTCCTTCCCGTAATCATTGTAGCGTTGAGCAGTTCGAAGTCTTCCGCGGGAACGTTTCCGTTCTGCAGTTTCTCACGGAGAAAATCATCTTCCATCATTTCCGCGACTTCGAGATACTTAAGGTATTCTTCCTTATCGAATTTTTCATACTCGAAATCGGCGATTCTCACGAGACCGTTACGGGTTATGGAATTAAGCGGGCGGTTAACGAGAACTTCGATTCCCTTTTCCGAAGCGAATTCAAGCACGGTCTTTGAGCCGCCGTTCTGGTTTTTTTCAAAGTAAGCGCCGGACTCTATTATATTAAAGGGAAGTTGAATCACTTTGAAATTGTTGTCCGCCGACACTTCCCCCGCCGCTTCGATTAATTTTTCAAGCGACGTGAAGTCGTAAGAAATGCTGTTATGCGCGAACGTATTTGAGGACACGCCGTAACTTTTTATTGTTCCCGCTTTAATTTTCTCTTCAAGGAATTCGAAGGCTTTTTTTATTCTTGAGTAATATTCTTTTCTTGCATCATCTTTTTCGACGGCGTTCTTGAGGGCGTTATTCAGGAAATATTCAGGGTTGTGAAGAAGATAAACGTCAATGTATCCGCCGTCTCCCGTCTGGTCGAGCCTGTACAACTGTCTGTTTATCTGGTCTTCGAGATAATCGGGGCTAATGCAGTGCCATAAACCTTCTTCGAATTCCACGACATCGGAGAAAGGATTACCGCCGTCGCGTTTTTTACAGGCGAACCGGTAATTTTTTCCCTGCATGTATCCGCCCTTTGTCACGACTACAACATCTTCGCGTTTTATTTTTCCGCCTGACGTCAAATCGTTCAGGACGTTCCCGATAAGAATTTCGCTCCGGCCGTCGGTATAGTTGGCGGAGGTGTCGAGCAGTCTGATTCCGTTAAGCAAAGCGCGGTTGACCGAATTGACGTGCTCTTCAATCCTGTTGTCGATTCTGTAACATCCGAATCCGTAATTGTTTCCTTTTGTCATTCCTCTGCTTTTACTTCAACTTCAATAATTTTATATCCCATCAGTGTTTCTTTCAGGGAAAACAAAAGACCTATGCCCACAAACAGCATTCCCGCGATGAAAACGGAAACCGCGATATAGTCGGTGACTCTTGAGTTAATAACTATATCGAGACCGATTACAAGCGATGTGATAATAAAAAAGAACAATCCAGTAACATAGAACGAAACAGCGTTTCTTACAAGTCTTGCTCTTACGAGTATGTCGCCAAGTTGTTTCGCGATGCTCTGCAGCCTTGTAGTTTCGAGATAATCAAGTTCAACGCCGTCCTTAAACCTGTTGTGCAATCTTCTTCTTTCTTCGGTCAACTGCCTAATTCTGCTGTTTATCGCCGAATATTTATTGCTGATTCCCAGCAGAAGCAATCCGCAGGCGGATATCATCACGGCGGGTGCCAGCATAAGTTGTATCGCTTTGTAATAGACTTCAGTTTGCATTATTAAAATTACAAATTAAAAACAATTAATAATATTCATTTAAAGCCTTAAGCGATTAAAAGGATAAGCGGTCAAGAAGATGTCAGGACGCTCAAGCAAAAACGATACAGGTCTGTGAATTTAGAATCAGATTCTGAATAGGTACTGCATTTTGAGGAAAAACTGCCTGTCCTTCAACGCGTATTTCGGTTTGAAGTCGGGCGTATCGAGATTTTCGTACAGGGATGTGAATCCGAAATAAAATATCGTGAACGGATTCGGTTTATAACTCGCGAGCGGATTAAAATAGAATCCGTCGTCGAAGGAATTATATTCGGATACAAGCCTGAAACTTATTTCTCTCGTGAGGTTATACGTTGTCACGTTTCTGAAGATATATCCCGCATAGATTTTTTCGCCCTTGTAATTTTTCGACAATTCAAAGTAGTCCCAACTGTTCGACATCACGATGCTGTTAATGGGTTTGAACGTTGACCAGAGGCTGTACGCCTGTTTGTATCCCACGTCCGGGTTTTCGCTTCTTATAATCGACTTGCCGATATCGGCATAGCCTCCGAAAGTAAACGCGCCAAAAGTGTTGACGTTAAAATTAAGCCAGGCCGAACGCGCGCCCTGATTGTAAACACCGCCCCAAACCTCGCTGTTCACGACCCTGTATCCGACATCGACGCTAATCTGATTGAACAACTGCATCCAGGTTTCGAATTGCAGATACACCTCGCGGAATTTTCCGGAATAGTCGTGAATTACGTGCGAATAAAACTGGGGCTGCAATCTGAGCAGCACTTTTGTTTCCGGATAGAGCATATAGCCCTGCCAGGTTGAAAGAGTTATATGGTCGTTACTTTGCAGGAAACCCGCGTCTTTTCTGACGTTCGGCGACACTGCGTTAAACTGAACGTTGAAACTCCAGTGTTTCGCGTCTTTATAGAAAGTGGTGAGATACTGCATTCCGGAAAAAGAATCGCCGTCGAAATTCTTTGAATACTTATCATTGCTGAAATTGCCCCCGGGTTTAAATATCGTATCATTAATTTCCTTCGTCACGGATTTCAATATCTGAAAGTCGAAGGAATAATTTTTCAGAAAGCGGTACTTCCCGTCAATGCCGAAATTCCTGTTGAATCCGTCCACGTTCGGAAAATGCTCGTCCTTTTTAGCGACCTGCCTGTCCGTGAAAATAAAACCGATGTAAGAGTCGTCCCCGTTTATGGAGTGCCTTAACCTTACGATGTTCGAGAGAGATTTTCTGTCGGTTCCGACGAATTCGCTATTCTCCTTGAACGGTACGATGAAAGGAGTTCTTCTGTCATAAGCGGAGAGGATTCCAATCTCTGTTCTCCCTGTCCTGCCCGAAAGTTTAAAAGCGAGAAGCGGATTATTAATTGAGCGCGTATAGACGACGCTGCTCGGTCCCTTGAAAATGTTCGCGCCTTCAAGAAAGAAGGGTCTTTTTTCGGAATATGAAATCGCGTAGACGGAATTCGCGGTTATGACTCCGGCATCGGATTCAATCTGCGAGAAATCGGGGTTGACAGTGAAATCGGCTGTTATCGTGGAAGTGATGCCGTACTTCACGTTGACGCCGAATTGCCCTTTAATGTCTTCGTTGTTGAAATCGGAGTTCGCATTTTTGGAATCGGAAATCTGACCTGACTGTGTCGACATCGCGTACGGAAGAATTTCGATATTCTTTCCGCCTTTAATACCGTTCACTCCCTTAACCTTGCAGGCGTGAGTAAACAGTGTAGGGTCGTCGCGGGATATAGGCATCAGAGAGTACTGCGAGCGGTTTTCGCGCGGGCGTATTCTTAGGAACTGTATCTGCCAGTCCTGAACATCCCTGTCGGGAAACCTAATGCTTTTAAACGGTATGGCGATTTCAACAGTCCATTTATCGCTGTATTCCTTTGAGGCGGAATACCAAATCATATCAAAAGTGTCGTCTTCGTTGCCGGGAGAAGTCCACATAATGTCGCCCTGAATACCGTAAGGAGTAACGAAGAGTTCGTAAGCCTGCTTTCCCTCGTTATACGTATCAAGAAAAAATCCCACGAAGTCGTCCGCAAAAATATTGTCGCGGTTCGCGAGTGTTTTCCTGATTTTTTTCATATCGTTATCGTGGCATACAAAGCCGAAGTACAGGTTGTTGTCGTCATAGAACATTCCAACTTCGGTTTTTACTTCGGGTTTCGTATTGTCGCCGGGGCTTACTTCGGCAAAGTTATTATGCATCACGGTTTTCAGCCAGGCGGGTTCGTTTAATTCACCGTCAATGTTTATCTCGGAATTATCGATTCTGTGAATCGTTATTTCGCTGAACTTGTTCGGTTCGAATTTCTCGCCGGGAAGAGTAAGCGTAGAGTCCGTTCTGGTTCTTGTGGAATCTTTCGAAGTATAAATTTCCGTTTCCGATATTGGAAGTAAGCCGTCATCAGTATTGTCTCCATGACTCAATGTATCCTGACGGGTCAATAAATATTTTTCCCGAGACGGGTTATCCTGCGAATCCTGTTTGAAGCCGAGCGCGAAGAGCGCGGCAGGAATTAAGGCAAGAATCAGCACGCATACAAAAATTTTCTTTTTAAAGCCCACGGACATATTTTTGATTAATTTATTTTCCCCCCGGATGACATCGAAAAAACACCGGTTAAATTGTCAGAAACTTTAAAAATACACGAAACCGGCATAAAAAACATAATCCTTATTTATTTTACTGAAATTTATTAAAAATGTTACAGGGCCGGATAATTTTATTTTCTTTCCGCATTACGGAAACAATCGGGAGACGGAAAAACGGGCGTTTAAAAATCCTTTCTTTTGAATTTCTTCGAGGCGAAAAACGAAGGCACAATCATCCACAAATGCAGGATTAAAAGCGAAACATAGATTCCCGCCCCGCTGCCGAAATATTTTTTAAACACTGCGCCTGTATATCCGAAGAGCGCCGACATATCGAGCCGGAGCATAATGAATGTTCTTGCTACGTCGACGGGGTTTAGTGAAGAGGCAATTATTGTCGTTTTTTCAAGCGGGTAATCCGCGAAATAATAGAACATGAACAGCATAAGCCCGTCATAAAACACGGCGAAGAAAAGCCAGACGGCAATCAGGATTCCGACGCCTTTCACTTTGTCATTTACCATGTTTGACACCAGCAGCGCGAAGCCGTTGAAAATAAAAATCAGAAAAATCCCCGCGGCAAGAAGGAGCGCCGCGTTGATGCTGAAATCATAAATGAACAGGGGCAATATCATTCCCAGCACGAAGCCCGCGGTCTGCGACAATCCAAGGCTTAGATACTGCCCAAGAAAAACGCTTCTCCTCGTAACAGGCTGTGTAAGCAGCATTTCGACGAACTCTCTTGAATTGTAATTATAGACGGAGCCGAAAATGAGGCACAGGAGCGGAACAAGGTACAGCGCTATGTTAAGCAAACTTATGAACGCTTTCTGACCGTCGCGGCTGAAATATATTATTCCCGATGTGAGCGCGAAAAGCAGGACGGTGTAAACGGGAATCCACTTGCTCCTAATTATATCGGAAAAGAAATATTTAAATATTTTTCGCAGGTTCATTTTCCATAAATAATTTTGACACCATTTCGCGGAATTCCTTTCCGTTTCCGCCCGGGGTTCTGAAAGAATCGCGATCAACTTTAATTTTTCCGTCGAGCATGAAAACGAGCCTGTCGGAAAGTTCGCTGACTTCGTTTACGATGTGAGTCGTGAGCAAAACAAGTTTGCCCGCTTTTTTTAATTTTATTATTCTTGCTTTAAGTATTTCCGAAGAGTAAGGGTCGAGTCCCGCGGTCGGCTCATCGAGCACAACAATTTCGGAATCAAACATAAACGCGAGAGCCGCGCTGAGTCTTTGCCTCGTACCCTGCGAGAGAGCGCCCGCTTTTTTTCCAAGAATGGATTCGATCCCGAATTTTTCATACAATTCGTAATCGTAATTGTTCTGTTTTTTCCGTATGTCTCTCGTGATTGAAATTATCTCTTTGACTTTCAGGTTGGGCGGGAACGGCGATGACTGCGGCATGTAACAGATTTTATTTCTGTAATCGGATTCTCCCGAAATATTATTTCCGTCAACCGTTATTTTTCCTTTTTCGGGAATCACGAGTCCGAGAAGAGATTTAAGAAGCGTTGTTTTACCAGAACCGTTCGGGCCCATCAGTGTAACGACGAGACCCTTTTTCAATTCGAGTTTTTCGATTTCGAGTTTGAAACTTTTTCCGTACGATTTGACAACACCGTTTACGCTAATCATCTTCCGCGCTCCTCAATCAAAGGACTGTTGTCAACGAGCGTTTCAGGCGTGAAGACAGGGATTATTTTTTCGGCGGCATCGAGGAGTTCAACCAGAAAACTTCCCGTAAGAACCACGGCTTCGGGAACGCGCTCGACAACGAGAGAAAACAAACTAACGGGGCGGTAAGGAACGTCGCCTTTTTTATCGTTGTCGAGGTCATATCCTTTATACTTATCCCAGAAGTTATTCAGGAAAAGGTTCGCGTTTTTTGACGTGTTCGTCGAAACGTCAAAAGTATTATTGCTGAACCTGTTGTACCGGATTGTATCCTCATAGCAGTTACCAAGCACTTTAAGAGCCCATCCGTTTTTTTCAAAAGTGTTGTTCAGGATGTTCACCCTGTTCGTGCCTTCGGCGTAAATGCCGGCGGTGTTTCCCGAAAACACGTTTCCGTAAATCAGGCTGTTGTCGATGTCTTTCAGCAGAAGTCCGTAGGAATTCGCGCCCCAGTTGTCTTCGAACCTGTTAAAGTTCATCGTGATTTTTTTTGTGTACATAACAGCCACACCAGCGCCGTTGTTCCTGAACGTGTTAGAGGTATAGGAATTTCCCTCTGAAAACATGAAGTGGAGACCGTACCTGAGATTGCCGAAACTCGTATTGCCGCTAATCTCTCCGTTAGTCGAAAACTCGAGATATATTCCGTCGCGCATACCGCTTACTGTATTATCCGAAATTGTTACGCCGCTGCATTTCCACAGATGAATGCCATTGCCCGAAAAGGACTCGCTGACGGAGTTTCCCGCAATTCTGTTTCCCGATATTTTGCAGTCAGACGACGAGGACAGATACAGAGCGAAAAAAGAATTTTCTACGACATTGTTTTCCAGAGCGCAATGCTTTACGTTCTCAAGCCGTATGGCAGCCAAATCGCTGACGTAACTTGTTCCTGAGTTTCTGAGAGTGAGGTTTTTTATTATGACGCTGTCGGACGTTACAGTAATTATTTCTTTCAGGAAACTTCCATCCAGGACAGCGTCTTGTTCTCCTTCAAGTATAATTTTCTTATTAATGTTAAGACCCGAAACGAAATAAATTCCTTTTTCAATAACGATGCGGTCTCCGTCCGAAGCCGAGTTAACGGCATCCGCAACGTCCGTGAATTTTCCCGACATCCCGACTCTGATTACCGCGGACCTCGATTCCGAAAACAGCATCAGGCACATCGCGGCAAGAATTATTCCGGCTTTGAGTGCGGACATTTACCTTCCGACGTTAAATTTCGTTTTTAATCCCTTCCAGTCGAAGACATCTCCTCCGTTCGAGGACTTGCTTTCGTTCGCAGCATCGCTGTTTTTATAACAACTTAAGAACTCGCCCATCGGGCTTTTGATTTTCATGCTAATGAGATAATACGCAGAAGCAGCGTTTATAAGGGTTTCGGGATTATTGTAATCAATCACCCAGTACGCCGCGTTATCGGAATTATTCGACTTCATATAATCAAGCATGCATTCGGCAGCGTCGAACTTGTATGCCTTGCCTTTTGAAGTGAGTATTTCCGCGCCGAAGCGTTTATCCATAATTTTCATGTTGCAATGAGCGCAAAGGTCGGAGCCGAAATTAATCGGGTCAGGACTTCCCGCGTTTCCGCAAGACGCGAACAGGAAAATTGACATTACCAATATTATTACCGCTTTATTCATAATTCAGGTTTGTTTCTTTGATTTCTTAAATTCATACGCGCCGACGAGGACGGAAATTATACCGCCCGCTATAAGGATTATCCCTCCTTCGGCGGGATAAGAGTGAGCAGTAAAGTTCAAAAGCGTTTTTGTTCCAATGAGCGGCGGCTGATACGTCATTCCGGGCACTTTTATCGCGGCTGTCGGATTCAGGTCGTGTCCGTATTCATATTCCCATTTCCAGAAATCAATACCGCCCGCAACTCCGAGCAATATAAAAAATACTATCCAGACGTACAAAAATTTTTTCTTACCGATTAAGGATACGACGATTCCCGACAATATCAGAACGCCGAGAATGAACGGCATTATTTTAAGTTCGCTCATCGAATCGGGCTCAATCTTTTTCATTCCGATATAATGATTGAGCCCGTTCACCGTGTTCAAATCGCCGGACATTTTTCCAATCCATATCTGAAAGCCGAGTCCCTCCGGGTACTGAGGCGCTTCGAGCGATATATCCCACACGGGCAGGAAGTAAACCGCTATAAGGGTCAGACATATAATCAAAAGCAATATCCGGGATTTTTTCGCTATCATATTATTTCCCCTGATTCGAATTAAACTTTATCTGCACGCTTGAATTTTTATCCGATACGCGCATATATCCCTGCATCTCCTGATGCAGAGCGGAGCAGAAGTCCGTACAATAGTACGGGTATATTCCCGGCGCTTTCGGAGTCCATTTAATGGTGCAGGTTTCGCCAGGCATCACGAGCAATTCGGAATTCTGATTTCCCATAATCGTGAACCCGTGGGGTATGTCCCAGTCCTGTTCAAGATTCGTCAAATGGAAATAAACATCATCGCCCACTTTAACTCCCTCGATGTTATCGGGTGTCAGGTGAGAGCGTATTGCCGACATATAAACGTGTACTTCGTTCCCCTTGCGTTCAACGCGCGCGTCCTTTTCGCTTTTTATTCCGTAGGGATGCGCGTTCTCTTCGATCTTAAAAATCTTCAGAGAGTTCTTACTTATTAAATCCGCGGGAATAGCCTGCGCGTAATGCGGCTCGCCGACTGTCGGAAAATCGAGAAGAAGTTTCATCTTGTCTCCCGAAATATCTATCAACTGAGACGACTGGCTCAGTTCGGGTCCTGTCGGAAGGAATCTGTCTTTGGTAATTTTGTTCATCGAGACAAGATACTTGCCCCACGGTTTTTTGCTGTCGCCGCCGGGAATCAAAAGATGTCCGACAGAATAATA
>CALGII010000133.1 GCA_937915485.1 uncultured Ignavibacteriota bacterium | reverse complement strand
GCGTAAGCGAATTAAAGGAACTGAAAGCGTTAACGGGAAAACTTTCCTCCCATTGTAGCAGGATAAACCTTGTATTAAGGGATATGGAAAATCTGAAAAAAACCGATGTGACCGTTTACAGGAATCAGATTGAAAAAATTTCGAAGAATATTTTCGCGAAGAAAGGGGAAATCGCTTTTCCGGAAATGAATTTCCTTACTGACAGGATAATGCTCGATAGTATGAATAACTGCGGCGCGGGTGTTTCCCATGTCACCGCGGCGCCCGACGGAAAACTGTACGTCTGCCCCGCGTTTTATTATGAAGGCGCGGATAACGCCGTCGGTAATATCGGCAGTGAACCCGCAATCCGGAACAGGCGTCTGCTCGAAATAAAATACTCGCCCGTGTGCAGAATTTGCGACGCCTATCAGTGCAGACGCTGCGTTTATCTTAATAAAAAACTCACATCGGAAATAAACATTCCGTCCTGGCAGCAGTGCAGAACGGCGCACGCTGAAAGAGAAGCGTCAAGATTGTTCCTGAACAAACTAAAGGAGATAAAGTATCGTGGCGCTGCTTACAGGGAAATTTCGGAAATAAATTATGACGACCCGTTTGAAATTGCGGTGAAAAATAAATTCTCTATTCAGGATTTTAAATACTTTAATTCAAATGAAAAAAGAAAATAAAACAGTCGTCGGCCTCGTTACGGAAGCCGAAAGAGACGAAATTAAATATCTGTTCGAAAGAAAGAACGGACTTAACGAACTTTTCAGAAGCCTGAATGAACCGAAGCATCCGCTCTACGACCGCATCGTGCAGGATATGGGCGAGACTGCTACGAAATTCCAGAAATGGTGGGATGATGCGAGTGCGAAGTACGAATGGAAAGGCGCGAAAGGTCACCACTGGGAAATCAATTTCAATACACGCGAATTACTGCTCGTGAAGAACAGGAAGTAAATTTTATATCAGGATATCCGCGAATTCTACCTGAACACCTCGAACATTTCGTCGAAAGAGTTGTTTGGCTTTATCAGCAGCCTGCTGCCGCCGAAATCGAATATAAGGTTAAACCTCCGCAACAAATCGTTTGAAATCACACCGTCTGCGTCTTTGCTTTTTGAACGGGAGATGCCTTCGAAGAATGTCGCGGTAACATTATGCAGCGTGTATTTACCCAGAATGACCCTCGATACCCTAGCGGTCTTCCCCTTGACGTCGCCGCTGAATCCGAATCCGTTGAAATCACCTTCGAATTTTTCCGGCATCTGAATTTTCATTCCCTCCTTTATTGGAAGTTCAACCGCAAGGCTTGAAGCGTAGTCGATATAAACATTCAGTTCAATCGGCTCTTCTTCGCCGACGGCGACTTTAATCTTCAGAAAGGGCCAGTTGTTTCGATTGAAGGTGAGCGGAATTACTTCGTATTCCGATTCATCCGTCTTTTCCGCAGGGTCGTGAAGCGTTATCGTCTTGCTGTCATAATCTATTTCGACTTTGTAATGCCCGAAATACGAATACCCGATTACACCGTCGGTCGGAGAGTTTGCGAATTTGTCATTCTGTAATATGATTATTCTTTGGTTTTTGAACTCGCACGTTCCCGAACGGAATGTCATCGAATCTGACATTACGACAGGCGTCGGCGGACCGTCTCCCGCTCCGGGCAATTGCGCGTTTACACTTCCTGAAAGATTTATTGAATCAGCAAGGTCACCCTTGAAGAGTATTATGCCGTCAAATCCGAATCCGCTGTCAAGTATTAGATTTAAAGTCCGGGAATCGCCAATATTGACGGGAACAACCACCTTGTTGTTTATTAGTTGAAAATGAAACTTGTGAGGTTCGGGATTATTGCGGCCGGTAATATCATTTGTCCCGAAAAGAATAACAACGCAAACTGCAGTTAGAAATGATTTCGCGAGCATAATACGCCCTTTCCCTGTTTGTTATCTATTTTACGATGCGTGTAATTATTAAGTTACACGATATAAGCATCATATTTACCGCAATTTGCATTACTGGGCGACGCGCTACCGCTGAAACGAATTTTAAATTAAGACTGGAATTTGTAACTTTAAGTTTGGAGTTAAAAGAAAGTGCATATAGATTTACCTACATTATCACTGGTTATCATTGTTGTTAACCTTGTTCAGATAGCCGTCCTGCTGCTGCAGTTCTACTCAAACAGAACAATCAAAGGAATCGGGTGGTGGCTTGCTTGGAGTATATTCATTGCAGTCGGATTCACGTTTCTTTACTTAAGAAGTTTCCCGGGCGTTTATTTGTATTCGATATTATTCCAGAACGCGTCGATAATGATAGGTCTTATTTTTCTCTACGTCGGAATAACCCGCTTCCTTGGATATACGGAAAATAAAATCGCGGTATATTCCCTGTACGGACTTTATGTGTTTGCTATATTTTTCTTCACGTTCGTTAACGACGACATTATCGTCCGTACAATAATAATTTCCGTATCTGTTTCCGTTATAGCCTTTGCGACCGCATTTGCGCTTTTTAAATACAGAACAAAACACCTTTATACTTCCGCTACTTTTTTTGCGGTGATTCAAATCATCCACGGTTCGTACTACGTATTCAGAGCGATTACCGCGATATTTGACTTCTCTTCTTTTGACCCATTTTCGATAAATTTCAGCAACGTGTTTTTATACATTGACGCGATTTCTTCGAGCATGCTGTTTACTTTCTGCCTGATAATAATGGTTAACCAGAAACTTAACGAAGAGATACATAACGCGAAAGTTCACTTTGAATCCGTGTTCAACACGAGCCCCGACGCCGCATTGATTACGCGGATGACCGACGCCGTGATTGTAAACGTTAACGACGCTTTCTGCTCTGTAACAGGATATACAAGAGAGTACGCAATCGGAAAATCATCTTTAGAGTTGGACGTATGGAAAAACGCAGAAGACAGGGAACGAATGATGGAGGAGATTAGGAAAAAGGGTTCGTTGACGAACAAAGAATACACCTTCGTGCAGAGAAACGGAGAGGTCCTTACAGGACTATTATCAGCAACGATGATTGATCTCAACGGTTCTTATTATTTACTCGGGGTTGTACATGATATAACACACCGGAAAAAAGCCGAAAATGAATTGAAGGCGAAAAATGAAGAACTCGAGAGGGTGAACTCGGAGAAGGATACGCTGTTCTCGATTATTTCCCACGACTTAAAAAACGCTTTCAATGTAGTGCTCGGATACACGGGATTGATTGCCGAAGACATCGATGAACTCAGTAAAGACGAGTTATACTCGATTGCCCTTAAGATGAACAAGGCATCCCACAATTTATATAATCTGCTCGAGAACCTTCTCGACTGGTCGCTTATACAAAAAGGCAAAACCACGGTAAATCAGGAGAGCGTGCCGTTGTTCAGGCTTACAGAAGAAATCACCGGACAAATTCAGCATACTGCCGACCATAAGAAAATCAATATTGAAAAATCTGTCGCGCACGATTTGTTAGTGCTCACCGACAGGTCAATGCTTAGTGTTGTTTTGCGAAACCTGCTTTCTAACGCCCTGAAATTTACTAATCCGGGGGGAACTGTCAGTTTGACCGCCGAAAAACACAACGGAGGAAACATCCTGATATCCGTTCGTGACACGGGTATCGGAATGAGTAAGGAAATCAGCGATAACATATTCAACCTGAACAAGAAGTCGTTCCGCGCAGGGACGTATAACGAAACGGGAACAGGACTCGGAATGACGCTCGTTAAAGAATATGTTAGCAAACTCGGCGGAACAATTTCCGTTGAAAGCGAAGAAGGAAAAGGAAGCCTGTTCACCGTGATACTGCCCTCGGCTTAGTGCCGGCTAATTCTCCATAAACCTGGCTCACTAAAATTATTTCAGGATTTCCTGTAATAGATTCGCCCGAAATTAATCCTGAACTATGTATAATAATAAACTTGAATAAAAAATGACTAACCGTTAGTTTTAATATACAGATTAAGGCTTTATCTTACATAACATCAATACGGAAAGAAAGTGAAAAATAGTTTAATCGTTGTTTTTTTATTGCAGTGTATCGTAATATCGGCGTTTTATTATGAAACCGCACAATCTCAGTGGCAGTCCGACGTGCGATTGACGTATGACACGGGTATATGCCTGGTTTCACTAAACAACGCGAGAGGAATAGCTGCAAACTCGAATTACGTACACGCCGTATGGTGCGACGAGAGAAATGGAAACCGCGAAATTTACTACAAGCGCTCAACCGATTTCGGAACGAACTGGGGCCCCGATGTTAGGTTTACCTATAATTCAGAAGTTTCGTATCGTCCGTCCGTTTCGATAAACGGAAATATCGTCCACGTTGTTTGGTGCGACAACAGGGACGGTAATTTTGAAATATATTATAAACGTTCAACCGATAACGGGACCACCTGGAGCCCGGACATTCGCATTACAAATACTCCTAATACCTCGTGGGCGCCCTCGATGGCTGTCAACGGTTCGATAATGCACATTGTATGGGAAGAAGTTATTGCTTCAAACGAAGAAATTTATTATAAACAGTCAACCGATAACGGAATCAGTTGGAGCAACAACGTTTGCTTATCCAACGATGAAACCAGTTCGTTTTATCCTTCCGTGGCTGTTTCGGGTACGGACGTGCACGCGGTTTGGTACGGTTATAATTCCGGATACAGGTCTGTTTTTTACAAGCATTCACTGGACGGCGGAATAAACTGGAACCCGAATATGATTCTTACAAATGTATCCGCGCAGTCGTATAATCCCGCAGTCGCTGCCAAGAACCAGATTGTTCACGTGGTCTGGCACGATACCAGATACGGAAATGAAGAAGTGTTTTATATGCGTTCTTCGAACGCGGGCTCGAACTGGGATTCTGAAGTCCGTTTAACAAATAATACGGGAATTTCATACTACCCGTCTATATGCCTGTCGGGCGCGTCTGTGCATCTTGCCTGGTACGACAATAGCGACGGTAATTTCGAAATATACTATGGATTATCTACAAACGAAGGATTGACCTGGCAGCCGAATACACGGCTGACATACAATCAGTATGATTCTTACCGTCCGTCGATCGCCGCGCAGGACACTATGCTTCACATTATCTGGAACGATAACCGTGACGGCGACTGGGAAATGTATTATAAACGAAATTTCTCGACAGGCACGATTCACATTGGAAATATTTCGTCGGAAATACCTTCTGAAGTTATTCTTCAACAGAATTATCCGAATCCCTTTAATCCCGAAACAAAAATCAGTTTCGCAATTCCGAAAGAAGGATATACAACCTTAAGAATCATTGACGTAAACGGCAAAGAAGTGAAAACTCTCGTAAACGAAATTAAACGCGCCGGAAATTACTCCGTTGATTTTAACGCGGGTTCCCTGTCAAGCGGAATTTATTTCTGTTCGTTAAAGAGCGGAGGAGTAACCATTACCAGAAAACTGATTTTATTGAAATAATAAATCCGGATACTTTCATCTTTTATATCCGAATGCTCGGTTTTTATCTTTCATCTTATTTTTAGTATTGCGTTCGGTTTCAGAACGAATGATTAAGGGCAATTATTTGTTTATAAGGGAAGCAATTGAAAATTCACACTATAAACTCAAAAACATAAAATCTAAAAAGATATGATAAAGGCAAAAGGCTATGCGGCGCAGGATGCGAAATCACAACTGGCGCCGTGGAATTTCGAAAGGCGCGAAGTCGGACCGCACGACGTGCAATTTGATATTTTATACTGCGGTGTTTGCCATTCGGACCTTCATCAGGTGAGGGACGAATGGGGCGGCTCTATTTTTCCTATGGTTCCCGGACACGAACTCGTCGGTAGAGTAACAAAGGTCGGAAGTCACGTAAAAAAATATAAAGTCGGCGACCTCGTCGGCGTCGGATGCATGGTCGATTCATGCAGAACCTGCGATAATTGCGGCAAGGGTCTGGAACAGTTCTGCAGCAAGGGCGCTGCAATGACGTACAACGGATACGAAATGGACAAGAAGACTCTCACTTACGGCGGGTACTCGAATGTTACAGTCGTTAACGAGGATTTCGTACTGAAGGTATCAGACAAATTAAATCTCGCGGCGGTTGCGCCACTGCTATGCGCGGGCATAACTACCTATTCCCCGCTTCGACACTGGAAAGTCGGCAAAGGGCATAAACTGGGCGTGCTGGGACTCGGCGGACTCGGTCATATGGCTGTTAAGTTCGGTGTTGCTTTCGGAGCGGAAGTCACGGTTTTGAGCACATCGGTGTCAAAAAAAGACGACGCTTTCAAACTCGGCGCGCACAAGTTTGTCGTTACAAAAGACGCGGAACAGATGAAAAGCGTGACCGGATATTTTGATTTCATTATCGATACGGTATCCGCGGAACACGATTACAATCAGTACATATCGCTTCTTAAAGTTGACGGAGCGCATATTTGCGTCGGAGCGCCGCCCACCCCGTCGCAGATTTATTCTTTCAGCCTGATAATGGGAAGGAAAACACTCGCCGGCTCGCTCATCGGCGGTATTCCCGAGACTCAGGAAATGCTTGATTTCTGCGCGGAGCACGGCATCGTTTCGGAAATTGAACTCATAGACATAAAGGATATCAATAAAGCGTATGAGAGAATGCTGAAGAGTGATGTCCGTTACCGCTTCGTTATTGACCTGGCTACTCTTTAGATATTTTTCCGGCAAAACCCCTTCATTTCGAAGGGGTTTTATCGGATTGAATTATTTCTTGACGGCGTGTATTTCAAGATACTCGGTATCTATTTCGACATTATCCGTTTTTGATAAATTGTTTTCGCTGAAGAGTTTAAATAATCTGTTCTTCAAATCCTGTTTATACTTTTCGTTAAGCAGTTCGTACAATTTATTTGTGGGTCCGAAATATTTTATAAAATAATCAACCACTTCTTTGACTGGCATGGGCATTTTTTGCCTGAGCATTCTTCTTTCCATTTGCATATGAGACGCTTTATCGTTAATTCTTTCAAGCACTATATTCTCGACTCCCCATTCTACCGGAGGGCGAATGCCCGGCGGCGGGGGCATGTAAGATGAGCCCAGTTTAAAGAAACTGCCTATGAATCCTTCGGGCGTCCAGTTAGCCATTGCAACGACTCCTCCGGGCTTGCAGACCCTGAACAATTCGCTCGCCGCGACTTCAGGACGCGGACAGAACATCGCTCCGAACATTGTTACAACGAAATCGAATTCATTGTTTTCATAAGGAAGTGCTTCCGCGTCGCCAACTTCAAAATTAATTTCAAGATTTTCTGATCTCGCTTTTGCGTTAGCCTGTTCAATTAGCGCGGGCACGATATCGATTCCCGTTACGCGAGCGCCGAGTCTTGCGGCAGGTATAGCAAGATTTCCCGTACCGCAGGCGACATCGAGAACGGCAGAATGAGGTCTTATGTTAAGGCGTTCTACGAACGAGTGTCCTTCGTGTTCAATGATTTTTGCAATTTCACCGAAATTTCCGGCTGACCAGACTTCTTTCATCCTGTCTTTAATAAACCGCATTTCAGCAGTTAGTTTTTCCATATTGTTCTCCTTCTTGTATTAGATTAGATTTGGATTTCCTCTAAGATTTGACTGTTGTTAAAGAAATAGAACACAGGAAAAATTAAATAATTCAACTTTCCTTGAAGTAAATATGAGGCGGGATACTAACGTAATGATAAAACAATCCAAACATAATCTTTCAAAGGACGAATTATCAATTAAACACAAAATTTGGCAAGATTAAACTTTTTTTTGCGATTTAAAATTTCTCCCCTTTCGCTTCACGAATCTGGCTTCCGACGGGTCTTACGCGACCCCACATGGTATATACGAAAATAAAGAAAGCAATTATCTGAAGAAAAGAAGAGATAACAATTATTACATTAATAAAACTGAGCGTAATAAACGAATCTATGAATTCCGCGGTAAACCTGAAAGATGTTCCGATTGTCATCAGTAAATAAACCGCCGATACGAGCGCGGGGCGATACCGTTTATCTGTTTTCTCTGCTCTCGGGAAAAACCATATCGAAACGCCCATTATCATCATCGCCATGAATCCAACGAGAATGACGTGCGTATGCGCCGAGAGCATTGAAGGACCGTAACCGAATCCGAACAATCTCCTGCTGACGAGCATATAAAATCCGGACAGAATTCCGACAAGCATAAAAACGATGCTTGTTTTTATAAAATACCTGACGTTTGTAAACATTTTGTTTTTAATTCAATTTACTATATCAAACAGAACAATAATATCCGAAATAAAAATCTATTTAAGTATAATAATGTTCAAAATGCCCGCGGTACAAATCGTCCGCATACACCCAAGGACAGCAACACAAAACAATATTAATGACGGAGAGCGGAACCGGTTAATTAAACAAAGGGTTTCAATATAAAAGGGAAGAACAAAAAATGAAAAAAACAGCATTAATTACAGCATTAATATTATTTATTCTCTCCGCGGGAGCGCTTCATTCTCAGTGGACAATGTCATCAACAGGACTTTTCTGTCATCAGCAGATGAATTCAATGGCTTCCAACGGCACTACGGTCGCGGCGGGTCCCCGGATGGACGGGGTTTACATATCCACAAACAACGGATTGTTATGGAAGCAGATAAGCAACTCACTGCCGAGTGGCGAAACGATGGCGATAGCCTTCAAGGGAACCGACATTTATGCCGCGATTCTTGTTCACGGCGTTTACCGCACTACGAACAACGGTGAGAACTGGATTTCGTGCAATACCGGTCTCACAAATCAGGATATCAACACGATACTGGTCTCAGGCAGTGATATATTCGCAGGTTCAAATTCCTACGAGGGAGGAATATTTCGCTCGACAAACAACGGAACTTCGTGGACCTCCGTGAACAACGGATTAACGAGCGTTCACGTCAATGCGCTTGCATCAAGTGGAGGAAAACTTTATGCGGGAACTTCATCCGGCGGAGTTTTCATATCCACCAACAACGGCACGAATTGGATTTCGTCGAATAACGGATTAACGGGAATGTCCGTGAATGCTTTTGCAGTAAATGGAAGCACGTTATTCGCAGGCACGAATAACGGCATATTTATTTCAAACGACGGAGGATTAAACTGGTCTCTGTCAAACAGCGGACTCGGAAATACGACAGTTCAATCTATGGCCGCATCCAACGGAATTATTTTCGCGGGAACGGGTCCGGGAACCGGAGGAGGAGTTTACATCTCATCGGACAACGGGCTTACGTGGGTTCCGGCATTCAACGGACTTTTCAATCAAAATAACGACCAGTTCATACGTTCGTTTGCAGTCGCCGGAAACAACGTATTTACAGGAACGAACACTGACGGAGTGTTTCACACCGGCAACGGCGGCGCCGCGTGGAACGCAAGAAACAACGGAATGCTTAAATCTGTCACAATAAGTAATTTCATAGAAAAAAATGGTGTAATTTTTTCGGCGATGTTCGATGACGGTGTCTTCGCATCGTACGACAACGGCATTACCTGGATACCAAAGAACAGCGGCATAGCGCTTGGCGGGG
>CALGII010000132.1 GCA_937915485.1 uncultured Ignavibacteriota bacterium | reverse complement strand
GACACATTAAATGAAAAGAATATTTTTAATAATAATGTTATTCTCAAATTTGTGTTATTCGCAAACGAACAGGTTATACGTAGATAAATGGGAATTCCGAAACACGAAAGAACAAAAATATTACAAAGCCCTTGTTCCCGGAACGATACATACCGACCTTTTCGCGAACAAATTAATTGAAGATCCGTTTTACGGAACCAACGAATCCTCCCTGCAATGGATTGAAAACGAAGAGTGGGAATACATTGCGTCTTTAGGTCTAACGGCGGAACAGATAAAAACAGCCGGAGAGATTGTGTTTGAAGGGCTTGACACGTATGCTTCCGTTTACGTGAACGGAGAAAAAATGCTGTCCGCGAACAACATGTTCAGAGAGTGGCGTATAAAATGTTCCGGTCTCTTGAAACAGGGAGAAAACGAAATCAGAATCGTATTCCGTCCGCCCACGGGAGAAGAAGAAAAACTCGCGCGCGAATTCGAAAAACAAACAGCGCTTAAAGAACTTCCCGGCGGCAACAGGGCTTTTACGCGCAAGGCGGCGTATCATTACGGCTGGGACTGGAGCCCGCGTTTTGTTACCTGCGGTATTTGGCGTCCCGCATATCTGGAGTTCGATATAGAAGGAACGATAAAAGAGATTGAAACAACACAAAACCTTTCGGACGGAAAAGCGATTATTAAATTCAACGTCAGGTGCGGAAACGCGGAAGGATTGAGAGCGATTCTCCTTCAAAAAGGAAATAAAATTTCCGAGTCGCGCGTTGTTTCTAACGAAGCGGAAATAACCGCGGAAATTCAAAATCCGGAATTGTGGTGGTGCAACGGCCTCGGAGAGCCGCATCTTTACGGGTTTAACATAGTTCTGCGGAATAAAGACGGGCAGGATGTTGACAAAAAAGAAATAAATATCGGCATAAGAACAATTGAACTCGTTCAGGAAAAAGATACTTTCGGTTCTTCTTTCTATTTTAAACTGAACGGCGTGCCGGTTTTCATAAAGGGCGCGAACTACATACCGCCCGACAACTTCCTTCCGGGAGTAACAAAAGAAAAATACGCGCGACTAATAGACGACGCGGTCAAATCCAACATGAACATGCTTCGCGTTTGGGGCGGCGGGGTTTATGAAGACGACGAATTTTATAAGCAGTGCGACGAAAGAGGGATTCTCGTGTGGCAGGATTTCGCGTTTGCCTGTTCGATGGTGCCTCCCGATAAAGACTTTGCGGATAACGTCCGCGAAGAAGCGGTCTATAATGTCAGGCGCTTGAGGAATCACCCCTGCATCGCGCTCTGGTGCGGCAACAACGAGTCTGACGAGGGCTGGCAAAACTGGGGCTGGCAAAACAAACTGACCGACGCGCAAAAACAAACACTGTGGAGCGCGTATGAAAATATTTTCAAGAACATACTTCCCTCTGTTGTTTCAGAATACCATAAAAACTCAAACCACATTTCAACCTCGCCAAAGATAGGATGGGGTCACGAAGAGAGTTTGAAGGAAGGCGATTCTCACTACTGGGGCGTGTGGTGGGGAATGGAGCCGTTCGAAGTTTACAACACGAAGATCGGAAGATTCGCGTCCGAGTACGGTTTTCAGGGATTTCCCGATTTGGAAACTATAAAAAGTTTTGTTCCTCCCGACGAATTATATTTGTACTCCCCTTCCCTTAAAATGCACCAGAAACATCCGACAGGATTCGAGACGATACAAAAATACATTGAAATGTACTACGACGCGCCCGATAAACTCGAAAGATACATAACCATAAGCCAATTGCTTCAGGCGTACGGAATAAAGACCGCGATAGAAGCGCATCGGCGCGCGAAGCCGTATTGCATGGGAACGCTGTACTGGCAGTTCAACGACTGCAATCCTGTTGTCTCCTGGTCGGGAATAGATTATTTCGGAAGATGGAAGGGAATGCAGGAGACGGTAAAAAACGCGTACGCGGACATTCTCGTTTCACCCGTCGAGGAGAACGGAAAAATCAGGGTTTATATAGTGAGCGACAGGATGAAAGAAACGAAGGGAATGCTTGAAGTCAGGTTTGAAAGTTTCAGCGGCATAATTCCTTCCGAGCCGTATCTGACAACAGTAACGGTTAAACCCAACTCATCGGAAATATTTTTCGAAAAAGACGCGGCGGAAGTTTTCAGAAAGGTTTCGAAAACAACAAATTATATGAACGTGATTCTTCGCGTCGAAGACGGGAAAACATATTCAAACGAACTTCTCTTCTGCAAACCCAAGGAAATAGAAACGGTAAAATAATTTTATATGAAAAAAGTATTATTTCTTCTCGCGTTAACGTTGTTGCTATCGGGCTTCTATAATCACCGTCCCGAAAAGTTGAGCCTAACGAAATATGTCAACCCGTTTGTCGGCACGGGCGCGCACGGACACACGTTTCCAGGCGCGACAGTTCCTTTCGGAATGGTGCAGTTGAGCCCTGACACGCGTCTGACGGGCTGGGACGGTTGCGGCGGATATCACTACGACGACAGCGTGATATACGGATTCTCGCACACGCATTTAAGCGGAACGGGCGTACCCGATTACTGCGACATACTTTTCATGCCCGTCGCGCAGAATCCTCTCAGCGATTTGAGTGACAACAGAATAAGCAACTACGCGTCGCCATTCAGCCACGCGGACGAAACCGCGTCGCCAGGATATTACAGCGTCCTGCTTAAACGCGGAAACATAAAAGCGGAACTTACAACGAGCACGCGCGCGGGATTTCACAGGTACGCGTTTCAGGAAAATATGGTATCGAAAATATTCGTTGACCTTAAACACAGGGACGAAGTGCTCGATTCTTACATCAACGTAATAAACAGTACGGAAATATCGGGATACAGAAATTCAAAATACTGGGCGAAAGACCAGAGGGTTTATTTTCACGCCGTATTTTCAAAGCCGTTTAATTCCGCGCTGCTTTACCTGAACGACGAAAAAACAGAAGAGCGTCAAACACTCAAGGGAAAAAACGTGAAAGCCGTTTTTGATTTCGGAGAAAGTGCGGGCGAGGTGCTCGTGAAAGTAGGAATATCGGGAGTCAGCGAACAAAACGCGAAGATGAATCTCGACGCGGAAATCAAAGATTGGAATTTCGAAGAAGTAAAAAAAGAGGCGTCTGAAAAATGGAACGATTATCTTAACAAGATTCAGGTAAA
>CALGII010000131.1 GCA_937915485.1 uncultured Ignavibacteriota bacterium | reverse complement strand
GTATTTGCGAAGACGCGATGGGAGCGATGATGGCGGGACTCGGCGCGTATGGAAAAAACATCGGGGTAAGTTCGTCCTATGGAGCGTTCATTTCCGCGATGGAACATACGGACGCGAGACTTCACGGCATAGGCGAACAGAGCAAGGTTGAAAGATACGGCGGAAAATACAATACCTGGATTCTGATTAATGCTCACGCGGGCCTGAAAACGGGCGAGGACGGACCGACACACGCTGACCCGCAATGTCTCCAGTTGCTTCAGGGAAATTTCCCGGCGGGTATAGTAATTACTCTCACACCGTGGGAACCCGGTGAAGTCTGGAATCTCGTTGTTGCCGGATTGAAAAAACGCCCCGCTGTTCTTTCTCCTTTTGTAACGAGACCAAACGAGAAAATTGTTGACAGAGCGGCTATGAATCTTGCTCCTGCAAGCGATGCGGTCAAAGGGTTATACGCTTTAAGAAAAGCCGACCCGAAGCAGAAACTCGACGGCAGCATAGTTCTTCAGGAAAGCGGCATTACGCTTGAATTCATAAACAAGGTGCTTCCGCGGCTCGATAAGGAAGGATTCAACGTTAACGTGTTCTACGTCTCAAGCGCGGAACTCTTTGAAATGCTTCCGCAAAAAGAACAGGACGAAATCTATCCGAGTTCTATCGCCGAAACCGCGATGGGTATCACAGGTTTCACCCTTCCGACAATGCGCAGGTGGATTACAAGTTATGAAGGAAGAAGAACTATTCTTCATCCTTTCCGCAAAGGCGTATTTCTCGGCAGCGGCACGGCGGAAAGCGTGCTTCATCAGGCAGGGCTTGACGGAAAGGGCATTTACAAGGACGTTATTGCATATTTGAAGAAGAAAAAATAATACGAATAACATTAATGAGAAAGGGGCTGACGCCCCTTTTTTTATTCTATTTCTTTGACCACAATCCGAGCAGATTATTGTCCGGATCTTTGAATAACGCGAAGTAACCCGCATTTTCGCTTATAAGCGTTTTTGGAGTTTCTGTTGTTCCTCCTCCGCCGTTTATTTTCAAAAGCATTCCGTCAATGTCGTCGGTTTCGATGTAGAGTATAACCGATTGACCTTCGTGCTCAGGTTTGCTTTTCTTCATGAAGCCTCCGCCGATGGAATTTTCACCGGCAAATATGTTCCAGTACTTGCCGCTTGCCGCCTGTGACTGCTTGAACTCCCAGCCGAAAACTCCGCCGTAAAATGTTTTTGCCTTTTCTATGTCGTGAACGTGAATTTCAAACCAGCCGATTGGATTTTTATCTGCCATGTTTTATCTCCTTTATTTTTTTTCAATTTATTTAAGATATATAGTTTTTTGAAAGATTTCCAGTTATGTAATCGTATTTTTTGTTTGAAAAGCAATAAATCGAAAAAAAAACAAATGTATATTGCACTTTGTAGGAATTAAATTTATATTTATATGAAAATAAACTGTATTATTTGCTTGGAAATGCCGTTTTAACGCATAAAAGAAAGTACTTCAAATATTTGTATTCTTCTGTTATGCCCTTAGCGTTATTTCTTATTGTTTTCCGGAAACAAGATTAAGCATTATACATTTTATTTTTGAGGGTAGTTATTCTTTAATTCATAAAAGGGAACACAATGGAAAAAGGTACCGTTAAGTGGTTCAACTCTTCAAAGGGTTTTGGCTTCATCACTGTTGCAGGTAAGAAAGATGTTTTCGTTCATTACAAAGCCATTATAGGCGAAGGCTATAAAACTTTGAACGAAGGCGACTCGGTCGAATTCGAAATTGAAGACGGACCAAAAGGACCTCAGGCAGCGAATGTAACAAAAACAGGCAACAACAACTAAGCCGTTTTTATCCGCAGTCAGCAGTTTTCGATTAGTAATTAGTAATTAATGATTAGTAATTATTATCGCTGCGCATTACCCTTTTTAAAAGGATTATACTCGCTAATTCACATCTTAATCACTGTATCGCATCCGTTGCCAACGATTCGTTTTTTCAAGAAATTTATTTCCCGCGTTTTACCCATCAGTCAATGATTCCGTTTTACGGTGTCACCTCTGTTCAGGCATGCCGAAAGCGCCCCACTCTTCTCTTGAAGGACCATAAGCGCCCGGAACCTTGAGTCCCGCCTGCCTCATTAGTACTGTCATCTGAGCCCTGTGGTGTATTTCGTGTTTTATAAGCGCGTGGCAAAGAAGCCATCGTTTCCATTTTTCGCCGTACATGTCAATGTCATCCAGCAGCATTTCATCGGTCCATTTCCTGCCGATTTCATCCGCAAGCGAGGCGGATGATTTTTTATAAGCACCAAGTATGTCTTTTGCGGAGTTTGGCGGGTCGGAGTTCTCATCCGGCGCCTCTACGCTCAAGCCGCCCTTGTTCAGCATTTCACCAAGCGTAATCACTATATGCCACGCCAGATAACCGAGGCTTCTGCCTTCGGTTGTAACCTTTTGTTTTAATGACTCGTCCGTGAGATTGGCGAATATTTTTTGAGTGGTTTCTGTCTCTCTTTTCCACTCGTTCAGAAAATCGGAAATTTTGTGATACATTTTTCTCGTTTGTTTAAGGAACAAATTGCCTTTGCAAAGGTATAAATAAAAAAGCGGAGATTCCATGAAAACAAAAACAACGATTTTTGTTCTTCTTTTCTTATTTACGGCATTTTTTGCGGGATGCACGCACACGAACGAACTCGCTAAGTTTAATCTTAAAGCATCAAAAGTATTTTTCAAAAACTACGTTTCCCCGACCGCGGGAAGGGTTCGCGTTGATCTGCACGCGGGATACGGTACCGACGCGAAGTCTTTGGTGAAAATTATTCTTGCCGAAACCGGCTCCGAAATTATCGAGAGCGGCATCGAGGAGAAACTGAAAAGAGCCGTGAACACGGACAGCCTCGTTGAATACATTTCAGACGGAATAATAGGAGGATTGATAACGTATTACACCATTGATATTTCGGAAGAACTCGAACCCGATACGCGCTTTATTGCGGAGACAAAACTTCTCGGATTCAAACTCGTTTCGAATTCGGGAGGCATTTACGCTGACGTTTCCACCGAGGTAACAATCACGGACAGGAACACGGCTAAAATAGTATGGGAGAACAGGGAGAGTTCAAGCATTCCTCTTTATGACGTCGTTATTGACGTATTCGGCTCGGGAACGATAAGAACTACAACGAGCGTAATAAACGCTATTCGCCTTATGAATATGAGCGAGGATGAAATGCGCGTAATGATTTCAAACGCATCCGAAGAGGCGGGGCGGAAACAAAGCGAAACGCTAAGGGAAGATATCGCGTCGGGTCATAATTAAAAAAAGGAATTAATGCCGTTATTATTTGTTTCATACTATAAACAAATCAAAAACAGCAATGAAACAAATATTAATTTTAAGCATTTTAATTTTCTCTTTCGCCGCGTCCGCGTGCGGAAAAACAACAATCAATACTGACGACCCCGTGAATGTCTATGACATTAAAGTCAAAACAATGAACGGGGAGGATAAACCCCTTTCGGACTATAAGGGAAAAACACTTCTTATCGTGAACGTCGCTTCGAAATGCGGATATACGCCGCAGTATGAGGCGCTCGAAAAAATATACGAAAAGTATAAAGATCGCGGGTTTGAAATTCTTGCTTTCCCGTGCAATGATTTCGGAGGTCAGGAGCCGGGAACGAACGAGGAAATAGTGAACTTCTGCAAGACGAATTACAACGTTTCGTTCACGCTTTTCGACAAGATAAAAGTTCTCGGAGATGATAAAAGCCCGCTATACGCCCGGCTGACAGGCTACCAGAAGACAGGCGACGTGAAATGGAATTTTGAAAAATTCATAATCGATAAAAGCGGAAACGTCGCGGGAAGGTTTCGCTCGAAAACCGCTCCCGAATCGGACGAAATTGTTACATTAATTGAATCGCTTTTGTGAAAATATCATCTCTTGAAATCCGACCCGCTTGATTATGCGGGTTTTTTTTTCCTTTCCTGATATTGACCAATGAACTATTTTGAGTTTTACTAATTTTCCCGGATAATGAAAAATTTAATTTTGTTCTTGCTGTCCATAGCGGCGTTCGTTAACCTTAACGCGCAAACGGACGAATACTTTGCAAATATGCTTGAACCCGGCATATTCGGCGCGGACGCGGGTTTCACATACAACAGTTCGAAGATTCAGGGTCTTAGAATCAGAAGTGTCACGACAACGGACGTTCTGTACATCGAAAGAGGCATACCCGAAATTACACTGGGACTTGGTCTTACCAAAGGAATAGAAATAGGAGCCGGAACGGGATTCAGGTTCATTAGCGGAATAACACCCGGAGAAATGGGGCAGGGTAACGGAAACAGAAAAACTGGTAACGGCGATATGGACCCTGTTTATGTTTACGGAAAATTCGGACTGTCACGCGAATGCGGGTTCATGCCGTCCGTCGTTCTTGAAACCGACTTCTATATTCCAAAGACAGGAACAAAGTTAATGAAGATAGATGACGCGGGTTTCTTGTCAGAACTGCAGTTGTATAAATCAATCACTGGTTCGGCGGGGATTTACTCGTCCATAGGCGCGGGATGGGACGGCATTACAACGACACCTGTATATACTATAAACCTTGCGCCTGAATATTATATCTCGGATCGTCTAAACTTATACCTCGAACTTAACGGAACATACGTAAAGAATTACAAGCCCGATAATACTCTGAGTCTCGGGTTTTATTGGGACGCAACGAATAATTTCTCTTTTGAAGGTTATGCAGGTTCGGGTTTCGAAGGACCGAAAGAACGCCTCGTAGCAGGAGCTGTGTTTCACGTGAGTTTTGGTATGTATTAAAAAATATTTGCAAATGAAAAACGGGGCGTTGAGCCCCGTTTGCATTTATATGTAAATCAATATTAATCCGCGAGAGTCGCTACCATTACCGCTTTTATCGTATGCATTCTGTTTTCGGCCTCGTCGAACACTACAGACGCTTCCGATTCAAACACGTCTTCCGTTACTTCAAGCCCGTCAAGACCGTAACGCTTGTAAATATCCTCTCCGATTTTTGTTTCCCTGTTATGGAAAGCTGGCAGGCAGTGAAGGAATTTCGCGTTCGGATTTCCGGTCGCTTTCATTAATTCGGCGTTGACCTGATAGGGTTTCAGAAGTTTTATTCTTTCTTCCCACTTGTCCGCCGCCTCGCCCATCGAAAGCCACACGTCCGTATAAATAAAGTCAACACCCTTTACCGCTTTCTTCGGGTCGTCCGTTATCATAAGGCTTCCGCCCGATTTCTTTGCGAATTCTTCCGCCATTTTCCTGACTTCCGCGTCCGGCCATAAATTCTTCGGCCCGCATATTCTAACGTCCATGCCCATTATGCATCCGTCAACTGTAAGCGTGTTTCCCATGTTCGAGCGCGTGTCGCCTATATAGCAGTAACTGATTTTATTGAGCGGCTTATCGCTGTGCTCGATCATTGTCAGGAAATCGGCAAGCGCCTGCGTCGGGTGCCACTCGTCTGTAAGCCCGTTATATACAGGAACACCGGCGTATGCGGCGAGTTCTTCGACTATGGTTTGCCCGAACCCGCGGTACTCAATCGCGTCATACATTCTTCCGAGTACACGTGCTGTATCTTTCATCGATTCCTTTTGTCCTATCTGCGAACCAGAAGGACCAAGATATGTTACCTGAGCGCCCTGGTCGAACGCGGCTACTTCAAACGCGCATCTCGTTCTCGTTGATGCTTTTTCAAAAATGAGAGCAATGTTTTTTCCTTTGAGATGCTGCTGCTCTGTTTTCGCGTACTTCGCCTTTTTCAGGTCGGCGGAAAGGTCAAGAAGAAACTTGATTTCCTTCTGTGTGAAATCGGCAAGTTTTAAAAAGTGTCTGTTTCTTAAATTAAACGGCATAAAATATTTTTATTTTTTTAAAAATTTCTTATTTGATTGTGTATCAGTAGTATACCTGAAGTATTTTTAAATATACTATAATTGGATTTTCAATAACAGGCTAAAACGTCCGGTAATTATTATGGACAATGAAAAATGCGGAAAATTGTATAATTTACGGTTATAACGAGATTCGCTAAATATTCATGCTTTCTCAGTGTTTCTCCGTGCCTTCTCTGTGCTCCTGAGTGAAACAGATCTTAAACGCAACTTCTTTTTAATTGAAACGCTCTTAATTTAAAATTTACAATTTACAATTTAAAATATGTTTTTGAGTGTTCTTGTTTGACTATCCTTTGTTTTTCATTTTACGCTCAAGAGGAATTCATTATAATAATTCTGCGACTTTTTCAGGTTAGCCGCGTCTAATATTAAAACACGTA
>CALGII010000130.1 GCA_937915485.1 uncultured Ignavibacteriota bacterium | reverse complement strand
TACATGCACGAGGGCTGAGTACCGCAATACCCCTTACCGATTGTTCCGTAATTCGTCACAGTCAATTGAATGTTGCCAACATTTGTGTATTTGTTATTGATATCATCCTGAGCGTCGTGAGGTCTTGTTTGCAGGCTTTCAATACTGAAGAATGTCAGCGAGCAGGTAGAAAATAAAAATAAAAAGGCGATAAATATCCTTCTTATGCTTTTTGTAGGCATAATTATTGTAGTATTAATTTTTCTATTTTATATTATTTGATATGCAGAAATTAGGGGAATTTATCTTAAAAATCTATTGAGTTATTCGTATTATGACATAAAAAAATAGTTAAGGATTTGTAAAGGAAAAGACGAGATAATATTCTGATTTTAAATTTTCAAAAGAACGGTTTTTGAAATATTACGTCTGCATAAAACTTAAGCAAGCATCAACAAGCACGGAAATTTATAAATAAAATTTTTGGTACAACTCTTAATTACAATATTATTTATATTTGCAAATAATATTAAGGGCAGATTTTGAAGATTGTATATCTATTTAAAGAAGCACTGAGAGGATTCTCGTCGGCAAAGCTTTCCACGATAGCGTCAATTATTACTATAATGCTTTCACTTGTGCTGATGGCAGTTTACTTCCTATTTACGATTAATTCGAATAAACTTGTTAAGAATTTAAGAGATAAGGTTGAAATAGAAGCATTTCTGAATGACGGAATCAAAACAGAAGAATTGAATGCTCTGAAGGACAAGATCCGGGCAATAGGCGGAGTCAAGAGCATCAACTACATATCAAAGGAGGAAGCAGCGAAAATATTCGAGACAGAATTCGGGAAGGGCATGCTTGAGATTTACGACTACAATCCGCTTCCCGCATCATTGAAGATAAACCTTTACGATGAATATAAGACACTCGAAAGGATAAATAAGATTAAGATGCAACTGTCGGCTATTCCCCAGGTATCAGACGTACAATTCCCTGCGAAGAATCTTGAATTGATAGAGACAAAAGCATCAGGGTTCCTGCTCATAAACCTCGTAATAATGATAATCATAACGATCTCGTCAATATTTCTTGTTTCAAATACAATCAGACTTATTATAAATTCGAGAAGCCGTATTATCGAGACATTTAAACTGCTCGGCGGTACTAAAAGTTTTATAATGATACCTTTTTTAATTGAAGGTTTTATACAGGGACTGCTCGGGAGCCTTGCATCGTTAGCAGCACTGTTTTTGTTCTTCAGTTATTTCACCTCAAAATTCGAGAGCAGTGATTTCAAGATAGAACTCCTCGGTACGGATTTAATTGTATATATTGTCATAATAGGCATTTTGCTCGGCATTGCAGGCAGTTATTTTTCAGTAAAAAAATATTTAAAATTTCAAACATAATTTTTCATATGCTGAAAGTAGGAGATAAGGCGCCGGATTTCAAACTCGAATCAGACAGCGGAGAAACGCTTTCGTTGAAAGAGTTAAGAGGCATGAAGGTAATAGTATATTTCTACCCTAAAGACAATACTTCAGGTTGTACGAAAGAAGCATGCGATTTCAGGGACAGCATAAAAGCGTTTAAAAGAAAAAATACCCTTGTAATAGGAGTTAGCAAGGACAGTCTTGCATCACACAGGAAATTTAAAGAGAAATTTGAACTGCCCTTTATTCTTCTCTCCGACGAAACAGCTAAGATGCTGAATGATTACGGCGTATGGAAGGAAAAGAGCATGTACGGGAAAAGATACATGGGTATAGAAAGGACAACATTTCTCATCAATGAAAATGGCACCATAGAAAAAATCTGGAACAAGGTAAAAGTACCGGGGCACGTCGAGGAAATATTGAATAATCTATAATACTATAACATGGGCGATATCAGAATCATCAGAGTCGAAAACGAAGTCGACAAATTGCGTTTTATAAAATTCCCGTGGAGCATTTACAGGGACTATCCGAACTGGGTACCTCCTTTATTATATGATGTAAGAAAAAATCTGGATACTTCAAAAAATCCTTTCTATAAACACGCAAGAATTCAACTATTCCTTGCCATGGACGGAAAAACTCCGGTAGGAAGAATTGCCTCGATAGTTAATGATTACCATAATCAGAAATACTCAGATAAGGTTGGTTTTGTTGGCTATTTCGATTGTATAAACTCTAAAGTAGTATCATCCGCACTCTTTGACGCTGCCGGAATATGGCTTAAAGAGCAGGGCATGGACACGATGAGAGGCCCAATAAACCTTTCGGTTAATGACGAACTCGGAATGCTTACGAATTCATACGACAAGCCGCCCGTTCTTCTTATGACGTACAACCCCGAATATTATTTAAGTCTTTTTACGAATTATGGTTTTGAGAAAGTAAAAGATCTTTATGCGTATTATATCGATCAGGATATGTGCAACACCAACAAAAAGGCAATGGATAAACTTGAACGTGTGAGCGAACTCGTCAAAAAAAGGGAGAATATAAAAATTAGAAATGTAGTTTTAAATGACCTTGAAAACGAACTATTGAAAGTCATGGAAGTTTACAATTCCGCTTGGGTTGAAAACTGGGGGTCTGTACGGATGACCGCCGATGAATTCAAGCACGTAGCATCGTCATTGAAACCGTTAGTTGATGAAGATATTGTCTATTTTGCCGAAGTCGACAACAAGCCTGTCGGTTTTTCTCTTTCTATGCCTGATTACAATAAGATTTTTAAGAAAATGAACGGAAAATTGTTTCCGCTCGGTATTTTTAAACTGCTTATAGGGAAGAAAAAGATTGACGGTATCCGAGTGATAATGATGGGTGTGATTCCCGAGTACCAGCGCAAAGGCATTGAAGCAGTTTTCATTCAGAATACTATTAAGACAGCATTGACGAAAGGATATACAAAAGCGGAAATTTCCTGGATACTTGAAGATAACACCCCTATGGTGCAGACAGCCGTGAATTTAGGCGCCGACCAATATAAAACATACAGGATTTTTGATAAAAAAATAAATTAGCATAATTATATTTGTCAGGAAAAGACTGAACGTATCAGCAAGGTTTTCAAATTACTTTTTATATAGTTAACAAATCTTTATTTATTTATATTTGTTAAATCATTGTTAATCAAAGTTCAGGGGGATAAATGCTGTTCAGTAAACTGCAACGCGAAGAAAATTCGCTCTTCTTTTCTTTTATAACCTATATACTGTTTTTCGGATTCCTATTGTCCATATCGGGATGCGAGAACACAAAAGTCAGCCGCGAATCACCGGAATACATCGAACTTTTTAACAATTCCCGAGTTCAGGCATCGCAAATAATACTGAAAGACGGCAGGTTCATCGATGTTACGAACAATATCGTATATTATTACAAAACGTATAAGGATACAACGAACGTGCTCGTTTTCATCACTAATTTCGATACGGTAAAATCATCTGAAAACGGGAAGGAAATCAAGAGGCTTATTCCGAATGAAAGAATAATCCCGCTTTCCAATGTACAGGAGGTTTACGTAACACGTACCGAAATTGATGCGGGTAAAACCATTCTGCTGGGTCTCGGGGTCATAGCCGTATCTGCATTGATTTTCCTTATTGTCGCTATAGCAAGTTTCGCTAATTCCGATCACCATTCCTGCCCTTATATTTATTCCTACGACGGAGAAAAATATACATATGACGCTGAACCGCTTGGTGGAGCAGTCTGCAGCGGGCTTTCCCGTACAGATTACTCAAGACTCGATTATCTCGCGCCTTCTGACGGTTATTTCAAAATGCTCATAAGGAATGAAAACGAAGAAGTTCAATATCTGGATGAAATGAAGATTGTTACAGTAAAACACGACGGGAACAAACAGGTCTCGATAGGTCAGGACAATGAATTTTATC
>CALGII010000129.1 GCA_937915485.1 uncultured Ignavibacteriota bacterium | reverse complement strand
GAATCAGGGAAATAACTGGTTCAACGTTGCTTCTTCGGATAATATCAATGATTTATATTTCAACCCAAATATGAAGTTCGGCTGGATTTGCACGGAATCCGGGAAGGTGTACGCAACCAGAGACACCGGATCGACCTGGCTGGAACAACTACATAACAACGGGCAGGAGTTTATTTCCCTTTATTTCTCCAACATTAATATCGGATGGGTATCGTCAAGCGACGGTAGAATATACAAAACTACTAACGGCGGCGAACACTGGACGAAACTTGTAACGGAAGCAAACACCCCTCTGAATGATATCGTAATGGTATCGGAAACAATCGGTTTCGCAGTCGGTGCAAACGGTGTTATACTAAGAACAATAAATGGCGGCGGCGATGTTATTACTGATTTGCTTGAAGTGCATAATTCGAATTTAAATATCACATTAATACCGAATGAGACGGTTTCGGATACGATTTATATTCCTCCGCGTCCGTTTGAAGAATATATGACGGTAGTCGATGTTGATGTTTATATAGACACTGTGCTTACGACAATCGACGGGAACCTTATATTTTCATTATATCACGCGGGTGTATCGGATACAATAATTTGTAAGGTAGGAGGGACAGAAAGTAATTTCATCGGAACGAAACTTGATGACGAGGCGAACAGAGCGATTGAAGAAGGTCATGCGCCGTTCACGGGAGTTTTCAGGCCTTCAAGGCTTTTATTCCAGTTCAACAACGTACCGCTAAGCGGCGACTGGATACTGAACGTTTATCAGGACGGACCGGGTTCTGACCCGAAGATTCTCACGGGAGTTATAAAATCGTGGGGAATGGGAGTTACCACAAACAACGCGCTGCCGGGAACGATACTGGGCGGAGGTAATACATCGGTTCAAACACCCGTGAAATACAAACTCCATCAGAATTATCCGAATCCTTTCAATCCCGCTACGAGAATTAAGTTTGATGTCAGCGAGAGTTCGGACGTAAACCTGACTATATTCGATATTACCGGTCGCAAGGTAGCAAACCTCGTGAATCAGCGGCTTGCGGCAGGCACGTATGAGTATCTTTGGAATGCAGCGGGTTATACGAGCGGAATATATTTTTACAGGCTCAGCGCCGGCAATCATTCGGAAACAAAGAAGATGATGCTGATAAAATAAGCGCGGGAAAAAACACAGAAATTAAGTAAAGCAAAAAACATATTTAGTAAAATTCGCCCGATTCCTGATAAAGGAATCGGGCGAATTTTTTATACCGCAGCGATTATTGTTCTGTCACTTCTTTTCTTTCAGTTTAATCCAGTATTTGTTCTCTTCCTCTTCCTTGTTCATTTTTCTGCTTTTGTCGGTTACCGCCATATCATATTCCGCGGCTTTTTCGGGATCATTAAACCATAGATAAGGCAGCACGGTAATCACATCAAGGTTCCTCGAAATGATTCCTTCGGGATAACCGAATTTATTATGGAACGCTATTCTCTGATACGGAGAATACCAGCCGAACGCGATGCCGAATTCATTACACGCTATTATATCGATTTCCCTGAGAATATTAATCCTCGATTTTACTCCAAACGCGGTGTCGTATGCTGCGCAGAGTTCGTCAATCCTTTGATTTTTTATTCCCGGCCAGTTCGGCGAGCCTTCTTCGTCAGCGGTTGATGATTTCAGGAAACTTTCCGGGCTTGGAATTCTTAATCCTGAAAAATTAATCGGTATCATCGTGAATGCTCTTTCGTTTCCCGCCTTGAACATTGCGGTCGGGTCAATTTCCTTCAGGTTAAGTTTCACGCCGACATTTTTCAAGTCTTCCTGAAATATCGTAAGGTATCTGTCCATTCCCTTTTGAAACGGCAGATCCAGTTCAAAAACTTTCCCGTCTTTTATCAAGTAGTTGTCGCCGTTCCTTTCCTTCCAACCCGCTTCGGCAAGCAGTCTCCGCGCGGAATCAACATTGTATCTTATTCTCGGGTTGCCCGGGTTCTCGAATTCCGTTCCCTGAAAATATGAATCGATGGGCAGGTATGATTTATAAAAAAGTTTATCGTTAAATTTTTCCCTGTCGTACATAAACGAGATTGCTTTTCTGATTCTCGCGTCGTTGAACGGTTCTTTCCGCATGTTGAAAGCGATTCCCGAAATTCCGACGGGGTTTTCGTTGTATATTTTTTTCCTTGTAATGATGCCCCTGTTGAAATCTTCGAAATCGAATTTTTCATTCCAGGTCTGGGCTCTGTTCACTATGAGAACGTCAGTTTCACCTTTCTTGAATTTTTCAAATTCGAGCATTTCGTCCTGAACGACATCAAACCTTATCAGATCGAAATTGTTCAGGCCTGTCGCAAACCGCAGATTCTCCGCCCAGTAATCGCTTCTTCTGCGAATCATTATTGATTGTTCCTTCTTTATCTCATTCTTGTCAATAACGTAAGGTCCGGAACCGGGGATGAACTCGAACTGATATTTTTCAAGGTATTCTTTGCCTGTCAGGTTTCCAATAATATGGGCAGGGAGAATCTTCATTGATGACGCGAAGTAAACGAACTGTTTCCAGTTAATCAATTTTGATTTCACGGAAACAATATACTTGCTTTCCGCTACGGGTTTCTCGTAAGTATTGAAAAGTTCATTATAATACGGGTCAAGAATGCCCGGGTCAACGAGGAGATTCCACGTGGCGATTACATCCTCCGCTACGACTGGTTTTCCGTCCGCCCATCTTGCGTCGGGATTAATCCTGAACCTGAAAGTCTTCCTGTCCTGAGAAATCTGCCAGTGGGAGGCGAGTCTCGGCGTATATTCCCCAGTGACGGGGTCTTCACCAACGAGTGTTTCGTAAAGCATGTCCTCCGCCATCATAATGAAATACGAATTGTAATCCTTTCCGACATTCCTCAATGTCGGAGGAAAATCTCCCATTGTCATTACCAGGCTTCCTCCTTTTACAGCTTTAGGGTTTCCGAGGATTGAATAATCCGCATTCGTGTTCCAACCATCTCCTTTGAAGCCGTTGCCTCCGAGGTCGACAGAAACTGACGGGTCAGCGCCGGGGGGTGTGTCGAATTGTTTTACAGATACGGGTTTGGTGTCAAATTTTTTCTTCGGTTTTTCGCTTTTTCCGCATCCCGAAATTATAATAATTGAAATGAAAAATAATAAGAAAACACGATTCAGGTTCCTTAACATACAGAATCTCCTTTTCTTAAATAATTATTGAGGAAAGTATAACCAATAAATAATTCTATCGCTCTTTCGTTTGAAATATAATAAATGTTAAAAGCAATTGAAACGGTGGTTTTTCGCTTACTTTATTACTATTTTGCATTTAGAAATAAATGAACGAATCTTTCTCGGTTTCAATAATTACTAATTTATATTAATTTAATACACGGGGAAAAATGCAGTGTTTCCTTTCAGTTATCAGGGCGTTGGTATAGATTCATTCTTTCAGCGCCGAATAACAAAGCAACAGTTCTTTTAAAACAGAGACTCAGTAAATTTATATAAATAATATGAGCGCGAATAAATTTTTTCAATCTGTGCCTGCATTGAGCAGGCTTGCGGTGAAATTTATTTTGTTGAACTCTATACTGCTGGTCCTGATGCCTGCCGCACGGGCAGGCAATTTCACCGTTAGCAATACAACTCAATTCCAGACGGCTCTTAATACAGCCGCGTCTAACGGTCAGAATGACACGATAAACGTGCTGGCCGGAACTTATAATGTAAACCCTACGCTTACTTACACATCCAATGAAAATTATTTTATTTTAATTAGAGGCGTCGGCTCGCCTGTACTCGACGGGGGAAACGCGAGGCGTGTACTTTTAATTTCGACAACATCAGGCAATGCCGATATATTCGTCGAAGGATTGACGATACAGCACGGACAGGCGGATTACGGCGGCGGCCTGAATGCAGGTACGGAGGGAGCGGATATTAGCATAAAGAACTGCTCGGTAAATTACAACGCCGCGGGTTACGTATCGGGCGGAATAAATCTTTTTTCAAACACGGGAAACGTTACGGTAACGGGATGTTCGTTTACAGGAAATTCATCGCCGAACACATCGGGTTATCCTTACGGTAACGCGGGGGGATTGTTTATACAGACGGACGGCTCGGGAACTGTCATAACAATGTCAGGATGCACCTTTCAGCAGAATACCGCTCAAAGGGACGCCGCGGGAGCAATGCTTTATCCTTTGGGTCCGAACTCCACGGTAATAGCCGAGTCAAACACGTTCACGAATAACACCGCGAAAGAAGCGGGAGGAGGATGCTGGATAAGAGGTCCGGGAGGCAACACAACAGTGAGGTACAGATACAATACGTTAACGGGAAATATTTCGCAGACCGCGGGAAGCGGCGGCGGGACGTATATACAGATTACATCGGGGATAATCGATGTGACGGATAACTTGCACACGGGAAATCATTCAATATGGCAAGGCGGAGGCTTATGGATTGAGCACAGCGGAGGAACGTTATATCTGTACAGAAACAGGTTCACCAACAACACGTCGGTTGAGTCGGGCGGCGGAGCTAACGTGTTTCTTGATTACGGAACGATGAAGATTGACCACAATATTTTCAATAAGAACGCGACATCGGGACCTGGAGGCGGTTTAAATTTATCAACTAATTCTGCGTCTCTACACATATTCAACAATACTTTTTTCCTGAATTCTGCAGCGGATGGGGGAGACGTGAATGCATATTTCGATAACTCATCTTCTTCCGCGAATTTCTATAATAATATACTTTATAAAAGTTCAGCCCCCGCGATTTCTTATTCGGGTCAGCAGTCATTGCTAGCAAGATATTGCGATATACAGGGAGGTCTCGGGCAGCCCTGGTTCGGCACGGGCTGCATAGATATTTATCCCTTCTTTTCGGATACGGCGTCGGGAAATTTTCATCTGCAAGATTCGATACACTGCGGCAGTCCGAGATACTCGCGATGCATCGACGCGGGAATTCCATCCGCGCAGGATAGTGTGATAAACTGCAACTGGGGGCTGGGATTAATAAGAAGCGATATGGGCGCGTACGGAGGAAAATATTCACCGACGATAGGTATAAATTTACTTCAATCGGATAAGCCTGAAAGATATAATTTATATCAGAACTATCCCAACCCGTTCAATCCAATGACAAAAATAAGATTCGACATCCCGAAACCGGCATTCACCAATTTGAAATTGTATGATATGACGGGAAGGGAAATAGCGGTTCTTACAGAAGAATCATTATTACCCGGGGTGTACGAAGTGACGTTTGACGGCAGCGGTCTTTCATCCGGAGTGTATTTTTACAGGCTGTCATCGAAATACTTCAACGAAACAAAGAAAATGATTTTGTTGAAATAAGATTGTGTAAAGTACAAACCAACAAGCCGGAGATTGTGTCCTCCGGCTTTTTTTTATACGCGGCTGCGGTATTCTGGTTCCTGTCCCGCGCATTTTTATGCATCGGGAAAAATTACTAAATATCATTAGGGTTTGATTTGAGTTAAATTACACGATTTAGCATTTTATGGACAGGACATTACGGCTTGAAAAGGAACGTCTGGGGAAATTGATATTCGATTTCTCATTGCCGGCTGTCATAGGAATGATGGTCATGGCATCCTACAACATTGTTGACCGGGTTTTTGTCGGCAGGGGAGTAGGGGCTCTGGCAATTTCAGGAATCGCAATCACATTTCCGATAATAGTGATTTTCATGGCATTCGGAATGCTTGTCGGCATAGGGGCGACGTCCGTGTTATCTTTGCGTCTCGGCGAAAAGAGAATTCCGGAAGCGGAACAAACACTGGGAAATGCTCTTACGCTTTCTGTAATAATATCGCTTCTGCTGACAGGGCTGTTCTATTTATTCCTTGATCCGATGCTCACATCGTTCGGAGGCAGCGGTGAGGTCTTGCAGTACGCAAAGGCTTTCACCCGCGTGATGCTAATTGGAGGCGTTTTTCAGACAGTTTCATTCACGATGAACAATCTGATTCGCGGTGAAGGAAACCCAAAGATGGCGATGACGACGATGATTATCGGAGCGGTGTTGAATACTATTCTGAATCCGATATTCATTTTTGTTTTTCACTGGGGAATCGAAGGCTCTGCGTGGGCTACGGTTATTTCACAACTAATAAATTCAATCTGGGTTCTTGCATACTTTTTCGGCAAGAGAAGCCACGTGCATTTTCATTTTAAGAATCTTCAATTGAAGAAGGATATTGTTTACAGGATTTTCTCGATAGGGATATCGCCGTTCATAATGCAGATATCGGCAAGCGTTGTAATAGTTTTTTTCAACAACGAACTCGCGAGATACGGAGGTGACCTTGCGATAGCTTCGATGGCTGTTACGAACGCTGTTGTGATGTTCATAATAATGCCCGTATTCGGAATCAATCAGGGAATACAGCCTATACTGGGATACAATTTCGGAGCAAAACTTTTTCACAGGGTGAAAAGGGTTCTCGAACTCGGTATAATCGCTTCGACAATTATCTGCGTTGTTGGATTTTTCGTCGTAATGTTCTTCGCCGACAACATTGTCGCTTTTTTCGCTGATGATAATCATCAACTAATTGAAATAGGCGCGAGAGCGCTGAGAATTTATCTCATAATGCTTCCAATAATCGGTTATCAGGTAATCGGGGCGGCATATTTTCAGGCGGTCGGCAAACCGAAGTATTCCATGATACTTACCGTGTTGAGGCAGATAGTAATTCTGATTCCCGCGGTGCTTATACTGCCGCGCTTCCTTAATCTTGACGGTGTCTGGGCTGCAGGTCCCGTCGCCGACGGATTAGCGGGGATTCTTTCCGCGGTTTTTATAATGAACGAAATGAAAGTCCTGAAAAAATCAGATAGTGCAATTGTCCAGGACACGGATAAATGACGCTCTAATTTTCAGTTCGAATGAAAATCCGGTTGAATCTAATGGCCGGAAGCCGGCTATTTCTTATCAGACAGCAAGGACATTACAATGGATACCGTAAGAACCGTTACTATTACAAGAAGTGATATGACGACCGGAATCTTATAGAACTCCGACACAATCATCTTTATACCTACAAACACGAGAACAACGGAAAGACCGTGCTTTAGGTATTTGAATCTGTGAATTATTCCCGCAAGCGCGAAATAAAGAGAGCGAAGGCCAAGAATCGCGAACAGGTTCGATGTATAGACTATGAACGCGTCATTTGTAATCGCGAGAATTGCCGGAATAGAATCGACGGCGAAAACGAGGTCTGTAACTTCAATCACTATAAGTGTGAGGAAAAGCCGCGTCGCTTGCGACCTGCCGTTTTCCTTAACGAAAAACTTACCGTCCTCAATCTCATCTTTCACGGGAAATAGTTTTCTGAACATCCTGACCACGATGTTTTTTGACGGATCGGATTTCTTCTCTTTGCCGAAGACCATTTTGATTCCAGTGATAACAAGGAAGCCTCCAAAGACGTAAACGAGCCAGTGAAATTTAGTTATGAGCGCTATGCCCGAGAATATCAGTATGATTCTCATCACTATCGCACCAAATATTCCCCAGAAAAGAATTTTGTGCTGGTACATTGCGGGGATTCCGAACATAGAGAACACGATTACGAAAACAAAAATGTTGTCGACGCTCAATGATTTTTCGAGAAGATAACCAGTGAGAAATTCAAGAGCCTTTTCTTTTCCCAGATTGAAATACACGAAAACGTTGAACAGCAAAGCCATGCCAATCCATACAGCGCTCCATATCAGTGCTTCCTTGACCGATACCTCGTGGATCTTGCGGTTGAAGATCCCAAGATCCAGAGCGAGCATAATCAGAACGAACACATTAAAACCTATCCAGTATAATTGCGAGTTTTCCATAAGTCTTGAATTAAACAGTGTTTTTTGCTTGAAAGTTCTGTTCAAGATAAGACGATTGGATATTCCGGAAAATACGTTTTTTCGTGCCTTTCATATCGACAATTGGTTTTTTTTCGTTAACATATATTAAATAATGAATCCGGCAGCGATTCGTAAAACGGCAGACAAGACACGGTTGATTGCGGGAATAAATGATATGTTCCAACTTTACTCTTGATATATAAAAACGGGAATTTTACATTCCGTTAATTAACTTTTGAAAATAATACAAAGGGGGTAATATGAAAAAAGTATTTCTTGCCTTTATTCTTGTAATTATTTCTCATCAGTTACTTCAGTCACAGGACGGGCCGGACACATGGTCTGTCAACTTCGGCATAAACGCAAGAATATTCGCCTTGGCAATTAATCCTCAGAATCAAAACACGATGTATCTCGGCAGCCTTGATTCGGGTGTTTACAAAACAACAAACGGGGGTCTCAACTGGGTGAGATCAAATAACGGGATGACGTATTTCAAGGTTCAGTGCCTTGCGATAGCGCCGTCGAATCCTAACATAATTTATGCGGGAACGGATTCGCTCGGCGGATGGACTGTAAGCGGGGTTTACAAATCGACAGACGCAGGCGCGAACTGGACTCTCGTATCGGGCGATATATACGATACTAAAGGCGTTCAGGCGATTGTCGTACATCCTACAAACCCCGACATTGTCATATGCGGAGTATTCAATGCCGTTGCGGCATCTGCTGTGGGAATTTGGAAAAGCACGAACGGAGGGCTCAACTGGATTCCGTCAAGCACGGGAGTTGATAACAGACAGATACTATCATTGGCAATTAACCCCAAAAATCCGAATGTAATTTACGCGGGCTCATCTCTCGTGATGCCGGGAAGCACCGGACCGTCAAAGATTTACAGGTCAAACGACGGCGGCTCGAATTGGACCGCGATCACTACGGGTCTTCCATCGGGAACAACAACGGGGAATCCTGTTAGAGCAATGAGCATCAGTCCGATTGACACCGCAAGGATTCTTGCGGTTTTATTCGTGAACGATACCACAGGCGGGATTTATCTCACGACAAACGGCGGTCAGCAATGGAGCAAGAAGTGGGGTATCCCGAACACAACAGGAACTCTGCCGAGGTCGGCTGCAATAAATCCTGTTAATCCGAACGAATTATACGTCGGCATAGACCAGTCGGCGGGTACGGGTTCGATGAGCATATGGCGTTCAAGTAACGGCGGCACAACCTGGGCTGATTTCAGCGGCGGTGTTTTGCTGAGCAACTATCCGATAAGAGCGCTTGCATTCAGGACAACCGGAAATCTAACGTTGTTCGCGGGAGGAGCGTCGGCAAGCGTTGTCGCGGGCAGGGGAGTATTCGAATACACATTCACTGCGGTTGGCATTTTAGGCACGGAAGTACCCGTTAAGTTCGCGCTGCATCAGAATTATCCGAATCCATTCAACCCTAACACGATTATTAGATACGATATCGCGGAAAGGAATCTTACGAAACTTATCGTTTTCGACGTGCTCGGCAGGGAAGTCATAAGGCTTGTTGACGACATCAGAGACGCGGGTTCATACACCGTTACTTTCGACGGGTCGGGATTATCCAGCGGAACATACTTCTGCAGGCTTGAGTCGGGGAATTTCATTACGGACCGGCGGATGATACTGATTAAATAGTATTAGAGAAAACCTAAAGAGCAGCGGGCGTTAGATTTATGCAATAGTGAAATTGATTGAAAATGAAATGACAATTTCATAACTTGCATAAAATTAACATTACTATTTGATAATCGGATTAGTCGTAGGGGTATTAACCGGATATCTGCTCTCCATGCCGCCAATCGGACCTACAAACATTCTTGTCATGTCTCAGGGATTCAAGAATGAGATAAGGTACGGCGTTGCTATAGGCGCGGGAGCGGGTTTCATGGATATGATTTACATCATAATATCTTACGGCGGCCTCGCTCTGATAAAAGGATTCATACCCGAATCGGTGGATGTTTTCTTTTCCGAGAACGAAAAACTCTTCAAGGCTCTGATAACATTCATTGGCTGCTTCATAGTAATTTTGTCCGGCTTGAAAATTATGAAGACAAAAGTTCTTAACAACGGAAAGAATGAGGTATCCGAAGAACGAATAGAGGAGAAACTCGGTGAAGTAGAAAACAAACTTGACCATACGAGTCAGGAGATATCGAAGATAATACGCACGGACCTGCTGCAAAAGGAAGAGAACGGTTGTTTCGGCGGATTCATAAGGGGAGCGTTTCTTTGCGTATCGTCTGTAACAATACCCGCATCCTGGTTCGCAATGACGAGTTATATGAAGAGTTACGGGATTATCGATTCAAGGTTTATTACGGGATTAATGTATTCGATAGGGGTTTTCAGCGGCACGACTCTCTGGTTTTACACTCTTGTAAAGTTAATATCGATGAATTCGCACAGGGTAAGTCCCGCGGCTCTCGGGATGATAAACAAGGTTGTCGGAGTTATACTAATCGGTCTGGGAGTATTTTTATTCTACAAGGCATTCGAATTTTTATTCATTCAAAACATCTGATTTCACGGCATGCAATCCGCTGAAGAAAAAAACAAGACGGAAGAATCCGTATGCCAGCACTGTCTCGGCAAAATAACCGCGCCGGAGGATTTATTCTTCTGTCCCGCCTGCGGAACGCCTTATCACGAATACTGCTGGCGCAGGAATCACGGATGCGCCGTAATAAGTTGTTCGCAGAAGAACATACTGTTAAACCCTCTTTTCTCGCCCGCGATACCCGTAAGGGAACTGCTCGTTCACGTTGAATATCTGATGAACCTGAAAAAATACAGCGAGGCAATCAACGAATGTGTGCGCATACTCAGCGCGGATAAGGACAACACGGAGGCGAAAGCTCTTTACAACAGGGCAACAGCCCTGATTAACATCAAGATGAAAATTTATGAAAGCGCCGATGATTCATTCAGGAAAAAAGAATACAAGGCGTCCGCTTTGTTTTACAAGGATTACCTGAAATACTGCGACGAGGAAGAAAGCGAGTTCATAACCACACGGATAAAGTACATAGGAGAACTTCTTCCCGCGATGGCACGGAAGAAAAAAATAATAAACGCTCTGTATGTCTCAATCGCGATTCTGATAGTGATTTCCGCGGCTTTCATCGCGTACAGGAATTTTTATCTGCGTGAGGATTTTGAGTTCGCGGAAATCGAACGTGAAGATGAAACAAAGAACCTGAGGGATATAGAAACACAGATTGGCAGGTATGAGAAGTTCATCATGAAATATCCCGACAGCAAATTCAGGGACAGAGCAAATGAAAAAATATCCGCCCTGTCCGAAAATCTGATAAAGCAGATTTACGCAGAAGACTGGAGAGTGTCACTCGAATACCTGAAAAAAATTAATGTAAAAGACAATCCGAAGACATACGGCAATCTGTACAGGCTGATATATTCAACAGCGAGCAGCGAATTCCTGCAGATAAAAAAAGAAGCGGCGAAACTTGACGGTCAGAAGAAATTTTCCGAGGCAAGGGCGCAGGTGGAAAAAAATCTTGCGCTTATTGAAAATTTCAGAAACACGGAACTCGAACGCCAGCGGCAGCAACTCATCGACGTGAAGAATCTTCTCAACAAGAAAATAAGTTTTACCGCAAAGGTGAGAGATATAGAAAAGGAGATAAGCGAAAAAACTGATGAACTTAAAAAAATCGAACCGGGGCTCGGAACCGGTGATATCATAATAATAGAAGGCAGGGTTGTGAAAAAGACTGAGTCGGGTTACGTGATAAAATCGCTGTCGGATAAAAAACTGTACGCGGTGAAAACGGACGCCGTAATTTACGAACCCGGGGAAGAAGCGGCGATAACCGGCTACAAGAAGGGGAAGACCGAGGTAAAGGACGATGCCGGGAACACAATGATACTCCCGACAATTATTACGCTTCCTGACCGTGTTTCGGCATTAGATTCCGATAAAAACAGTATATTACAGAGATTAAATTACCTGAAAGAACAGAAAGGCAAGATAGACAGCGTTTTAAAAATCGGCATATAAGGGTATAAGCGCGTTATTTTTCCATAACGGCGAGGGAAAATTAATGATGGAGAGCATGAACGAACGGAATATCCGACCGGCATATAATCGTAGAATTTTATTGATATATTAAAAAAATATATTGATTTAATTAATAAAAATCCCTAAATTTATCATTTGCCAAAAGAAATTTTGGGTAGGTAGCGAAGTGGTTAAACGCATCAGACTGTAAATCTGACGACTGATGTCTTCGGAGGTTCGAATCCTTCCCTACCCACATAACGATTAGCGATAATTGTTTTTTTATATCTATGCGCGGATACGATGAACAGTTCAAACGCGGGAGTAACTCAGTTGGTAGAGTCACAGCCTTCCAAGCTGTTGGTCGCGGGTTCGAGTCCCGTCTCCCGCTCTTTCTGCTGATGTAGCTCAGTTGGTAGAGCACTTCCTTGGTAAGGAAGAGGTCACCGGTTCAATCCCGGTCATCAGCTCTGGCTTAAGGATTCCGCTTATAGAAAACGAAGGCAAGCAATTCCGCAATAGTTCTTTAAAAGAGTTTTACGAGTGTAGCTCAATTGGTAGAGTAGCGGTCTCCAAAACCGTCGGTTGGGGGTTCGAGTCCCTCCACTCGTGCACGTAATTAATAACTAAGAATGAGAGATAAAATATTAAATTTCTTCACGGACATTTACAAGGAAATGAAAAAGGTCACGTGGCCAAAGAAAGAGGAAATGAGAGATTACACGAAGGTTGTTGTCGTGACGATGATAATCTTCGCAGTGTTTGTGTACATAGTTGACAAGGGCATCAGCGAAGTTCTGAAAATATTATTTTAAACGTAGAATTGATGGACGAAACAAAAAATATGGAAAACATGGAAGAGTCTCAGGAGTTATCCGAGAATCCGCAGGAGGCGAATTCGGAAACGCCTGAAGTTCAGGATATTCCCGTGAACACGGAAGTGCCTGAAATTCCCGAGACTGACGATGCTGCGGAATCGACTTCGGATGTCTTCAAGTGGTTTGCTGTGAGAATTGTAGCGGGTCACGAGAATAAAGTGAAGACGTATCTTGACGCGCAGATAAAAGACGAGCACCTTGAGAGCAGGATAAGAACCGTTATGATTCCGATGGAAAAAGTATTTGAGGTAAAGAACGGAAAGAAGAAAGTGAAGTATAAAAATTTCTTTCCAGGTTATATACTTATTGAAGCCGACCTTGACGACAACGTTAAAAGATTCCTAGCGAAAGTACCCAGCATAATGGGCGTTGTAGGTTCCAAAAACATAAAAGGCCAGAGGCTCGAGCCGATACCGTTGCGAGAGACGGAGATAAAGAGAATCAAGGCAATCCTGAACGACGAAAGCCAGACTGAAAAAATAGATTTAAAACTCAACCAGGGCGATCCTGTGAAGGTGACGAGCGGCCCGTTCAACAACTTCAACGGAACCATACTGGAAATAAACACGGAGAAAATGAAGGTCAAGGTGATGGTGAGTATTTTCGGCAGGAAGACTCCAATCGAACTTGAATTCACGCAAATAGAAAAGCATAAGTAAACATCAATAATAAATATATATTATGGCAAAAAAAGTAGTTGGTTTTATAAAGTTACAAATTCCCGCAGGTCAAGCAACGATGGCGCCTCCGGTAGGTCCCGCGCTGGGTCAAAGAGGCGTGAACGGCATGGAGTTCTGCAAGCAGTTCAACGCGAGAACACAAGACAAGAAAGGATTGATAATTCCCGTAGTAATCACGGTTTATTCCGACAAGTCATTCACGTTCGTAACGAAGACACCTCCCGCGGCGGTGCTGTTGCTGAAGGCTTCGGGACTTGAAAAAGGTTCTGGCGTGCCTCACAAGACAAAAGTCGGAAAGGTAACGTCAAAGCAGGTGAAGGAAATAGCCGAAATGAAAATGGTTGACTTAAACGCGAGAGACGTAGAGCATGCAATGAGCATGATAAAAGGCACGGCAAGAAGCATGGGAATAACAGTAGATTAAAAAATTATTAGTTTTATAATATTATGAATTTGACAAAAAAACAGAAAGAAATAAACAAGACTTTTGATTCGAAGAAAGAGTACAAGATAGCCGAAGCGGTATCGTTGTTGAAGAAGTATGCGAAAGCGAAATTCGACGAATCGGTGGACATAGCCATTAATCTCGGAGTGGATCCGAAGCACGCGGACCAGGTCGTTCGCGGAACCGTATCTTTGCCGAACGGAACGGGAAAGACCGTAAGGGTTCTCGTTATCGCAAAACCCGAGAAGCAGCAGGAAGCCGTTGATGCCGGCGCTGACCACGTCGGGTTCGAAGATTACCTGAAGAAGATTCAGGAAGGCTGGACGGATGTTGACGTTATTATAGCGACTCCCGATTCGATGAGCGAACTCGGGAAACTCGGTAAGGTTCTCGGGCCCCGCGGACTCATGCCGAATCCTAAAAGCGGAACCGTAACAATGAACGTAGGTCAGGCGGTAAAGGAAGTTAAGGCGGGAAAGATTGATTTCAGGGTTGACAAGAACGGAACGGTTCACTCGTCAATAGGCAAGGCGTCATTCGACGAACAGAAAATTTTAGAGAACATCACGACATTTATAAATATGATAATAAAACTGAAGCCCGCGGCAGCAAAAGGAACATATATCAAGGCGGTTACAGTATCGACAACGATGGGACCCGGAATAAAGATTGACAAAGCGCTGACGGATTTAAAGTCGGCGGCATAAAAAAGTTTACGCACTCATTATACATATAATCCGTCCGGGATTGTGATAACCGGAAGGAAGCTTCAAATGTTTAATAACTTTTAACAAACGGTATGGAGAAAATCAAAAAGAACGAGATAATTGCTGAGATTAAGGACAAGATGAATAATGCACCGGCTATCTATTTAATAGATTTCGCCGGTATGACCGTTGCAGAGGTGGACAATCTCCGCAGCGAGTTTTACAAGGCAAACATTAAGTACAAGGTTGTCAAGAACACTTTCGCATTGCGCGCAATGAAGGAAAGCGAAACTTACAGCCAGTTCGTGAACGACCTCGAAGGTCATTTCAAGGGCAATACCGGAATAATATTCGCGGACAGCGACCCGGTTGCGCCTGCAAGGATTCTGAAGAAACTTACCGAAAAGAGCGATAAGCCGAAATTCAAGGCTGCGATAGTCGATAAGTTATACTTCGGTTCCGACAAGATGCAGCAATTAGCTTCGCTGCTCACGAAGGAAGAAATCATTGCTGGAATACTTTCGAGTCTTGATTCGCCCGTATCGGGCATTGTCGGTGCAATTAACGCGGTCATCAGAGATCTCGCAAGCGTTATCGAAGAAGCGGCCAAGAAAAAGGCTGCTTAGCATTTTTTTAAACAATTTTGAATTAAAATTTAACCAAAGGAAATAGACATGTCAGTAGTAGAAGAATTATTAGAAAAAATATCCAATTTAACCTTACAGGAAGCATCCGATTTAAAGAAAGCACTTGAAGACAAGTTCGGAGTTACAGCGGCAGCCCCCGTTATGATGGCGGGACCGGCGGCAGGCTCAGCCCCGGCAGCACAAGAAGAAGAAAAAACAGAATTCACTGTATTCTTAGCAGATATCGGACCGGAAAAAATCAAAGTCATCAAAGCAGTGAAAAACGCGACGGGACTTGGATTAACAGAAGCCAAAGCGCTCGTTGAAAGTGCTCCGAAAGCTGTAAAAGAAAATATGCCTAAAGCCGACGCGGAAAAATTAAAAGCGGAATTAGAAGCAGCAGGCGCAAAAGTTGAAATCAAATAATAATTCGCAAATTAACTTTTTAATCTGAGGTAAGGGTTTGAGGGTGAAAATTCATCACCCTTAAACCTTATTCCTTGGATTTTGTTTAATTTATATATAACTAAATCATAATAAATGGAATTAAAAGGTGTTTTAGCCGGTTTAAAACCCCTCAACAACAAGAACAACAGGTTAACTTTTTCAAAATCCGATATTCACAAAGAACCTCCTGATCTTTTAAACGTTCAATTGCAGTCATACAAGGATTTTTTGCAGGAGGACATTCCAATCAGCAAGAGGAAACCTATCGGTTTGCAAAAAGTTTTTGAGGACAATTTCCCTATCACGGATTCAAGGGAAACAGCTTTGCTTGAGTTCATAGAGTATTTTATTGAGAAGCCTCCGTATTCAATTATTGAATGCCAGGAACAGGGTCTTACGTACTCGGTTCCCGTGAAGGTGAAATTAAGATTATCTACGAAGCCAAATTCTGCTGCAAAGGAATACAACTATGTTCTTGAGCAGGACGTATATCTGGGGCAGTTGCCGTACATGACACCGAGAGGCAGTTTCATTATAAACGGAGCCGAACGTGTTATCGTAAGCCAGCTGCACAGGTCTCCGGGAGTCGTGTTCAGCGAGTCAACACACGCGAACGGCACGGAACTGTTTTCAGCGAGAGTAATTCCGTACAAGGGTTCGTGGGTCGAGTTCACGACGGATATTAACGATTTGCTTTACGCGTACGTTGACAGAAAGAAAAAATTCTATTTCTCAACTCTGCTCAGAGCGCTTTCGATAAACGAAAAGGTGAAAATGCTCGAACTCTTCGGGTTAGCGGAGAAATCTGAGATAACGCCGCATAATTATCTTGATTACACGGGAAGGTACGTAATCGAGAACGTCGTGGATAAAAATACCGGAGAAGAACTTGGAATTGAATCGGGCACGCAGTTGACCGAGGAACTTCTTCTTTCGATAGTGAACGCCAAGATTAAGACGCTTAACCTGATGAAGAATAATCCGACAGACGGAGAGCAGATTATTTTCAACACCGTAGTCGAGGATGATGAAGAGGAACTCGCGGAGAAACCCGCCGAATCCCTTCCTAAGGACAAGAAGACGCAGCATCTTATGACGGATTCCGAGGGCGAGAGCGCGAGGAGTTACATAGAAAAGCAGTTTTTCAATCCCAAGAAATATGATTTAGGCGAAGTCGGACGTTACAAGATAAACAGGAAATTAAATTTAAACATAGACAATACTACAACGATATTGACGCTTGAAGATATCGTTGAGATCATTTCATACATAAAGGATTTAGTTGACAGGCGCAAGGAAGTTGATGACATTGACCATCTTGGAAACAGGAGAGTAAGAACCGTGAACGAACAGTTATCACAGCAGTTCGGTCTCGGGCTTTCGAGGATGATAAGAACAATCAGGGAAAAGATGAGCATTCACGATGAAGAGAATCTCACGCCTTTGAGACTGGTAAGTTCAAGACCAATAACGAGCGCGTTGTCTTCGTTCTTCGGAACGAGCCAACTCTCGCAGTTCATGGACCAGACAAATCCGCTTTCGGAAATGACGCATAAGAGAAGAATCAGCGCGCTTGGACCCGGCGGTCTTTCGAGAGAGAGAGCGGGATTCGAAGTACGTGACGTTCACTACACTCACTACGGAAGGCTTTGCCCGATAGAAACTCCTGAAGGTCCGAACATCGGACTTATATCGTCACTCTGCATACATTCGAGAGTGAACGAACTTGGATTCATCGAAACGCCTTACAGAAAAGTAGTCAAGGGAAAAGTAACTGAAGATATAGAATACATTTCGGCTGACAAGGAAGACGAATTCATGATAGCGCAGGCGAACGAGCCTCTCGACGGAAAGGGAAATTTCGAGAATAAGAAGGTCAAGGCGAGGTTCAAAGGCGATTTTCCGCTTGAAGAGCCGACAAACATCGATTATATGGACGTCGCGACTAACCAGATTGTAAGCGCGGCGGCGGCTTTGATTCCGTTCCTCGAGCACGACGACGCGAACAGGGCGCTCATGGGCAGCAACATGCAGCGTCAGGCAGTGCCTCTTCTGAACCCCGAGGCGCCGATAGTCGGCACGGGATTCGAAGAAATCGTTGCCAGAGATTCGCGTTCAATGATAGTAGCCGAGGCGGACGGAGTTGTTGACTACGTGTCGGCGGACAAAATAATAGTAAAATACAACATCAGAGAAGATTCGGACGAAAGTCTTCTCAGTTTCGACGACAAACGCACGGTTGAATATAAACTGGTTAAGTTCCTGAGAACGAATCAGGATACGGCTATAAACCAGAACCCAATCGTCCGCGATGGACAGCGCATAAAGAAGGGCGACATACTCGCCGACGGTTCTTCGACGGAGAACGGCGAACTTGCACTCGGCAGGAACATACTCGTAGCGTTCATGCCCTGGAGAGGATACAACTTTGAGGACGCCATTGTAATTAGCGAAAAAGTAGTTTCGAAAGACATATTTACATCGATTCACATCGAAGAATTCAGCCTCGAAGTAAGAGACACGAAACGCGGCGAAGAAGAACTCACGAAGGAAATTCCGAATGTCAGCGAGGAAGCGACAAAAGACCTCGATGAAAACGGAATAATCAGAATAGGCGCCGAAGTTAAAGAGGGCGATATTCTTATCGGCAAAGTCACTCCGAAAGGCGAGACTGAACCGACTCCTGAGGAAAAACTTCTTAGAGCCATATTCGGCGACAAGGCAGGCGACGTAAAGGACGCCTCCCTGAAGGCGCCCCCGGGACTGAAGGGTGTGGTCATAAACAGGAAATTGTTCTCGAGAAAATCGAAAGATTCAGAGGGCAAGAGGGAAGAGAAGAAAAGAATCGACAGGTATGAAAATGACAGAAAGAAAGAGATTAAGGAACTTAACCTCAAACTTGCCGATAAACTCGGAATCCTTCTTGAAGGTAAAGAATCGGAAGGCATAAGGGACAACAAAGGCAATCTTTTAATTAAGAGGAACGTCGTATTCAAGCGCGATACGTTCACCAATCTGCTTAATAACAACGCGATAGATTTCCGCGAACTGGATACCGAAGCGGACTGGTCGAATAGTAAGAAGGCGAATTCACTCATAATCGATATATTCAAGAATTACAATTACAAGTTCATCGAAATCGAAGAGAAGTACAAGAGATTAAAGGTCAAGGTTACTCTCGGTGATGAACTTCCTAACGGGGTGGTCAAACTCGCGAAGGTTTACGTTGCAAAGAAGCGCAAACTTTCGGTAGGGGACAAGATGGCGGGACGCCACGGAAACAAAGGTGTCGTAGCGAAGATAGTGCCGCCTGAAGATATGCCGTTCCTGCCCGACGGAAGACCCGTGGATATAGTGCTGAATCCGCTCGGCGTGCCTTCGAGGATGAACCTCGGACAGTTGTACGAAACGGCGCTCGGCTGGGTCGGAAAGCAGCACGGCGTGAAGTTCGCGACGCCAATATTTGACGGCGCGACGGTTGAAGAAATTACGACCGGACTCGAACAGTCGGGATTGCCCTCAAATTCGAGGACAGACCTTTACGACGGAATGTCGGGAAATAAGTTCGACCAACAGGTAACGATAGGATACATTTACATGCTGAAACTTTCGCACCTTGTCGACGACAAAATTCACGCGCGTTCCATCGGACCTTATTCGCTTATAACGCAGCAGCCTCTTGGAGGTAAAGCGCAGTTCGGCGGTCAGAGGTTCGGAGAGATGGAGTGCTGGGCATTGCAGGGGTACGGCGCATCGCACATACTCAGGGAAATGCTCACGGTAAAGAGCGACGATGTTATCGGACGCAGCAAGGTTTATGAGTCTATAATTAAGGGCGAGAACCTGCCGGAGCCGAACATACCCGAAGCGTTCAACGTAATAATGAAGGAACTACAGGGTCTTGGTCTGGACATTAACATCGATTAAAAATTAAAAAAGAAAAATAATATTATTTAATATATGCCGACAAAAATCGAACAAAAGAAAAAACGTTTTTCGAAGATAACTATAAATCTTTCTTCGACTGATGTTATTATTTCGAATTCGTATGGTGAAGTTACTAAACCCGAGACAATCAACTACAGAACATTCAAGCCGGACAAGGACGGTTTGTTCTGCGAGAAGATTTTCGGGCCTGTTAAGGACTGGGAATGCCACTGCGGAAAGTACAGAGGGATAAGGTATAAAGGAATTGTGTGCGACAGATGCGGAGTCGAAATAAACATGAAAAGCGTAAGACGCGAGAGAATGGGTCACATTGCTCTCTGCGTACCTGTTGTTCATATATGGTATTTCAGGTCGCTGCCTTCAAAGATCGGCTACGTACTGGGCATATCATCGAAGGATCTTGAAAAGATTATTTATTACGAATCATACGTGGTAATAAACCCGGGCACGACGAAATACAAGAAACTCGACCTCATCACGGAGGAAGAATATCTCGACGTAGTAAGCAAGATGACGGACGCCGAGCATTTTCTCGATGATGACGACCCGAAGAAATTCTTCGTCAGCCAGGGCGGCACGGCGATAAAAGAGTTGCTCAAACGCGTGGAAATCCTGCCTGAAATAGCGAGACTCCGCGCCGAACTTCAGGATGAACCGTCAGCAATAAAAAAGACGGAGAACATAAAGAGGTTAAGAGTGCTCGAATCGTTCAAGATAAAACCCGACGGAAAACCAAACCGTCCCGAATGGATGGTGATGGACGTCATTCCCGTCATACCGCCGGAACTGAGACCGCTCGTTCCTCTTGAAGGCGGAAGGTTTGCGACAAGCGACCTCAACGATTTGTACAGAAGAGTTATAATAAGAAATAACAGGCTGAAGAGATTAATAGATATCAAGGCTCCGGAAGTCATCCTTAGAAACGAAAAAAGAATGCTGCAGGAAGCCGTCGACGCGCTGCTGGACAACTCAAGAAGAGTCACCGCCGTAAGGTCGGAAAACCGGGCGCTGAAATCGCTTTCGGATATTCTTAAAGGCAAGCAAGGCAGGTTCCGCCAGAATCTTCTCGGCAAGAGGGTTGACTATTCGGGAAGGTCCGTTATCGTTGTCGGACCCGAACTCAAACTCCACGAGTGCGGAATCCCGAAGGATATGGCCCTTGAATTGTTCAAGCCTTTCGTAATAAGAAGGCTTATTGACAGGGATTATGTAAAGACAGTAAAGAGCGCGAAAAAATTAATCGACAAAAGAACTCCGGAAGTATGGGACATTCTGGAAAACGTGATTGATGGGCATCCTGTCATGTTAAACCGCGCGCCGACGCTTCACAGACTGAGTATTCAGGCGTTCCAGCCCGTGCTCATAGAAGGTAAGGCGATAACGCTTCATCCGTTCGTTTGTACGGCGTTCAACGCAGACTTTGACGGAGACCAGATGGCGGTGCACGTTCCGCTTTCTTACGACGCGCAACTTGAAGCGACAATTCTGATGCTCTCGACGCACAACATACTTTCGCCGCAGAACGGTAACCCGATTATTGTTCCCAACCAGGAACTCGTGCTCGGATGTTATTATCTGACAAAGGACCTGAAGGGCGATGTCGGTGAAGGAAAAATGTTCTCCTCACCCGAGGAAGTTCTTATGGCTATAAACAACAAGGCTGTCGGAATTCACGCGAGAATAAAAGTCAGGATAAACGGAAAGATTTACGAAACGACTGCAGGCAGGGTTATATTCAACAGGGTAGTGCCCGAAGGCATTCCGTTCATAAACGAACTTCTCAGAAAGAAAAAAATCGTTTCGATTATCGGAATGATTTACAGAAAAGTCGGAAACCAGAAAACGGCGATATTCCTTGACAAACTGAAAGAACTCGGATTCAAGTACGCGACAGAAGGCGGTCTTTCGGTAAACATCGACGACATAGAAGTACCGGGAACGAAGAAAAAAATCATAGACGACGCGTATCACAGAGTCGAATCGATTGAGAAGCAGAAATCCAGAGGCGTCATTTCGGAAAACGAAAGATACAATAAAGTCATCGATATATGGACTCACGTCCGCGACCAGGTAAAGAACGACCTGATGGACAATCTGAGGCGTTCGAAATCAGGATTCAACTCACTTCACATGATGATTGATTCGGGCGCGAGAGGCTCGGCGGAACAGGTCAGCCAGTTAGCAGGTATGAGAGGTCTGATGCAGAAACCGCAGAAGTCATTGACCGGACAGGCCGGAGAAATTATCGAGAACCCGATTATCGCGAACTTCAAGGAAGGTCTTTCGATTCTTGAATACTTCATATCGACTCACGGCGCAAGAAAAGGTCTTGCGGATACGGCTCTTAAGACTGCGGACGCGGGATACCTTACAAGAAGGCTCGTAGACGTCGCACAGGATGTTATCATATCCGAAAGAGACTGCGGAACAATCAGAGGCGTTTACACTGAAGCGCTTAAGGAAGGTGAAGACATCAAGGAAACACTTGCCGAAAGAATTCTCGGCAGAGTAGTGATTCACGATGTCGTGGACCCTATGACAAAGAAAGTAATTGTAAAAGCGGGACAGGAAATCGACGAAGAAAAAGCGCAGGCAATTTCGGATTCTCCTGTAACGGGAGTCGAAATCCGTTCGGTGCTGACCTGCGAAAGCAAGAGAGGCGTCTGCGCGAAATGCTACGGCAGGGACCTTTCGACGGGCAAACTCGTGAACACGGGCGAAGCCGTCGGAATCATCGCTGCGCAGTCAATCGGCGAACCGGGCACGCAGTTAACTCTGAGAACGTTCCACATCGGCGGTACGGCAAGCAAGATTGTAACTCAGTCGGAAATCACGACTAAATTCGAAGGCAAGGTCAAATTTGAAAATATAAAGATAGTTGAATACAAGGGAGCGACGGAAACATCATTCATCTCTCTCAGCAGGAACGGCGCGATAAACATTGTTGACGAAAAGAACAATCCTCTGACCAGATATCTTGTTCCTTACGGCTCGAAACTCAAAGTGAAGAACAACGAGAAGGTTGAAAAGAATCAGAAATTATACGAATGGGATCCGTACAACTCAGTCATAGTCGCTGAACATAACGGTCTGATTAAATATCACGACATGGAAGAAGGCAAGCAGTACGAACTCGTGAAAGACGAGCAGACAGGCCACTTCCAGAAAACTGTTATAGAAAGCAAGGACAAGACAAAGAGCCCGACGATACAGATTGTAACTCCGAAGGGCGGCAAGATTTCAAGTTCATACCTAATTCCCGCGAAAGCGAACCTGCTGGTTGACGACGGCGTCGAAGTAAAAGCAGGTATGATTATGGTGAAAATTCCGAGAGAATCGGGCAAGACGCGCGACATCACGGGAGGTCTGCCGAGAGTAACGGAACTCTTCGAGGCGAGAAGTCCTAACGACCCCGCGAAGATTGCCGAAATTGACGGTAAAGTCGAAGTCGGAAAAATTTCGAGAGGAAGCCGCGAACTCACGCTTAAAAGTCTCGACGGTTCGAAGTCAATCGATTACAGAATTCCTATCGGCAAGCACATTCTTGTAAGAAGCGGCGATACGGTACTCGCGGGCGAAGCCCTTACAGGCGGCGCATACGACCCGATTGACATTCTGAAAATCAAGGGCGTGTCCGAAGTTCAGGAATATCTCGTGAACGAAATTCAGGAAGTTTACAGAATTCAGGGCGTTAAGATAAATGACAAGCACATCGAAATCATCGTAAGGCAGATGCTTCAGAAGGTGAAGGTCACGAGCCCGGGCGATACTAACTTCCTCGAGGGCGACATAATACATAAGAATTATTTCTCGGAAGAAAACGAGAAACTAAAAGGTATGGTTGTCGTGAGCGACAAGGGCGACAGCGATGCGGTGCTCGTCGGTGAACTTCTGCCGAAAAAAGCCGTGAAGGAAATGAACACGCTTCTGAAGAAGAAAAACAAAACCGGAATCAAGGTGCGCGACGCGGTGCCTGCCACGGCGGACGCGGTTCTGCTCGGCATTACACAAACATCGCTGACGACTGATAGTTTCATATCGGCTGCTTCGTTCCAGGAAACGACGAGGGTACTTACCGATGCCGCTATAAAGGGCAAGGTGGACTACCTGCTCGGTCTTAAGGAAAACGTTATTATCGGTCAGTTGATACCTGCGGGAACAGGTCTTAAGAAATACAGAGACCTTCTTGTTTCGCACGTTGACAAGCACCTGATGGACGACGAACTTATGGAAGAAGAGGAAACACCTGCTACGGTGAGCAAGGAATTCGAGATTTCGTAGAAGAAATAAATCGCAAATAATTTAAAGGCTGCTCTTGAGCAGCCTTTTTTTATTGTAAAATTCAAAATGTAAAGTGCGAAAGCGGCGTAAGGTATTACCCTGACACCTCAAGATTGATAATTCCCACCGAATGTTCTCCTCGCGGAATTATTTCCCACCTCGGTAAGGAGTATGAATCCGTGTTAAGCTGTATGTGAAAAAAACTTCAGATTTCCTAAAAATTCGTTTGACTTTAATATTAAATTATGTATTTTTGTAGTGGGACGAAGTGGGCGAAAGTGGTTTATAATCCCAAAAATTACACTAAATTGGCTTAAAATCTTGTTTCAGGGACATTCAATATCGAATTTAGACGTAAAATCGAGGGTTGTTCTTCCGAGCAAATTCAGGAAAGTAATGAATCCGGAGGCAAACAACACGCTCGTATTGACGCGCGGTATGGATGAATGCATAATGGTGTACCCACTCGACGAATGGGAAAGGGTAAAAAAAGGTCTAATGAACTACAACGTTTTCAATTCGCAGGAAAGATTTTTCATGCGGCAATTTCTGATGTTCGTGCACGAGTGCGAACTGGACTCGCATAACAGGTTTCTTCTCCCTTCCCATTTAATCGAATTCGCTCACATCAAGAAAGAGGTTCTCATTCTCGGAATGCTTACCAAGATAGAAATCTGGGATCCTGCAATGAAGGAGACTTACGACAAGCAGCATCCCGAAACTTACGAGAATGTCGCGCAAAGCGTCACGGAGAACATTTTTAACAAACTGGGACAATAATTTAAAAAAATTTTTGACGGTTTAATTGGTTACCGAATATCATATTCCGGTTCTTTTAAATACAGCGGTATCATATCTTATCAATCCGGTAATCAAAAATCACGTTCTCGTTGACGGCACGCTTGGCGGAGGAAGTTATTCAAAGTTAATTTGCGAGAGTGTTCCGAGCGGATCAAGGCTCATTGCGATAGACAAGGACGAAAATTCAATTTCATTCGCGGCTGAAATATTGAAAGATTTCAGGGAAAAAATATCGATAAGGCAGGGAAACTTTGCGGACGTCGGACAAATCGTTTCGGAAGAGGGATTCGTGTCCATAACCGGAATAGTGCTTGACCTAGGGCTTTCGTCGTACCAGTTGAACGAGGAAGCGGGATTCAGTTTCATGAAGAACACGCCGCTTGATATGCGCGCCGACAAGAATTCTGAACTTGACGCGAAAACGATACTGAACGAATACAGGGAGAAAGAACTCACCGAAATCTTCGAGGAATACGGGGAGATATCAAAAGCGTCGAGGCTGTCAAAAGCCGTAACGGAAGCGAGAAGGAGACAGGCGATAGATACGACTGAAGATTTCATAAAGATAATAAAACGGGAATACGGTTTTAAGGGCGCGCTGCCCGTTAAGTTTCTCTCGAAATTGTTTCAGGCATTGAGGATAGCCGTAAACGACGAACTAAACGACCTCAGGAAAGTTCTCAACGATGCGTTCGGTATAATGGTTGAAGGCGGCAGGATTGTAGTCGTGTCTTATCATTCACTCGAAGACAGAATCGTGAAGAATTTTTTCAGGGAACACAGCGAGAAGGCCGTGCAGGCGGGAAAAGCGCTGAAGATATTGACGAAGAAGGTTGTGACACCGGAATATTCCGAAGTCCGTTCAAACACGAGGTCAAGGAGCGCGAAGCTTCGCGCCGCGGAGGTCATTATCGCATGAAGAAGACAGGCGGTAAAATATCGATTTTCTATCTTATAATTTTCTTCGTGCTCATATCGGCGTTATCCGTGTTTCTTATAAACAACATAATAACGGTGAACAAACTGAACAGGGAAATAAGCGATTTGAAGGACGACATAAACAAAGTGAATCAGGCGAACAATACTTACAGGATAGAAATCGAAAAACTTAGTTCATACGACAGAATCAAGAAGATAGCGGAAGAAAAACTCAACATGAAAGTCGTTGAAGGCTCCGTCAGAAGCGACAGCAAGATAAAAATAAACAAATCGGATATGTAATGGATTTTTACAGTTTCGTAAATAAAGAGAGAAAGAGAATCAACGTCACGAGGCGGATGAATGTTGTAATGTTCATTCTTCTCGCGTTCCTTGCACTCGTGATAACGAAACTTGTTTCAATCCAGATACTGGAATCGGAGAAATACAAACTCATCGCCAAGAAACAGTCCCAGTCCCGCGAAATAATCACACCGTCAAGAGGCATCATTTTCGACAGAAGCATGAATCCGCTGGTATCGAACGTGTTCCGCGTTTCTGTTATTGCCGATCCTTATAAGATAAAGAATCCCGATTCAGTATCGGCGCTGCTCGCGAACGTTTTCAGCAAGAACAAATCGGAGTATTACGACAAACTCGTCGACAGGAACAACAGCGCTTTTTATCTTGAAAGAAAAGTTTCGGTTTCGGACCTGAAAGGTCTGGACACATTAAGGATAGAAGGACTTAACGTTTTCAAAGAAGCGGCGAGATACTACAACTACGGCTCGATTGGTTCGCAGATAATAGGATTCACTGACCTCGATAACAGGGGTGTGAGCGGTATAGAACTTTCCTCGAACAAAGAACTTACGGGCAAGGAAGGTTATATGATATCGCGCAAAGACGGGCGCGGAGTCAAGCGACCCGATATGAACTACATTCAAAAGGAGCCCGAGACGGGAGCAAACGTTATTCTCACGATTGACAAGAACATACAGGAAATTGCCGAACAGGAACTTGCCTCCGGGATAAAGTACTTTAACGCGTCGCGCGGCAAGGCGGTAGTTGTTAACGTCAAGACCGGCGAAATACTAGCGATGTGCACGTTCCCTACGTTCGACCCGAATAACATTTGAAAAGAAGATACCGTGGGAATGAAGAACGCGGTGCTGTCCGATATTTACGAACCGGGTTCGACATTCAAGATTGTCACGGCATCGGCGATACTTGAAGAAAAGATTGATGCTCCCAATAACGTTGTAAACACGGAAAACGGAACCTACACGATTTACGGGATGGATATAATAGATTCGTACGGCGCGTCTTCGCTGACATTTCAGCAGGTCATTGAAAAGTCAAGCAACATCGGAGTCGCGAAACTTTCTCAGAAACTCGGAGCGGAAAGATTCTTCAAGTATGCGAGGGATTACGGTTTCGGAATCTATACGGGTATCGAACTCAACGGAGAGAACAAGGGGTATTTAAAGCGACCGATAGATTTTACGCCGGGTTCGCTTGAATTCATGTCGATAGGATATCAGATAGCGGTCAACGTTCTTCAGATAACAATGGCGTACTCGTCAATAGCGAACAACGGTCTTTTAATGAAGCCCTACATCGTGAAAAAGGAATTAAGTCCCGACGGCAGTGTTTTGTTCGAAGGAATGCCTTCTCCGGTAAGGCAGGTGATCTCTGAAGAAACCGCGAAGAAACTGAATCAGATGTTCATCGGCGTCGTTGAAAGGGGCACGGGAACGGACGCGAAAATCGACGGAGTAAGCGTCGCGGGCAAGACGGGAACAACACAGAGGATTGTGGAAGGCGAATATTCGAGCAGTTCTCACATATCATCGTTCGTTGGTTATTTTCCCGCGGAGAACCCGGAAATAATAATAACGGTCGTGATAGACGACCCGAAGAACGGTTATTACGGCGGTAAAGTTGCGGCTCCGGTTTTTAAGAAAATTGCGGAAAGAATAATCGAATATAACGGAAACACGGGCAGCTTGAGCAGCGAATATATGTACGTCAGGTCGGAGATTAAAGAGCCTGGTAATGTGCAGACGGACGGAACCCAGTTGATTCCAAACTTAAAGGATATGAGGCTTCAGGACGCGCTTGAAATTCTGCAGGAGAAAAACATTCCGTACGAACTTGATGAAAACGTTGGAATAAAGAACGACAAGGGTACGATTGTATCCGTCGTAAATCAGGAACCGTCTCCCGGAACGAAGATATCAAACGGCAGCAAAGTAAAACTTTACTTAAAGAATTCAAAGTATGACGGGGAGGGATATAAGATAGTGCCCGATGTCAGGCGCATGAGTCTGAGAAAATCAATAAACAAACTCGTATCGGACGGATTCACGGTTGACATAAACGGCAGCGGCGAAGTGGTGGATATATTTCCCAAGCCCGGAACGAGAATAAACCCGAAGAGCAAAATAATATTATTCTGCAAAAACGAAAACAAATGAAGATATCTGAAATACTAAATACAGCGGGTATCGGAAAAGTCTTTAATGGCGTGGATTTCACTGTTAAAGGACTGAGTTTCGATTCGAGAAACATCGGCGCCGATTTTGTTTTCTTTGCGGTGGTCGGTTCAAAAGTTGACGGTACGAAGTTCATCGAACAGGCAATTGAAAGCGGCGCGGGCGCTGTGATTGCCGACGAGAAGGCGGCAAAAAATTACGCGAAAAATCCGAAGGTAATACTCGTCGATAACGTAAGAAAAGTAATGGCTGAGATGAGTTGTGTCTTTTACGGAAATCCGTCGGAAATGATAAAGGTTATCGGTGTCACAGGCACGAACGGGAAGACTACAATCACATATATAATAAAAAAGATACTCGAAGAAGCAGGTTATAAAGCGGGACTTATTGGCACAATAGATTACATGACGGATACGAAAAACACGAACGCGTCAAGGCTCACGACACCCGACTCGATTGAAGTGAACGAATATCTTTCGAAGATGATAAAGAACGGAATGCAGTTCTGCATAATGGAGGTGTCGTCAATCGCGCTCGTGAATTACAGGGTGCACACTATACACTACGACACAGCCGTGTTCACCAACCTTACGAGCGAGCACATGGACCTGCATCTGAACATGGACAATTATTTCAGGGCGAAAAAAATGCTTTTCGACACTTTGTCGGAACATTCACTTGCCGTATCAAATAGCGACGATGATTTCGGAATAAGAATGCTCACAGAAAGCAGGGCGTCGAAGAAATTATATTCCGTCGATAATTATTCGAACCTTCAGGCGCTTAACATAAATCTTAGCCTCGGAGGAATGAGTTTCGATATCGAACTCAACGATACGAGATACAAAGTGAAATCGTCCCTCACGGGTCGGTTCAATGTTTATAACATACTTGCCGCTATTCTTACCGCTCTCAGATATGGTGTCGAGATTAAAGTAATACTGAGCGCAATTGAAAAATTCGAAGCGGTTAAGGGCAGGTTCAACAGGATAATGCTGCCGAACGGCGCCTGCGCGATAATCGATTATTCGCACACGTCCGATTCGTTAAAAAACGCGATTGAGGCGGCGCTTGATGTGACGAGGCACGATAATTCCGGAGGCAGGGTGATAACACTATTCGGATGCGGCGGCGACAAGGACAGGACGAAGCGGCCGGTTATGGGAAACATAGCAACAACGCTGTCGGATTACGTCATTGTTACGTCTGACAATCCGAGAAGCGAAAGTCCTGTAGCGATAATTGAAGACATCAAGACTGGAATTGAAAAAAATAATTATGAGTCGGAGCCCGACAGAGATAAAGCGATTAAAAGAGGAATTGAGATGTCGAGAAAGGGAGATATAATATTGATTTGCGGAAAAGGACACGAGACGTATCAGGAAATCAAGGGCGTTAAATCACATTTCGATGACGCGGAAGAAGTAATAAAATATCAATCGCTTGCAAAATAATGATAGATGTAAAAGAAATATTGAAACTGAAAGCGGAAATCGTTAACGGGAGACATCTTACGGAAAGAGGTTTTAAATCCGTATCTATTGATTCGAGAAAAACCTCACGGGAAATTTTATTCTTCGGCATTAAGGGCGAAAATAACGACGGGCACAGGTACATAAAGGAACTTGCAAGGAACGGACGGATAAATGCGGCAGTCGTTAATAAAAGTTGGTTCGAAAAGGAAGGGAAAAGCATTAAGGGGTGCGCATTTATTATCGTGAAGGATACAGTTAAAACGCTGGGTGAACTCGCATTGATTCACAGGGACGAAATGAATATACCCGTCGTTGCAATCGCGGGAAGCAACGGAAAGACTACAACGAAAGACCTCGCGGCGGCAGTGCTTTCAAGAAAATTCAAACTGCATTGCACTGAAGGCAACTTGAACAATCATATAGGTCTGCCTCTTACACTGCTCGGATTGAACAACAAACACGACTTCTGTTTGCTCGAAGCGGGAAGCAACCATTTTAACGAACTGGAATACCTTTGTGGTATAGCGAAGCCGGATGCCGCGCTTGTAACTAACATCGGCCGCGAGCACCTTGAATTTTTCGGCAACCTTGCCGGAGTAGCGAAAGAGGAGTTTCAGGTATATGATTGGGTGAGGGCAAACGGTTCGGTTTGTTTTTATAATCATGACGATCCATTTATCAGAGCATACCGCAGGAAAGCGAAAGAAGACTCGTTCACTTATTCATACGGATTCAGCGCCGACGTGAAAGGAAGCATAAAGGGATATGACGCGAAATTCAGACCTGTTATAGAATACGCTTACAACGGGAGAAAACAAAAAACATACGTTAACACATTCGGAAGACATTCGTTCTACAACGGTCTCGCGGCAATCGCGCTCGGCGTGTATTTCGGAGTTGATGCGAAGGAAATATCGGACGCTTTCAGGAATTACAGCGGGGGAAGCAGCAAGCGGATGCAGGCGGAAATGAAAAACGGAGTTCTTCTTATAAACGACGCGTACAACAGCAATCCCGATTCGGTTAAATTGGGACTTGAGACGGTGAAGGAATACGATGCGAAAGGCAGAAAGCACATAATACTCGCTGATATGCTTGAGATGGGCAAGGCATCCGAAAGGGAGCACTTCACGAACGGAAAATTAGCCGCGAAAATGAAATTCGATTTCCTGTACACGTACGGCAGGGATTCATATAATACTTTTAAAGGAGCGAAGAAACTGAAAAATAATTTTTATTTCGAAACAAAAGACGACCTGGCGGAATTTGTCAGGAAGAACATTAAGAAGGGGGACCTGGTTTATGTAAAAGGGTCAAGGGGAATGAAACTCGAGGAAGCAATCGATAAAATTTTTAAAAATTAAACGGAGCGGGAAAGATGCTGTACTACATAGCCGAGTTAATAAACGCGAAATTCAGTCCCCCGGGATTTAATGTGTTCAAGTATCTGACTTTCAGGTCCGCTCTTGCAGCCATTACTGCGCTGCTGCTTACTTTCTACGTAGGGCCGAAAGTGCTGCGGCTGCTCAAGAAGAAACAAATTGGCGAGGCGAAGAAAGAGGACGGTCCGAAATTTCACTGGTCGAAAGCCGGTACGCCCACGATGGGAGGGCTAATTATACTGATGTCGGGGCTAATACCGGTTCTGTTCTGGGCCGACCTGACTAACATATACATCATACTTGTTCTATTCGCAACGATAACGCTCGGCCTCGTAGGGCTCCTTGACGATTATCTTAAGGTAGTAAAAAAATATAAGAAGGGTCTGCTTGCGAAGTATAAACTGATGGGGCAGGTGACTGTGGGAATCGTGATAGGGCTGGCGATTTATCTGGCTCCGCAATTCGAAGGAATTAATACGATAACAACTATACCGTTCCTGAAAAACTATCAGTTTGATTTCTCGGTTTTCTACATACCGATAATCGTATTCATAATCACGGCTACGTCGAACGCGGTTAATCTTACCGACGGTCTCGACGGACTTGCGACGGGGACTGTCGGCATAGTGATATTCACTCTCGGCATAATCGCGTACATATCGGGCAACGTTGAATGGGCAAAGTACATTAACATTATATACCTGAAGGGTAACGGTGAACTTGTAATATTCTGCACGGCAATGGCGGGGGCTGCGATAGGATTTCTTTGGTACAATTCATACCCAGCGCAAATATTTATGGGCGATACAGGTTCTCTCGCGCTCGGCGGAGCAGTAGGGACGCTTTGCATACTCGTGAAAAAAGAATTCCTGCTTCCGCTTCTCGGCGGAATATTTTTCGCGGAAGCGGTGTCGGTTCTGATACAGAGATATTATTTCAAATACACGAAGAAGAAATACGGCGAAGGACGACGGATATTTCTGATGGCTCCGCTTCATCATCATTTTGAAATGAAGGGGATTCCCGAGCCTAAGATAGTATTAAGGTTTTACATTATCGCGGTATTGCTTGCAATAATGACCTTTGCAACATTCAAGATAAGGTAAATGAAGGATTACGACGTAAAAAATATCAGGTACACGGTACTCGGTGCGGGGCGCAGCGGAATTGCCGCGGCGAAACTATTAAAAAACGCGGGTGCATCCGTATTTCTAAGCGATTCATCGCCGAAAGAAAAATTACTTTATTTCGATGAGAAGGAATTTGCCAAGCACGGAATACCCTACGAAATCGGAGGCAACACGGAGAAAATATTCGACGCGGATTATTTCGTGACGAGCCCGGGAATACCTCCGAATTCGGAGATATTCCTGAAAGCATTTGACAAGGGAATACGGATAATCAGTGAAATCGAAGCGGCGTACAGATTCTGTGACGCGCCGATTATAGCGATTACGGGAACGAACGGAAAGACAACCACGACTGAACTTACCGGCGCAATGTTCAGGGATGCGGGTTTCGACGCTCACGTATGCGGAAATGTCGGTCTTGCATTCTCCGAGATAATTCCTAAACTCGGCGTGAATTCGATTGTTGTTCTGGAAGTGAGCAGTTTTCAACTCGAATTCATTTCCGACTTCAGACCCGATGTAGCGGTAATACTGAACATAACTCAGGACCATATTGACTGGCACGGTTCATTTGAGAAATACGCAGATGCAAAATTCAGAATCAACATGAACCAGTCGGACTATGACCTTATTATCATAAACCACGACGACGGTGAACTTTCCGGTAATTTCGACAAAATGCGGGGAAATAAAGCGGCTTTCGCTTCGGGGTATTTTGATAACACGGAAATTAAAAACAAGGCGTACACGGACGGAGGCAGCATTTTTTGCGACTGCGGTACAGCGGAAAAAATTATTGACACTAAAGATATTCTCCTGAGAGGAACACATAACGTTATGAACGCGATGGCTGCTGTCATCGCCGCGAAGAAGTTCGGTATAAGCAATGATTCGATTTCGAATACGCTGAAAACATTCAGAGGCGTAGAACACAGAATAGAGCCCGTTCGGGAAATCAATGGTGTCAATTTCTACAACGATTCGAAAGCGACAAATTACGATTCGCTTTACGTTGCGCTTGAGAGTTTCGAAGGTAACATAATTCTTATTATGGGAGGCAAGAAAGGCGAGAACAATTTTGATAAAGTAGATGCGCTTATCAAGAATCGGGTGAAATTGATTTGCGCGATAGGACAGAGCAAGGATGTTATAAGCGAAAGATATTCGGACTTCGTAAAGGTATTAAAATCCGACACGCTTGATGACGCGGTTATTAACGCCGTGAAGAATGCGAAGAAAGGCGATGTAGTTCTATTCTCGCCGGGATACAAGAGTTTTGACATGTTCGATAATTACGAACACAGAGGAAAAGCGTTCAAGGAAATTGTAAACAATCTTAAAGGATAATGAGATTCGGTAAAAATAAAATAGATATTTTCATTCTGCTGCCCGTGCTGCTGCTGATATTTTTCAGCATAGCGATTGTTTACAGCGCGAGTTCGGATTATTCGCTTCAGAAGTGGAATGACGCCGGATACTTGTTCAAACAGCATTTGATAAGGGTCGTAATATCGTTCGCAGTCCTGTTCTTCTTCGCGAAGTTCGATTACAGGTATCTTCAGGACCTAAGCAAACTGCTCATATTCATCGCGATAATTCTGCTCGCGGTAGTGCTTTTCACTTCCTCGCAGGTGAAGAATGTTAACAGATGGCTGTCTCTGGGATTCCTTAGTTTCCAGCCCTCGGACCTCGCGAAGTACGCGTTGATTATACACGTTTCGACACTGCTTGTGCGTAAGGAAGGTTATCTGGATAACCTTTACAAGGGGTATCTGCCGATATTGATTTATCTGATGCTTGTCTGCGGGCTCGTGGCTTTGCAGCCGAATTTTTCCACGGCACTTATAATATTCGGTTCGACAGTCCTGCTGATGCTGACATCTACTATAAAGGTGAAGCACGTTGCAATCACGATTATATCGCTGCTTCCTTTGGCAGCGCTTTTCATACTTTCAAAATCATACATACGGGAGCGTCTTGAGAATTTTGCCGAGTACTCATCGAGCGGAACCGCGCAGCATCAGTTGTCGCAGGCTATTGTCGGATTAGGCAACGGCGGCATTTTCGGCGTCGGAATCGGAAATTCGATACAGAAGGAATTTTTCCTTCCCGAGTCATACGGAGATTTTATTTTCTCGATAGTTGGTGAGGAGTACGGAATAATCGGCACGTTGTTCGTGGTAATAATGTTCGGAACGATTCTGTTCAGGGGCTACAAAACGGCAAAGATGGTACAGGACCCGTTCGGAAAGTATCTGGCGTTCGGCATAACCACTTTAATAGTTTCTTACGCGATAGTGAACATGTCCGTAGCGAGCGGAATATTCCCGACAACGGGTGTTCCTATACCGTTCGTCAGTTTCGGAGGTACAGCGCTAATTTTGAACGCGATAGCGGCGGGAATACTTTTAAATATTTCCGCTAACAGGGATAATCAGGATGAAGCAGTGCCGGAAATCAAAAACGGCGGACTATGAGATTTGTATTGACAGGCGGCGGAACCGGCGGGCACATATTTCCAGCGATAGCGATTGCAGACGAACTGAAGAGAAAGTTCGAAGACGCGGAAATATTGTTCATAGGAGCAAAAGGGAAGATGGAAGAAAAAGTTGTGCCGGATAATAATTATGCAATAAGACTTATAGAAGTAACGGGATTTTCAAGGAAGAACGTGTTTAAAAATTTCAAATTCGTGAAAAACTTTTTTTCATCGATGAGAGAATGCAAGAAAATACTGGCGGAATTCAGACCTGACGCGGTAATCGGTACGGGAGGTTATGTATCGGGTCCCGTCGTGTATTCCGCGGTGAAGATGAACATACCGGCAATAATACAGGAAGGAAATTCGTATCCCGGAAAGGTTACGAAGACGATGTCCGGAAAAGCGGACAAAGTGATAATAAATTTTGAAGAGACATTGAACTTCCTGAAACGGAAAGACAACGTCGTTAGAATTTCATATCCCGTGAGAAGTAAATTGAAAAAGGTAGATAAAAGCACGGCGAAAAGATTTTTCGGATTTGACAACGAAAATAAAACACTCTTCGTTTTCGGCGGCAGTCAGGGGGCGTCGGGTATTAATAACGCTGTGCATAAAATTCTCAATACTCTGCGGGAAAAGAACATAAATCTGATATGGCAGACAGGTAAGAACAATTTTGAACAAATTAAAAATGAAATAAAGGATAATAACGAAAGCATGAAGTTGTTCGGCTTTATCAGTGAAATGGATATGGCTTATTCGGCGGCCGACCTCGTGGTTTGCAGGGCGGGAATAAGCAGCATTATGGAAATCTGTCTTCTCGGGAAAGCGTCCGTTCTAATTCCTTATCCTTACGCCGCGGAAAACCATCAGGAGAAAAACGCAGTTTCAATGGCGAAGATGAATGCGGCTGTTATGATTAAGGAAAGCGAACAGGAAGAAAAATTATCCCGCACTATTATCGGTTTGATGTCTGACGATAATAAACTTGCCGAGTTGGGCGGAAACGCGTCGCGATTGTATGACAGGGACGCGCCCGAAAAAATTGTAACCGAAATAATAAAAACAATAAACTAAAATGGAACATAAAAGAATTTTCAAAGCCAGGCTGGATTTTTATTACAAATCGCTGGTGATATATCTGGTGTTCCTGATTGTTTACGTGCTGCTTAGAGGCAATTTCGGGACCGAGGAATTTACAATAGTATTTCATGACCCGATAATATACATCACGCTTGTATTCGTGCTGTACACTATTGCCGCTCTGCTCGTTAACGCCGTGAGAGCGAAAGAGATTGAGTTCGCCGAAGACAGGTTCATATTGAAGAACAGGTTCGGGCACAGGGACGTTATGTATTCCGATATCTTATCGATAAGATTTTCGAGGGAGAGAGTAAGACGCAGCGAGGGAAAAAGCGGCATAAGGAAGGCGAGGATTAAACTCAAAGACAGGAAGAAACTTCTGAGAATAAGAATAAGCGAGTTTTATGACGAAAAAAGATTAATCGGCGAATTCAAGAATATAAACAAGGAATTGCACGCGTAATGGCAGCCGGGAGAAAAAATATTGGTGAATTGAAAATTAACGGAACGGTGCATTTCATAGGTATCGGCGGAATCGGAATGTGCGGGCTGGCGGAATATCTTTTGGTAAAAGGATACAGGGTAACCGGCAGCGACATAACCCGCACCGCGATTACGGACAGGCTTTCGAAAAAAGGCGCGAAGATAAAATACGGTCACAAAGCGGGAAACATCGGCAGGGATGTTTCGCTTGTAGTATATACTTCGGCAGTGAAACACGACAACCCGGAATATGCATCCGCAGTCGAAAGAAAAATAAAAACAGTAAAGAGGGCGTTCCTTCTTGGAGAGATAGTCAACGGTAAGATACTGATAGCCGTCTCGGGAACGCACGGAAAAACTTCGACTACATCAATGATTGCGAAAATACTTATTGACGCGAAATATGACCCGACCGTATTTGTCGGCGGCAATCTCGATTTCCTCGGGGGTGCGGCCTACAGAATCGGGAAGAGCAGGTACGCGGTAGTCGAAGCGGACGAATACGACAGGAGTTTCCATACATTGAAACCGTCGATAGCGGTAATGAACAACATCGAACTGGACCATACCGACATATACAAGAGCGAAAAAGAAATAGTGGAATCGTTCAGGAAGTTCGCCGACCTCGTAAAGCCAAACGGTTATTTCGTCACGAACGGTGACGACAGGAACATAAGAAAAGTGATGAAAGGCAGATTATGCCGCCGTGCGGACTTCGGAAAAAAGACGGTGAATAGAATAAGTTCCGTCAAGACAGACACTGACGGAATTACATTCAAATTGAACGAGATACAGATAAAGTTAGGAATTATAGGCGGTCATAACGTTTACAACTCTGCCGCCGCTTTCATAGCGGGCAGCATAGCGGGAGTAAAAGCGTCGGTTATTTTAAAAAGCCTGGCGTCATATCCCGGAGTAAAGAGACGTCTGGAACTTATATGGGACAAGGCTTACAGCGTATATGACGATTACGCCCATCACCCGACGGAAGTGTCATCCTCGCTTGCCTCGCTGAATGAAATTAAAAAAGGAAAACTGATAGTGGCTTTTCAGCCGCATACCTATACGAGAACGGGGAAATTTTACAGTGAATTCGCAAAAGCCTTATCTGCTGCGGACGTTGTATATTTATTGCCAGTTTATGCCGCAAGGGAACTGCCCGCCAACGGGGTGACATCGAAACTTATATACGACAAACTGAAAAAGACCGGAACAAAGTGCCGCTTGGTAAAAGGGGCGGGAGATTTAATAAAAGCATTGGAAAAAAGTGTAAGGAAAGGTGATTGCGTTGTCTTTCAGGGCGCAGGAGACGTAACAAATATCAGCAGGATATTTATTAAAGGAGCGGGCAAGTGATATCAACCAGAAAAACAATATTATTCTCTATTATCACGGCAGCGGCAATAGGTATTCTGATAATCGTGGCGAATAATTGGAGAAACAAGACATTCGTGAACAAGATTACGATAAAAGGAAATCTCACAATTAGTGAAAGTGAAATTCTGACAGCGGCAGGGCTCGCGGCTGATTCACTTATAAATCTTGATGAACTTAATCTCGCTTTCATAAGGGACAGGATTGCTAAGCACCCCGAGATAAAGAGGGTGTTTGTAAGCAAGGAGCCTCCGTCCGAACTTATAATTGAAGTTTCCGAAAAGAAGCCGATAGCGGTGCTGGTGAAGAACACAGAGTTAAACCTTATTGATGATGACAGGGAAGTATTCTCAATCAGGAATTTCGAAAAAGTATTTGACCTGCCCGTGATAAACGGACTTGACGAAAGCAGAAAAGATTACAAGAGCGATCTCGACATAGCGGTTAATTTTATCAAATCGGCTTATGCAAAGGGAAAGTACATTCAAAATCAGATTTCGGAAATAAACATGAGCGACTCGACAAGATTGATCGTGTTCTCGAACGACAGGCCGACTGTATTTTATTTCCCTAAAATCAGCAGGGAAAGCGAGTCTGCGGAAATATACAGCGCCAAACTCGGAGTGTTCAAAAAGTTCATTGACGACGAGATTATCAAGAAAAATCTGAACTGCGAGTATGTCGACCTGAGATTTTCAAATCAAATAATCGCAAAATTAAATTAATAGATATGAAAAGTAAAAAATCTAAAGACACGGAAGATGAAATAATAGTAGGACTCGACGTAGGTACAACGAAGATTTGCGCTATCGTTGCTCAGAGAAAAGAGAATAACAGCATAAACATAATCGGAATCGGCAAGGCTCCTTCAAAAGGACTACACAGGGGTATAGTCGTTAATCCGCAGAAGACTATCGATTCCATAAAAGAGGCGCTCGCAGAAGCCGAGTTGAATTCAGGCGTAGAGATTAAGTCTGTTTCGGTCGGAATCGCGGGACACCATATAAGGTGCATACAGTCGTCAAGCACGATTGGAATCAATAATCCCGACAGAGTCATACAGGAGGAAGACATAAAACGGCTGATGGAAACCGCAAGTCTGATAAGGATTCCGAGCGATACTCAGATAATCGCGGTGATACCGCAGGAATATAATATTGACGGCAAGGACGGCATATACGAATCGCCGGTAGGAATGTTCGGAGTAAGGCTCGAGGCGAAAGTAAATATAATCACCTGTCTCGTTTCATCGATTGACGACCTTTCAAAATGCGTAAGAAGCTGCGACGTTGAAATTGACGACATAGTGCTTGAACCCATCGCTTCGTCTCATTCGGTTCTTGACGAAACCGAAAAGAAAGTTGGAGTCGCGATGATAGACATCGGCGGTGGAACGACTGATTTAGCGGTATTCAAAAAAGGAGTTCTGAAATACACAGCAGGTATAGGAATCGCCGGAAGTCTCGTGACGAGCGATATAGTCGAGGCACTCGGAATTTCCGAAGAAGAGGCTGAAAGGATAAAAAGAGAATATGGTTACGCGCTGATTTCGGAGATACTCAACGACGACGAAATATCCGTGGACTCAATTAATAGAAAGGCGCCGAAGAAAACAAGAAAGAGCATACTCGCGAGAATAATACAGGCAAGAATGCAGGATATATTCGAACTCGCGGCGATAGAAATAAGAAACTCGCAGATACAGAATGAACTTCACGCGGGCGTCGTGATTACCGGCGGCGGCTCTCTCATAAAGGGCACGAAGGAGTTAGCGGAAGAAATACTGGGAATGGAAGTCAATCTCGGAATTCCAACCGGATTAACAGGCGGGCTTATAAAGGAAGTAGAAAGCCCGATTTACGCGACAGGAGTGGGATTGATACTTCACAGGATAAAGAACATGGATACGGGAATTCAGATGTCAAGCGGTTCTTCAGGAAAGAAAAGAAGCCAGTTGACCGCGAAAGGTCTATTCTCGAAAGTCAAAACCTGGTTTGACGAATTGTAAAATGAAAATTAAATCAAATAAATATTATAAAACTAACCGGAAAGGGTAAAGCAATGCCAATTCAATTATTACCGAACGAAACCAGCGGAGCGAAGATAAAAGTCGTCGGAGTGGGTGGAGGCGGCGGAAATATAATCAATTCGATGGTAGATAAAGGAATTGAGGGCGTCGAATTCATCGCGGTGAACACCGACTTGCAGGCGCTTGAAATCAGCAAAGCGGACATTAAGATTCAGATAGGGAAAGGAGTTACAAAAGGACTCGGTACGGGAATGAACAACGACATCGGCGAAAAATCAGCGGAAGAGAGCCGTGAAGAGTTAGCCCGCGCGCTCGCCGGCAGCGACATGGTTTTCATAACGGCGGGTATGGGAGGCGGCACCGGAACGGGCGCCTCTCCTGTTGTCGCGCACGTTGCCAAGAGTATCGACGCTTTGGTTGTCGCGATAGTAACCAAACCGTTCCATTTTGAGGCGCGGCCGAGAATGGTTCTTGCCGAACAGGGAATCGACAAACTCAAGCGCGAAGTGGACAGTCTCATAGTCATCCCGAATCAGAGAATAGTTGAACTCATGCCTCAGGGCAGTTCAATGAATCAGGCATTCGCGATGGCAAACAAAGTTCTTCACAACGCGACGAAAGGCATCTCTCAGATTATCACGAAGACGGGGGAAATAAACGTTGACTTCGCGGACGTGAGGACGACAATGAAAGCCACGGGAGACGCGATGATAGGAACGGGCATTGCTAAGGGCGAGGACAGGGCAATTGCTGCTGTCTCCGATGCTCTGTCAAACCCGATACTGGAAGACATTACAATTTCGGGCGCGAAGAACGTGCTGGTCAACATTTCTTCAAACGGGAATGTGCTCTTTGACGAGATTAACAGGATAAACGCATTCGTGTATGACGCTGTCGGCGACAAAGCCAAGTATATATTCGGTATAGTAGAAGACAAGGAACTTGACGACCAGATAATGGTGACAGTAATAGCGACAGGATTCAGGAAAGATGAAGCGGAACTCGCGGAAGAAAACGCCGCGCAAGCGGAAGCGGAAAATGCCGCGCTGCTCGAATCAACGGGGAAAATAACTTCGCTTCCCTCTTCTACGAAGGAACTGAAAGATCTCGATACACCGGCGATTACGAGGCGGTACCCGCATTCGCTCGTGAATGATGATTTAAGCGATAAACAGGTTGCTAAGAAAGAGAATAAACTTGACAAATACGGGCTCGATTCGTTCAATCTTGACGAAGCAAATCCGCCTGCGTTCCTAAGGCGCTCGCTCGACTAATAGTCAAGTTATTTTTTAAAGGCGTACGCGGATAGTTGCGTTTGCGTATTAATAAATTTTAAATATATTTGCATGCATCATGAGGTCTCTATCTGCCGATGAGACCTCGCAAAGGGCGGAGACCTTGTCTCCGCTTTTTTTTTACTTTTTCAGATGCCGTAAAAGTCACGGCTCCGGGAGGAATAAATGCCAAAAAACCCGTCGAATGCGTATGTTTTTAGGTGTTGAATAAGAGAATTAATATAACAATCTTAAAAATTATACGTAAATTATCCGTACATAGATTCTTTGGAAATCATATCAATATTAAAGTATCAAACAATTTTAAAATAAACCAACTTATGAAAAATTTCAGAAGGCTTTTTTTAATTCTTTTTATCGCATTTTCGCCGGTGCTGATTTATTCGCAGTCCGGCAGTTACGGAGTTAATCTTGACACTGTTAAAGCGCAGAAATTCGACAACGGCAAGATGTGGACGTTCGATTTTCCGCCGCTGGATTATTTCCAGTCCGCTTACGGATTCCGTCCGACTCAGGAATGGCTCGATAAGGTAAGGATGTCGGCGTTGAGGTTTGCAGATTATTGTTCTGCTTCATTTGTATCTGAAGACGGCTTGGTGATGACGAACCATCACTGCGGAAGGGAATCGGTATCACAGGTTCAGAAGGAAGGCGAAGACCTGCACGAGAACGGGTTTATTGCCGCGAAACTTGAGGACGAAAGGAAGGTTCCCGGCCTGTATGTTGACCAGTTGACTAAAATCATCGACGTTACAAAAGATGTGCAGTCCGCGATTGATAAGGGAAAGGATCCTCAGGAAAAGGACGATTTTAAGTACGAAACGATTACGGGAATCGAAAAGAAATACTCCGAAGGCAAAACGGTAGTATGCCAGGTGGTTTCGCTATACAACGGCGGTGTTTACTCGGCTTACGTGTATAAAAGATACAGCGACGTGCGCCTTGTTTTCGCGCCTGAAGATCAGGCGGGATTTTTCGGAGGGGACCCGGATAATTTCACGTATCCGAGATACAATCTCGATTGCACGTTCTTCAGGGTTTACGATGAAAACGGCAAACCGCTGAAGGTTGACAATTTCTTCAAGTGGAGCAGCAACGGTGCGGAACCGGGTGAACCGATTTTTGTAGTCGGAAATCCGGGCTCGACATCAAGGCTTCTCACCGTATCACAACTTGAATTCAACAGGGATATTTCTTATCCATTGATTCTCAACTACATCAATAACATCGTTGACAGTCTTAGAAGAGAAATCGCGCGAAATCCTGAAAAGGAAAAAGAAATGAACAACACTTTATTCGAATACACGAACAGTCAGAAGGTATTCAAGGGAACAGTAAAAGGGTTGAACGATTTGGTTCTGATGCAGCGGAAAAGGGATTTTGAAAAAAAGTTCAGGGCTGCGGTTGACGGTAATTCAAAATTAAAATCGAAATACGGAAACGTATGGAATGACATCGCGGCAATAGTTAAAGAAAAACGCGACGCTTACGAAAAGATGAAAGGCGGAAGTTTCAGGACATTGTATTCGAAACTGAATGAAATCGGGAAGAAGGAAGAATATTACAACCAGATACTCGGCAGGGCGATATTCGAAGTTTACGGAACATCGATTCCTCCCGACGCTACGTTTACTCTCAGGATTTCAGACGGCATTATAAAGCAGTATGACTACAACGGAACCACGGCGCCCGCGAAGACCACATTTTACGGTCTGCTGGACAGGTATTTCTCTTTCGATAAAAAGTATCCCTGGTCTTTAAGCGGCAGGTGGCTGAACGCGCCGAAGGAATTCGATTTCGGAACTCCATTCAATTTCATTTCGACGAACGACATTATCGGCGGAAATTCGGGAAGCCCGATGATAAATAAAAACGCCGAAGTCGTCGGTCTGGTGTTTGACGGAAACATTGAAAGCATGCCGGGCGAATTCATTTACACGGATGAAGTCCCTACGACGGTCTCTGTTGATTCACGAGGGCTCCTTGAATGCATCAATGATATGTATCAGTTGAAGAGAATAGGGGCTGAACTTGAAAACGGAAAAATAACGGAATAAACAATTTTTATAACTAATAAATTTTTTATGTTCAGGAAATATATATATGCAATAGTATTAACCGTAGTCTTCGTATCATCCGCGTTTTCGCAAAACTACGGCGTAAATCTTGACACTGTTAAGTCATCGAAGTATGACATGGGCAAGATGTGGACGTTCGATTATCCACCCGTGGATTATCTGAATGAAACGTACGGGTTCAAACCGACTCAGGAATGGCTTGATAACGTTCGGATGGCTGCAATAAGGTTCGCGACGTATTGTTCATCATCATTCGTTTCGGGCGACGGTCTTGTGATGACAAACCATCACTGCGGACGCGAATCCGTTTCGCAGGTGGAAAAGGAAGGTGAAGACCTTCATAATTCCGGATTTCTCGCGATGAAACTCGAGGACGAGAGACCTGTTCCGAATCTATTTGTCGACCAGTTGGTAAAAATTTCCGACGTGACTGTGGAAGTTCATTCGGCAATCGAATCGGGAAAGACGAACGAAGAAAAAGTCGCCAATAGGACAGCCAAAATATCCGAAATCGAAAAAAGAATAGCGGCTGAAACCGGTTTAAGATGTCAGGTAGTTACACTGTATAACGGCGGACTTTATTCCGCATACGTTTACAAGAGATACACAGACGTCCGCCTCGTATTCGCGCCTGAAGACCAGGCCGGATTTTTCGGCGGGGACCCCGACAATTTCACTTATCCGAGGTATAATCTCGACGTGACGTTCTTCAGGGTTTATGATGAAAGCGGCAAGCCGCTCAAGACCGAGCATTATTACAAATGGAGCCCGGGCGGCGCGAAAGTCGGAGAGCCGATTTTTGTTGTCGGTAATCCCGGTAGAACGGAAAGACTTAACACGTACGCGCAACTTGAATACAGAAGAGATTTCTCTTATCCTGATGTAGTCGCGAATCTTGATATGCTGGTCGCAACGTACACGGATATTATCGCGAAGAATCCCGAGAAGGGAAAAGAACTTAACAACACGCTGTTCTCTCTTGCTAATTCACAGAAAGTTTACAGGGGTATGGTTAAGGGGCTTAACGACCCCGTGATAATGGCTAAGAAAAAGCATTTCGAGAAAACTTTACGCGAAGCGGTTGAAAAAAATCCTTCGCTGAAGTCCAAGTACGGCAAGGCGTGGGATGAAATCGCAGGCGCAAACAAGGAAATGGGCAGGATTTATCCTGAGATATATTCTTACAGCACGAATCCGAGATTCTCGTCGGTTTATTTCGGCGCGGCGGACAGAATCGTAAACGCTCTGCTGAAAAATGAAAAAGTTGACGAAGCGAAACTTGGAGACATCTACAAGAATTTCGACGCGGACTTAGATAACGCGCTGCTGAAATTCAGATTAAACCAGATGTACAAGAAACTCGGAAGGGATAATTCATCGGTCAGGATTCTCTTGGGAAGCAGCACACCTGACGCATCGTTTGAAACACTGAAGAGCCAATCAACTCTTGGAACAAAAGAAGGCGCGCTTGCATTGGCTACAAAGTCGCTTGATGAACTCAAGCAGTCGAATGACCCGTTCATAAAATTCGCGATTGAGACGCTTCCGAAAATGAAAGAACTTCAAAAGAAAGCGGAAGAAATCAGAAATATTGAATCGGTCAACAAGGAACTTCTCGGCAACGCGGTTTACGGCGTGTACGGAACCACGATTCCGCCCGACGCGACATTCACGTTAAGAATATCGGACGGCGTTATGAAAGGGTACGATTATAACGGCACAACCGCGCCTCCGAAAACCACTTTCTACGGCTATTATGACAGGTATTATTCTTTTGACAAGCAGTATCCCTGGAATCTGCCGGAAAGATGGGTCAACGCTCCTCCTGATTTTGACAAGGGAACCGCTTTCAATTTCATATCGACAAACGACATTATCGGAGGAAATTCCGGAAGCCCCGTCATCAACAAGGACGCTGAAATCGTCGGTCTCGCGTTCGACGGCAACATGGAGAGCCTTGTGGACAACTTTATTTATAATACCGATGTTCCACATACTGTATCGGTTGCATCCGAGGGCTTGATGGAAGCGATTAAAAATCTTTACAAAGTAAAAAGACTCGCAGAGGAATTACGCTCGGGTCAGTTGTACACAGGACAATAAAACATTGAAATCTTTTTTAGAAATATTGAAGGATAAGGTGCTCGTCTTCGACGGAGCGACGGGTTCGACACTGCAGACTTACAGCCTTACTGCCGATGATTTCGGCGGCAAAGAACTTGAAGGCTGCAACGAACACCTTTGTATTTCTAAACCGGATGTTGTTACAAAATTGCACACAAATTTTCTTGAAGCAGGGGCGGATGTGATTGAAACAAATTCATTCGGCTCTGCTTCAATTGTTTTGAACGAATACGGAATTTCCCATCTCGACTATGAACTCTCGAGAAAGGCGGCCGAGATTGCAAGAAACGCGGCGAATGAATTTTCAAATGCCTCTAAACCTAGATTCGTTGCGGGTTCCATAGGACCCACGACAAAACTGCCGTCGCTCGGACATATTTCTTTCGATGAAATGGAGACTGCGTTTTACAGGCAGATGTCGGGCTTGTATGACGGAGGCGCCGATATCCTCTGCATTGAGACCTGTCAGGATTTGCTTCAGATAAAATGCGCTCTTTCAGCGGCAAGGAAACTGTTTAAAGAAAAAAGAAACAAACTTCCTGTGATTGTCTCGGTTACAGTAGAAACGATGGGCACGATGCTGATGGGAAGCGAGATATCCGCGGCTCTGACAATGCTTGAACCTTACGACATTGTCGATGTTATCGGAATGAACTGCGCGACTGGACCGAAGGAAATGGAAGAGAATATTAGATATCTTTGCAGTAATTCTCCTAAGCCCGTCTTTTGCATGCCAAATGCGGGAATACCCGAGAACATCAGCGGAAAGGCTCATTATCATCTAACTCCCGATGAAATGGAGAGGTGGATGAAGCAGTTTGTTTCTGAATTCGGCGTGAATGTCGTCGGGGGCTGCTGCGGAACGAACGCTGAGCATATAAAAAGGTTAAGCGGTATTTCGGAAAGCATTTCACCGATAGAAAGAAAGTGGTCATATACAAATTCCGTTTCCTCGCTTTACGGAATATCCACGATGACAATTGACCCCGCGCCCGTGCTGATAGGCGAAAGGTGCAACGCGAACGGGTCGAAGCAGTTCAGAAAATTGCTCGAGAAGGATGATTACGATTCGATGGTGAACATGGCGAAGGAGCAGGTGAAGGAAGGCGCGCACGTTCTCGACGTCTGCGTGGCTTTTGTCGGAAGAGATGAAGAAAAGGATATGATAGAGGTGGTGAAACGTTTTAACACGGCGGTTCAATTGCCGCTGATGTTCGACTCGACCGAAGTGAACGTAATCGAAGCGGCGTTGAAAAACTACGCCGGCAGGGCGATTATAAACTCGATTAATTTCGAGGAAGGCACGAAGAAAGCGGACAGGATTCTTGAACTCGCGAAACGGTTCGGAGCGGCGGTAGTCGCTTTATCGATTGACGAAGAAGGTCAGGCTTACACACTCGAGAAGAAGGTTTCGATAGCAAAAAGAATCCGTGATCACGCAGTAAGCGTTCATAATTTCCGGGAAGAAGATTTGATATTCGACGCGCTCACTTTCCCGCTCGGCTCCGGGCAGGAAGATTTAAGGAAGAGCGGAATGAACACGATAAACGCTATAAGGGAAATAAAAAAAATAATGCCGAAGTGTAAAACTATACTCGGTCTCAGCAACTGCTCGTTCGGTCTAAGTCCTCACATACGCCACGTATTGAATTCAGTATTCCTTCATTACGCTATCGAAGCGGGTCTTGATATGGTAATAGTTCACGCGGGAAAAATAATGCCTCTCTATAAGATAGACGAAAAGGGAAGAGAACTCTGCCGTCAGTTGATATTCGACGAAAGACAATACGTTGAAGTTAACAGTTAATCTTACACACCATTTTTAACTTCGTTTATTTGTTGCTTTTTAATTTAATTATTCTCAATTTAAAGTTAATTAAAAGGATAACATAAAGAATCTATACGTTTTTCCTAAAATAAATTAAAATATGAAGATTCTAAAGTTATTTCTAATCTGCTCAACGGCATTGGTTTCTTTTTACATTTTTTCTTGCGATTCAACCGTTACCAACAATCCCATTACCGAAGAAGTCAATTTCTCTATTCCCGTCTGGGATTATTCGGATTATCATTATTTCTTTGATACGCTGTATAAGCGCTCGTACAGAGAAACGATAGACGATTCGATTGGCGGAGGATTTCTTTATACTCAATATGTTTATGAGCACAGAATAAATACATTGCCTGGTTCTTTGGAAGTCTGGATACAATGCGATAACACTGAGCCGACAAAAAGACTATGCGTTGGTAAGGTCATGCTTGGTCCCAGACCTGAGGGCGGTTACGATACTTCCATAACTAATCCTCATAATGTTCAGGGTTTGAAGTATTTCGGTTATTTCAGAAAATTAATGGATGATGAATACTATTGCGATGGATACGCCGGTTTCATCGGTTTAAGAATAAACGCTCAGAATCTTCACGTTGGAGTTGCGTACAAGACTTTTAACGATGAAACTAAATACGGTAGAGGCAGTAATGAATCACTTCCGACAGATACGCTGGTACTAAAACTGATAAAAACCGATTTGGAATATCCGGAAATTGCGCCCCTGGCGTGGGAACTGAAGATGAAAAATGTGTACAGACTGCCCGTGGAGAACTTATCATCGGGCACAAATATTTGTTTGCAACATTTTATAAGTAATACTCCGTCCCAGTACACAGAATATATTCCCGGCTATAGCCGTCCTCTGGCTATAATGCTGAAACTTGACAGGTACCAAACCGGGACCTATAGTCCGCCGCCGGACGGTCTTTTTGATTGGCGGCCGGGTATAACCATTATTCCGCAGACAGGCGATGTATTATTTCCATCTCTGAATCCGTTTTCGGAAGGTCTCGGAGAAGCAGGCGTTCTTGATTCGGCATATCTGTATAATGAATTATATATTAATACAAAAGTTTATGCACAGCAAAGTCCTAAAGCATCATTATATTATATAAGAGGTAAAACTGTACAGAATTGATAATCTGAATAATAGTAAATATTGTCTTTCATTCTGAAAACCGCAGATAATAAAATGTAATTGAATATGTTTTGTATCCGAACCGGGAAATCGCAGTGTTTATAAAATGAAGACTTCGATATTTTAATCCTTTTTTGGAACTAATCAGGGCTTTTTTTTATTATATAAGTGAATCAAAAATTATATGTAGGCACAATGAAAAAGTATTTATTTGTAATTATATTTACAGTATTTAGCGCCATATTTGGCTTTACTCAGGAAAAAAACGGAGGAATATCCGGAAAGGTTCTTGACAGGGTATCACAGCAGCCTGTTCCAGATGTTGTTGTCGAGATCATAGGTCTGAATTTAAAAAAGGGAACGGACGAGAGCGGTTTCTTCTATTTCGAGACGGTACCGCAGGGAACTTATTCGCTTAGGTACACTTCAATCGGTTATCAGATGCTCGTAAAGGACAATATTGTCGTCAATTCGGGTGTTATCGCGGAGGGTACGGCGGAACTGAATATAATAGAGACCGACGAGATAGTGGTAGAGGACGAAAGGTTTACGAAACCCGGAGATATTTCTTCTTCGTTTAAAAGCCTTACTTTCGAAGAAATAAGAAGCGCGCCGGGAGGTTTTGAAGACGTCGGAAGGGTAGTGCAATCTCTGCCGGGCGTATCGTTCGTGAACGACGGAAGAAACGATTTGATAGTAAGGGGAGGCTCGCCCTCTGAAAATCTTTTCATCGTGGACAATTCTCCGATACCGAACATCAATCATTTCGGTTCGCAGGGCGCTACGGGCGGTCCCATAAGCATAATCGAACTTAGTTTCATACGCGACGTGAGTTTCATTACGGGCGGTTTTTCGGCAAGATACGGTGACAAACTTTCATCGGTACTCGAAATAAAACAAAGAGAAGGAAGCCGCATCAAATTCATGGGCGACATCAATTTAAGCGCTACGGGATTCGGAGCGATATTCGAAGGTCCCATCGGACAGCAGAAAAAAGGCTCCTGGCTTGTTTCGGCGAGGAGAAGTTACCTCGATTTGATTTTTAACGCAGCGGGATTCGGGTTCGTGCCCGAGTACTATTCGTTTCAGGCAAAAGGTGTTTATGACCTCAACAAGAATAATTTCCTGACCGTGAACCTCATCGGTAATCTTGACAACGTAAGGTTCAATAATGATGATGATGAAAAGAAACAGGATAACGCTGTAATCCTTGACAATGACCAGAAAGGTTACGTGACGGGAATAGAATTGAAATCCCTGCTGTCGCCGAAATCATATTCACTAATAAACCTTACGAGAAATTACACGAGTTATAACTACACGGGACGCGATACGGGGCAGACGGTTTTCTTCACGAACAAGTCGAAAGAAGGCGCGACATCACTTAAGGCGGAATATTTTCTACAGCCTTTCAAGAGCAGCCAGTTCAGCGCGGGGGTCGAGGGCAAGTTAATAAATTTGGACAACGTGATACTTAAAAATACGGATACGCTGAATTACATTAATCCCGAGACGGGGAGCAGGTATGTCCTTGAGGCAGTGAACATAAACGATAACACTAATACTTTTAAAGGCGCCGCTTTCGTTCAATGGACTCAGAGCGTAGGGTCAGCGCTGAAAATAAACGCGGGACTGCGTTATGACTATTTCGACTTTATTGACAGGAAGAATTACGTTTCTCCGAGGTTATCGGGCTCGTTGAACCTGCTTCACGATTTGTACTTGAATGTGAGTTACGGAATTTTCTACCAGTCGCCTTCATACATATGGCTCATATCAAACAGGGAAAACAGGAGTCTCGAAAATATCAGGGCGGACCATTACGTAGCAGGGCTTGAATACAATATACTGTCTGATATGAAAGCAACCGTCGAGTTTTATTACAAGAATTATGACAGGTATCCTGTGAGCACAGCCAGGCCTTATTTCATTCTCTCGAACAGCGGCGGAGATTATGAAACGGAAAACAACTTCGGACTGGAGCCGCTGATTTCCGCGGGAACCGGATACTCGAAGGGTATAGAAATTTTCATACAGAAGGCGCTATCGAATAATTATTATTTCAACGTAAATTTGTCTGTCTTTACCGCCAGGTATAAATCCCTCGACGGAACAGAAAGAAACAGTGATTTCGATAACGGGTTGCTGTTCACGGCATACGGCGGGTATCTGTTCGGTGACGGCTGGCAGTTTTCGGGAAAGTTAAGGTTTGCAGGCGGCAGGCCTTATACTCCGATTAATCCGAACGACGGCACGCAACTCGTATCAGAATACAATTCCGCGAGACTTCCCGATTATTATTCGATTGACGTAAGGCTCGATAAAAAATGGAGTTTCAGCAAATGGACCCTTGTAACTTATATAGATATTCAAAATCTGACGAAGAGGAAATCCGTGACTAAATACAGTTGGAATAAGTACAGAAGGGAAATAAAGCAGAATGAGGGAATCGGAATACTTCCCTCAGTAGGAATCAACGCGATGTTCTAACAAAAAGTGCTATTTATTTATAACTTTTTATAAACGGGCGAAATATTTAATTTACAGGATATACTAAAATTATGAAAAAATTATTATTTGTCCTGATAATCGTCCTGCTGTATTCGAATTCGCAGGCGCAGTTATTCAACAAGTTTTCTATAGCGGCGGGACCCGTTTTCGGCTGGAACATTCCTTCGTTCACCGACCTTAACTCGGAACTGAGCAAGGCAGGAATTGAAGGATTCGGCAGCGAGGGAGTATTCGCGACAGGCGGAGGAGGATTTATTGACGTGCCCGTCGTGAAAGGCCTGAGGCTCGGCGGTTACGGATACGGATACAGTTCGTCGAAGACGACGGAGTTCACGAACACCTCCAGAATTGCCGAGTTCTCCTATTCAGGCGGCTTTGTATCCGTGGAATATTCCAGAAAAATCGGGAAGAGTTTCGACTGGACAATCGGAGGGATGGCGGGTATCGGTTCGTCAAACCTTAAACTGGTTAACTTTTCGAACGTTCTCAAGGAATGGAACATTAATAATTTTACGGGCGACACTGCGGTAAACGGTAACATCGTGTCTCTTAAATCAACATCGTTTTCATTCGTGCCTCAGGCTGGTCTCGGCTTTCAGGCGGCGAAGTTCCTTTATTTCAAACTCAACGCGGGATATCTGTTTACCGTGAACTCAAAATGGAAAATGGAAGACATTATTGAAGTCAATAACTTCCCGTCCGGAATAAAAGCGGACGGATTCATGGTGAATCTGGGTTTGTACATCGGCTTATTTGTAGATTAATTTTTTAATATGAAGAATATTTTAGTAACCGGCGGAGCGGGATTCATCGGCAGTAATTTTGTAAAGTACATGCTTGCGAATTACGATTACCGCATAATAAATTACGATAAACTGACTTACGCGGGTAATCTCGAAAACCTCACTGACATCGAGAAACACGGGAATTACATATTTGTAAAGGGAGATATCTGCGATGCCGGGATAGTGGAGAAAACGCTGAATGATTTCAGTATTGACACCATAGTGAATTTCGCGGCCGAGTCGCACGTTGACAGGAGCATACTCGGACCGAAAGAGTTCATCGTAACTAACGTAATAGGAACGCAGACGCTTCTCGAAGCGGCGAGAAAACACGGGATTGAAAAGTACCTTCAGGTATCTACTGACGAAGTTTACGGCTCTCTGCCGGAAAACAGACCTGACCTTAAGTTTACGGAGAATAACCCGATAACTACTAACAGTCCTTATTCGGCTTCGAAGGCATCGGCTGACCTTCTCGTTAACGCGTATTTCCATACATTCAAAATGCCCGTTCTAACGACAAGATGTTCGAATAACTACGGTCCTTACCAGTTTCCCGAGAAGTTAATACCGTTGATGATTGCAAAAGCGATTGACGGCGAAAAACTGCCCGTGTACGGCGACGGAAAGAACGTCAGGGACTGGCTTTACGTTGAAGACCACTGCTCGGCAATTTGCGAAGTACTTCATAAGGGCAAGGCGGGCGATGTTTACAATATAGGCGGCAACAACGAATGGTTCAACATAGACATAGTTAAAATTATACTCAAACTCCTCGGAAAAACCGAGGGGCAAATAAATTACGTGAAAGACAGGCCCGGACACGACAGACGGTACGCAATTGATTCGTCCAAGATAATGAACGAACTCGGTTGGAAACCCGCGCATCAGTTCGACGGCGGAATTGAAAAAACCGTGAAATGGTACGTAGAGAATGAAAACTGGTGGAGGCGTATAATGAAAGGCGATTACCTGAAGTACTATGAACAAAACTATTCGGTCAAACTGAAATAGTTTTGGTTTGAAAAATATCAAAAGAAATTTTATTTTTAATGCTTAATTTTTAAAAAATATGTCAATAAAAGTCGAAAATCTCAGTAAATTTTACGGCACACAACAGGCCGTGAAAGATATATCGTTCGAGGTCAAAACCGGCGAGATAGTGGGATTTCTCGGTCCGAACGGAGCCGGGAAATCTACAACGATGAAAATGATTACCACTTATCTTACTCCTAACAACGGGAGTATTTTAGTTAATGACATCGACGCGCAGGAGAATCCAATCGATGTCAGACGCAAAATCGGATATCTTCCCGAACAGAATCCTCTTTATCAGGAAATGAACGTGGTTGATTATCTGAAATACACCGCGGAACTTCAGTCGGTGCCGAAAGAAAACATTCCCGATGCCGTGAAAAAAATGATAAAGGTTTGCGGGCTTGAGGAAGTAAAGCACAAGGACATAAGCGAATTGTCGAAAGGATACAAGCAGAGAGTGGGCTTGGCGCAGGCGATGATACACAATCCCGACGTTATACTGCTTGACGAGCCGACATCCGGCCTTGACCCGAATCAGATTATCGAAATCAGAAAACTAATACGTGATCTGGGCAAGCACAAGACGTTGATGCTATCTACTCATATTCTGCAGGAGGTGCAGGCGACTTGCGACAGGGTTATCATAATAAACAACGGTGAAATCGTAGCCGACGGAACGACGGATTCTCTGCAGAAGAGTTTTCAGGGGCAGTTGAACATACACATTATAATAAAGAAGGACCCGAAGTACGGCAGGGATAAACTCGTATCCGCGCTCGAGACTATTAAGAACGTCGAAAAAGTTAAAATTATTTCGGACGACGAAAATTCCTGGACGGTTGACCTGACGGCGACCAAGGGAATCGACGTAAGAGAAGAAATATTCAGAAAAATTGTTTCACTCGATATGGTTCTTCTCGAACTGCATCAGGATGAAACATCGCTTGAAGATATATTCAGAAAATTAACGACCTGATAAAAATATGAAAAACAGTTTAACAATATTCAAAAGAGAACTCAAATCGTACTTTACTTCACCGGTCGCGTACATAATTATAGTCGTGTTTTTAATTATTACGGGCTGGTTCTTCACGAGCAACCTTTTTGTAGCGGGCGTGATTACGATGAGGAGCGTTTTCGATATAGTGCCTTTCATACTTCTGTTCTACATTCCCGCGATATCGATGAGGACATTTTCCGAGGAAAAGAAATCCGGAACGATTGAACTTCTTCTTACGAAGCCGATATCGGATTTCGAGATTGTAATCGGAAAATTTCTTTCCACGCTGACCCTGGCGGCTTTGACGCTCGTGCCGACGATAGTGTATGTAATAAGCCTGAAGACGCTCGGACCCGTGGATTTCGGCTCGATAATCAGCGCGTACATCGGTCTTGTTCTGATGTCAGGCATATACGTAAGCGTGGGTCTGTTCGCCTCGTCGCTCACGGAAAATCAGGTGGTCGCGTTCATAGTAAGTTTCCTGGTGATTTTCATCCTGTTCATGCTGAACAAAATTCTCGTGTACGTGCCTGCTCCTCTTGTCTCCATGCTCGAGTACATCAGTTCGGATTATCATTTCAGCAGCATAGCGAGAGGCGTGTTAGACACGAAGGACCTTATTTATTACTTTAGCGGTATGAGCATTCTGCTCCTATTAACTAAAACTTCTCTGGAAAGCAGGAAGTGGTAAACTAAAAACAATTTTGAGATGAACAAAAAAGATATTAAAAAGGATACTTTAATCAGATTAGCCGTAATAATCGGTATAATTATAGCGGTGAACGTGATATCAAGCAGGGTATTCACGCGAATCGACCTTACGAAAAACAAATCCTACACGCTTTCACCGATAAGCAAGGACATCGTGGGAAATCTCGGGGACAAACTCATAATAAAGGCATTCTTCAGCGACAATCTTCCGGCCCCGTACAACACTCTGAGAAGGCAGGTTCAGGACATGCTCAGCGATTACCGTTCTTACTCGAATGGCAATCTGAACTACGAGTTTTATAACCCGATCGGCGAAGACGAAAACGACGAGTTGCAGAAGGAAGCGCAGAGATACGGAATACAGCCGGTTCAGGTTCAGGTAATAGACAACGATAAACTTGAGGTTAAGAAAGCGTATCTCGGGATGGTGCTCTTGTATGAAGGAAAGCAGGAAGTCCTTCCGGTCGTTCAGACAGTAAACAACCTTGAATACGATTTAACGAGCACTATCAAAAAAATTACTACCGAGAAGAAGAAAAAAATCGGATTCCTGCAGGGACACAGTGAATATGATTATACGAAGTTCCAGACCATCAACAGCGTACTTTCGGTTCAGTACGACCTGATTAACGTTGACCTTAACAAGAACAGAATAATTCCGGAAGACGTGTCGGGACTTATTGTAATGGGAACGAAGAGTGATCTTCCCGAATGGCAGTTATACGTTATCGACCAGTATATAATGAAGGGCGGAAACGCGGCATTTCTAATGAACAGGGTAGTCCCGAATTTTCAGCAGCAGATGGTTATCGGAGATCCCGTGAAGACGAATCTTTTTGACCTTATGGCGAGTTACGGATTCGTAATTGAGAACAATCTCATAAGGGACTTGCAGTGCGCGTCCGTTCAGGTTCAGTCGCAGATCGGCATTCCTATGTCAATCAATTATCCCTACTTCCCGAACGTAACTAACGTCAATCAGGATGTAGCGGCGTTCAAGAACATAAAGTCGGTCGTGCTTTCTTTTGTAAGTTCTCTTGACCTGAGCGCTGCAGCATCGAAGAATCTGAAGGTAACTCCCATGCTGACAACGTCCGATAAATCGGGAAAGGCGGAAGGATTTTTCCTTCTCAATCTTGAGCAGTTTCAGAATTTGAAGAAATCACAGGCCGATTCGATGTTCAATTCAAAAGGATTAATAGTCGGAGCCCTTTATGAAGGGAATTACAACAGTTACTTCGCGGGCAAGCCCGTACCGCAGGACACGAATCCGCAGACAACACCGATTACGGGAGAAACAATTAACGCTTCACAGAAGCCGTCGAAGATAATAGTCGTTGGAGATGCGGACTTCGCGAACGAGGAATCCCGCCCTCCGAAGGACAACATAACTTTCTTCATAAACATGGTTGATTTTCTTGCGGACGATATCGGACTGACGCAGATAAGGAGCAAGGACGTATCCGAGGCGCCGATAGAAGAGACTTCGGACGCGAGCAAGAAATTCATAAAGTACTTCAATCTGATTTTCCCTCCGGCGGCGGTGCTGCTGTTCGTCTTCGTTCTGCTCTGCGGCGGTTTCCTGCTGCAATACACGACGTTCGGCCGTTATGCGCGCGCGCTGGGGTCCAGTCCGCGGACCGCGCTTTACGCCGGGATCGACGTTGTCCGCCTGAAGATTTTGATCTACGTCCTCTGCGGCGTGCTGGCGGGAGTCGCCGCGCTGGTGCGCATGAGCCGGATGGGTTCGGCGAATCCTTCTTCGGCCGGAATCGGGCTGGAGCTCGATGTGATCGCGGCGGTGCTGCTCGGCGGGGCGTCGCCTTCCGGCGGGCGCGGCACGATGGTCGGCGCGTTGATCGGCGTGCTTTTCGTGGCGGTGCTTCGCAACGGCATGACGCTGCTCGACCTTTCACTCTACTGGCAGATGGTGACGGTGGGGGCCCTGATGCTCGCCGCAATGGCGCAGGACCGCTTTGAAACCCTCCGCATCGACCCCGCCAAACTGTAGTACGGGACAAAACCCTTACCCGGCACCGGAGCGCTTTTTTCAACCGTTTGCCGGAACAGGAGAAGCTCCGCCTTCGGCGCGAGCGGGTGAGTTGACCTGGCGGTCAACTCCACCGCTGTCGCTCACTGCCGAACTCGTTCGGCAATTGAGCTGTT